>DASTIY010000139.1:0-7689 GCA_035717085.1 Casimicrobiaceae bacterium | reverse complement strand
CCTTGCCGCGCACGCCGCGAAACGATACGGCCTCGAACTCGACGCCATGCGCCGGCACGAGCTGCGCTTCCATGCCTTCGTTCGTCCCGAGCCAGAACACGCGGCAACCGCGCGCGACGAGCTTGCGTGCGACCGCGAGACCCGGGAACACGTGGCCGCCCGTGCCGCCGGTGGTGATCATCACCGTCGCCGTCATCCTACGAATCCTCGAAGGATGCGGCGATTCTCCCAATCGATGCGCAGCAGGATCGCGATCGCGATGCAGTTCGCGACGATGCCGCTGCCGCCGAACGAGAGCAGCGGCAGCGTGAGGCCTTTCGTCGGCAGCACGCCCATGTTGACGCCCATGTTGATGAACGTCTGCACGCCGATCCACACGCCGATGCCGTGCGCGACGAGCGCGGCAAACGGCCGGTCCAACCGCGCCGCCTGACGTCCGATCGCGTAGGCGCGGAAGAGCAGCCACGCGAAGAGCGCGATCACCGTGAAGACGCCGACGAAGCCGAGCTCCTCGGCGATCACCGCGAGCAGGAAGTCGGTGTGCGCCTCCGGCAGGTAGAGCAGCTTCTCGACGCTCGAGCCCAATCCCACGCCGAGCCATTCGCCGCGTCCGAACGCGATCAGCGAATGCGACAGCTGATAGCCCTTGTGCAACGGGTCGGACCACGGATCGAGGAAGTTGGTGAGCCGCTGCACGCGATACGGTGCAGCGACGAGGATCGCGGCGAGTGCGACCGGCAGCAAAAGCGCGAGGCCCAGGAACAGACGCCAGTCGAGCCCGCCGACGAACAGGACGCCGAACGCGATCGCGAGAATCACGACGAACGCGCCGAAGTCGGGCTCGAGCAGCAGCAAGCCGCCGATCAGCACCATGACCGCCGAGAGCGGCGCGAAGCCGCGCACGAGCGTCTGCCGCAGCGGCTGCTCGGCGTGCAGGAACGCAGCCTTTCTCACCGCGTAGCTGGCCGCGTACAACACGGCGGCGAGCTTCATGAACTCGGACGGCTGGATGTTCACGACCAGCAGCGAGATCCAGCGCTTCGACCCGTTCACCGATTTGCCGATGCCCGGCACGAGCACCAGCACGAGCAACACCGCGCCGATCACGAAGAACCAGACGGCCACGCGGCGCCACACCTTGACGGGCACCTGGAACGCGAAGAACGCGGCTACCACTCCGATCGCCACGAACACCGCGTGGCGCGCGAGGAAGTACCACGCGCGATAACCGGTGTGCGACGACGCTTCCGCCATGGCGATCGACGCCGAATAGACCATCACCAGCCCGAGCGCGAGCAGGATCAGCGTGCACCACGCGAGCGACGCGTCCCACGTCAGCATCGCGCGCGGATCGCGCGGCAGCGGATGCAGTGGCACGCGGCCCACGCCCGCGGTCGCCGTCGCGAGCAGTCGCTTACGCATCGACGCCCTCGGCGAGCTGCGCGCGGACGAGATCCGCAAAACGGCGGCCGCGCTCGGTGTAGTCGCGGAATTGGTCGAGGCTCGCGCACGCGGGCGACAAAAGCACGACGTCGCCCGGACGCGCGATCGCGATCGCGCGCGCGACGGCGGCGTCGAGCGTGCCGACGCTTTCGACGCGTACCGTCGATCCGGCGAGCGCGCGTTCGATCTGCGGCGCGTCGCGGCCGATCAGCAGCACCGCGCGACACGTGCGCTCGGCGCTTTCGCGCAACGGCACGAAGCTCTGCCCCTTGCCGTCGCCACCGGCGATGAGCACGACGGGCCGATCCATGCCGGCCAGCGCGGCCTGCGTCGCCGCGACCGTCGTGCCCTTCGAATCGTCGACGAAGAGGACGTCGCCCGCTTCGACGACGCGCGCCATTCGATGCGGCAGGCCCCGGAAGGCCGCCAGTGCGTCGAGCATGGGACGGGACACTTTCGCGAGCGAGGACGCGAGCGCGAGCGCGGCGAGCGCGTTCTGCGCGTTGTGGCCGCCGACGAGCGTCAGACGCGACGTCTGCATGACGAGGTCGCCGCCGCGCGCGAGCCACGTCCCGTCGTTGCGTGCGACGATGCCCCACTCCTCTTCGGACAGAGGCACCGCGGCGCCGAACGTCTGCGCCGTGCGCCCGGGCAATCGCATCAGCCGCACGATCGGATCGTCGCGATTGAGCACCTGCACGCTCGCCTTGGTGAAGATGCGCGCCTTGGCGGCCGCGTAATCGGCGATGCCCGCGTAGCGGTCCATGTGATTGGCGGAGACGTTGAG
The DNA here is from genome assembly GCA_035717085.1 of Casimicrobiaceae bacterium. GTDB lineage: Bacteria > Pseudomonadota > Gammaproteobacteria > Burkholderiales > Casimicrobiaceae > VBCG01. The sequence goes on along the minus strand of DASTIY010000139.1, from coordinate 5,459 downwards.
CACCGCCGCAGCAACGGGTGCGAGCGAGTCGGTCGTCTCGAGCTGGTAGCTCGAAAGCTCGAGCACGAACACGTTCGGCCACGGCGCGCCGGCTTCGATCGGTTCGAGCGCATCGAGGACGGCGTTGCCGATGTTGCCCGCGACGATCGTCGTCAATCCCGCTGCGGTCGTCAGCGCACCGGTGAGTGCCGTCACCGTCGATTTGCCGTTCGTGCCGGTGATGGCGAGCACCTTCTGATCGGCCGGCAACGCGCGCGCGAAGAGCTCGATGTCGCCGACGAGTTCCGCGCCGTCGGCGACGGCGGCCTGGATCGCGGGATGCCGCTGCGCGACGCCGGGACTGATCGCGATCATGTCGGCGCCGGCGAACGTGGCGTCGGAGAAGTCGCCGGTGAGGAGCTCGACTTGGGGTAGCGCTCGGGCGAGCGCGTCGCGCTTCGGCGGATCGTCGCGCGTGTCGGCGACGCGCACGTTCGCGCCGTGCTCGACCAGATGGCGCGCGAGCGACAGTCCGGTCTTGCCGAGGCCCAGCACGATCGCTTTGCGGCCTTGGTAGCGCTTGGTTCTCATCGCCTCGGCCTCCTTGGACCATCCAGGCCGTGTGATGATCGGAGCGTCGGCCTCGAGCGAATCGCGCGCCGTCGGGCCCTTCGGGCCTCCGCTCGATGTTCCATCTCGCGCGTCGCGCTCATCGCAGCTTCAGCGTCGAGAGACCGAAAAGTACGAGGAGCATGGTGATGATCCAGAAGCGAACGACGACCTGGTTCTCCTTCCAGCCCTTGAGCTCGTAGTGGTGATGCAGCGGCGCCATGCGGAACACGCGCCGTCCCGTCGTCTTGAACGACGCCACCTGGATCATCACGGACAGCGTCTCGACGACGAACACGCCGCCCATGATGAAAAGCACGATCTCCTGGCGCACGATGATCGCGATCGCGCCGAGCGCAGCGCCGAGCGCGAGCGCGCCGACGTCGCCCATGAACACGTCGGCCGGATACGCGTTGAACCAGAGAAAGCCCAAGCCCGCGCCGCCCATCGCGCCGCAGATCACCGCCAGTTCCCCGGCGCCGGGAATGTGCGGGAAGCCCAGATAGCGCGCGAACACCGCATTGCCGCTCACGTACGCGAAGATGCCAAGCGCCGCGCCGATCATCACCGTCGGCATGATCGCGAGCCCGTCCAGGCCATCGGTGAGGTTGACGGCGTTGCTCGTGCCGACGATCACGAAGTACGACAGCGCCATGAAGCCCCAGACGCCGAGCGGATACGAGATCGTCTTGAAGAACGGCACGATCAGGTCGGCCTTCGGCGACAGTCCCGCGCTGAAGCCGCTTCTCACCCACGCGACGAAGTGCTCGAGGAACGTGGAGTTGTCGGCCGCGGAAACCGAGAACGCGAGATAGACGGCCGCGATCACGGCGATCGCCGATTGCCAGACGTACTTCTGGCGCGCCGACAACCCTTTGGGGTTGCGCGCGACGACCTTGCGCCAATCGTCGACCCAGCCCACGGTGCCGAAGCCGAGCGTCACGAGCAGCACGACCCAGACGAAGCGGTTGTCGAGATCCGCCCACAGCAGCGTCGTGACAGCGATCGACACGAGGATCAACGCGCCGCCCATCGTCGGCGTGCCGGCCTTGGTCAAGTGCGTTTGCGGCCCGTCGTCGCGCACCGCCTGGCCGATGCGCATGCGCGTGAGCCACGCGATCATCCGCGGCCCGACCGCGAACGAGATCAGCAGTGCCGTGATCATCGCGAGCACGGCGCGCAGCGTGATGTAACCGAACACGTTGAACGTGCGGACTTCGCGGGCCAGCATCTCGGTGAGCCAGAGCAGCATGTCAGTGGCGCCGGGCCGCCCCAAGCCACTGACGCGCCCCCACAGGGGGCAGCGAGCGAAGCGAGCGTGGGGGTCCTTTCATCAGTGCGAAGCTCCCGTCGCCGTTCCCGTCAGCGCCGCGACCACGCGTTCCATGCGCATGAAGCGCGAGCCCTTCACCAGCACCGTCGCGTTCGCAGGCATGCTGGAAACGGCGCGCGTCGCGAGCGCGTCGACGTCGTCGAAATGCTCGGCGCCCGCGCCGAACGCGGTGACGCTCTCCCGCGCTTGCACGCCGGCGGCGAGCAGGCGTTCGATTCCCGCCTGCTTGGCGTAGCGGCCGATCTCGCGGTGGAACTCGGGCCCTTCGGTCCCGACTTCACCCATGTCGCCGAGGATCAACACGCGCGGCGCCGCGCGTGCGGCCAGCACGTCGATCGCCGCGCGCACCGAATCCGGGTTCGCGTTGTACGTGTCGTCGATCACGCGCACGCCGGTCGGCGTCGTCAGCGTCGCGAGTCGCCCGCGCACCGGCCGGAACGCCTCGAGGCCCTGGACGATCGCGGTCAGCGGGACGCCCGCGCCGATCGCAGCCGCGACCGCGGCGAGCGCGTTGCGCGCCATGTGACGCCCGGGGACGTGCAGCATCACCCGCGCATTGCCGAGCGGCGTGACGAGGTCGAGCGCGCTGCCTTCGTCGTGCGCGGCGTGCCGCGCGGTGACGCTCGCGGTGCCGTCCAGTGCGAAATCGAGGACACGTGCATTGCGTGCAGCCGCGGCATCGCGCCAGACACTGGAGCGCGGATCGTCGGCGTCGACGACCGCGACGCCGTCGCGCGGCAAGGCACGAACGAGATCGGCGTGCTCGGCCGCGACCTCGTCGACGCTGCGCATGAACTCCTGGTGCTCGCGCTGCGCATTGGTCACGACGGCAATCGTCGGTTGCAGGATGTCCGCGAGTTCCCGTGTCTCGCCGCGATGGTTCATCCCGATCTCGAACACCGCGAGCCGATGCACCGGACGCAGCGCGAGCAGCGCCAGCGGCAGCCCGATCGCGTTGTTGAAGTTGCCCGGCGTGGACGCGGTGGCGTCGGGACCGGCCGCCGCACGAAAGATCGACGCGGTCATTTCCTTCGTCGTCGTCTTGCCGTTGCTCCCCGCCACACCCGCGACCGGAATTGCGAAGCGCGCGCGCCAGTAGCGTGCGAGCGCGCCGAGCGAGCGCAGCGGATCGTCGACGGCGATGAGATTGCCGGGCAGCGACGCCGCGCGCGTCCGCTCGACGATCGCGGCCGCGGCGCCCGCCGCGATCGCCTGCGCGACGAAATCGTGGCCGTCGAAGCGCTCACCACGCAGCGCGACGAACAAATCGCCCGGGGCGAGTGCGCGCGTATCGGTCGTGACGCGAACGAACGGCACGCAGGCGCCGATGATCGATCCACCGACCGCGCCTGCGGCCATCGCCGTATCCATCATCGGGCCCTCCGGCGCGAAAGCACCTCCGCGACGCAGGCGGCGTCGGAGAACGCTCGCCGAATACCGTTCGCTTCCTGGTAGTCCTCATGTCCCTTCCCCGCCACGACGATGACGTCTCCTTCGCGCGCATCGCGAACCGCCTGCGCGATCGCGCGTGCACGGTCGAGCTCCACGATCCACTCGTCGCGCACCTGCGCGATCCCTTCGCCGATCGCGTCGGCGATCGCCTGCGGGTCTTCGCCGCGCGGGTTGTCGCTGGTCACGATCACGCGATCGGCGAGCCGCGCCGCGACTTCGCCCATCGGCGCGCGCTTGCCGCGATCGCGGTCGCCGCCGGCGCCGAACACGCAGACGAGGACCCCGTGTGCCGCGACCGCCGGACGCATCGCCGCGAGCACTTTTTCGAGCGCATCGGGCGTGTGCGCGTAATCGACGATCACGAGCGGCTCGTGCGCGCCGCCGAAACGCTGCATGCGCCCCGGTGGCGGCGTGATGAGCGAAAGCGCGCGCAGCGCGTCGTCGAGCCCGACGTCGCTCGCGAGCAGCACGCCGAGCACGCCACAAACGTTCTGCACGTTGAACGCGCCGGCGAGCGGCACCGCGAGCGAGCCGTCGCCACGCGCCGTACGAAGCTGCAGGACCATCGCCCTGCCGGTCATGTCGACGCGTGTCGGTGCGATATCGCTGTCGTCGGTACCGTACGTGACGACCTGCGTCCCGCGCGCGCGGGTGCGCTGCACGAGCTCGCGACCGAACGCGTCGGCTTCGTTGATGACGGCGGTGCGCAGGCCCGGCCACGCGAAGAGCCGCGCCTTCGCCGCGCCGTAGGCGTCCATCGTCGCGTGGTAGTCGAGGTGGTCGCGCGTCAGGTTGGTGAAGAGCGCGACGTCGAAGGCGATGCCGTCGACGCGACGCTGGTCGAGCCCGTGCGACGACACTTCCATCGCGACCGCTTCCGCACCCGCACGCCGCCATTGCGCGAGCGAGCGCTGCATCACGCACGCGTCGGGCGTCGTGTTGCTCGACGGCTGCAACGCGTCGACGAAGCCGTTGCCGAGCGTGCCCGCGAGCGCGGCGCGACGTCCCGCCTTCGTCAATGACTGCGCGATCCACCAGGCGCACGACGTCTTGCCGTTCGTTCCCGTCACGCCGACCATCCACAGCGATTGCGACGGATGTCCGTAGACCGACGATGCGATCGGGCCGATGCTCGATTTGAGATCGCGCACGCCGACGTGCGGCGCGCGCCACGCGTCGTCCCAGTCGAAATCGCGCGCTTCATAGAGAATCGCCGCGGCATGACTTGCGAGCGCGTCCGGGATGAATGCCCGGCCATCGCGCGACGTGCCGGGGTACGCCGCGAAGGCGACATCGTTCGTCACCTCGCGGCTGTCCGCGGTGATGCCGGCGAGTGGAGGCAGGCTCGCGACGAGCGCGTCGGCCTCGCTGGCGCTCATCAAAGTCATGTTTCCTCTTCCACGGCGCCCGTCCCCGGCGGCGGCAGCACGACGTTGTCGAACGGCGCATCGGTCGGCACGGCGAGCATGCGCAGCGCACCGCCCATCACGTTCGCGAACACCGGCCCCGCGACGCTGCCCCCGTAGTAATCGCCACCCGACGGCTCGTCGATCATCACCGCGACGATCAGCCGCGGGTTCGACGCGGGCGCCATTCCGACAAACGATGCGATGTACTTGCGCGTGTACTCGCGGCCCTCGACCTTGCGCGCGGTCCCCGTCTTCCCCGCGACGTGATAGCCGGCGATCTGTGCCTGCGGCGCCGTGCCGCCGGGCTGCGTCACGAGTTCGAGCATATGGCGCACTTCGCGCGCGGTCTTCGCCGAGATCACCGGCCGGCCGGCCACCGACGCGTCGGTCTTGAACAGCGTCACCGGCTTCAGCTCGCCGTCGTCGGCGAAGATCGTGTACGCGCGTGCGAGCTGCACGAGATTGACCGACACGCCGTGGCCGTACGACATCGTCGCCTGCTCGATGGGCTTCCACGACGAGGGCGCGCGCAGTCGTCCTGCGACTTCGCCGGGGTATCCGGTTTTCGGCGTCGTGCCGAAGCCCGCTTCCGAATACATGCGCCACAACTCTTTCGCGGGCAGCGACAAACCGATCTTCGCCGCACCGATGTTCGACGATTTCTGGATCACCTGCGC
>DASTIY010000138.1:0-10756 GCA_035717085.1 Casimicrobiaceae bacterium | reverse complement strand
ACGCTGCCGTAGCCGAGCGTCGCCACCTTCAGCGTCTTCGGCTTCGCGCGCGCCTCCTTCTCGAACTGCGCCCAGTCCTTGATCGGGCTGTTCTGCGCGACGAACAGGAACGACGGCACCTGCATCATCACCGCCACCGGCTGGATGTCGGAAAGCTTCCAGCGCGGATTCGGACCGGCGAGCAGCGCGTTGGTGTCGGCGATGTAGATCGCCATCGCGTAGCCGTCGGCCTGGTCGGTGAGGAGCTTCTCCATGCCCGTCGCACCGGTTGCGCCCGGCGTGTTGACGACGGGGAACGACGTCGAGAGCATCGGCTCGAGCAGCTTCGCGGTCAGGCGTCCGAGCTGATCGGCGCCGCCGCCGGGTCCCCACGGCACGATGATCGTGACGGGGCGTGACGGATATTTTTCCTGCGCGGGCGCGACCGACGCGCCAAGCGCCACGCCGAGCGCGGCGACGAGCGCAACGACTCCTCTGAATGATTTCATCGGGCTTCCTCCGGAATGGCCAGGCTGCCGCGCGTGCTCGTGCGTACGCATCGTTATCGTCCGCGGCGCGTGCAGTGTCCCATAGGGGGAGGGCCGAGGCAACCGCGGATGCGAGAATGACGGTTTGCCCTCGATCCTCACGGCGGTGCAATGGACCTTCCCGTCAATGCATTCAAGCGCGCGCTCGCCGCGCAGAAGCCGCAGATCGGCCTGTGGTGCAGCCTGTCGAGCCACTACAGCGCCGAGATCGTCGCGGGCGCGGGCTTCGACTGGCTGCTCCTCGATTGCGAGCATTCGCCGAACGACCTCGAATCGCTGCTCACCCAACTGCAGGCGGTCGCCGCGTATCCGACGTCGGCCGTCGTGCGCGTGCCGTGGAACGACATCGTCGCGATCAAGCGTGTGCTCGACATCGGCGCACAGAGCCTGCTGATTCCGTACGTGCAGAACGTCGACGAGGCGCGCGCGGCCGTCGCCGCGATTCGCTATCCGCCCGGTGGCGTGCGCGGCGTCGCCGGCTCGACGCGCGCGACGCGCTTCGGCCGCATCGCCGATTACGCGAAGCGCGCGCAGGACGAGCTGTGCCTGCTCGTGCAGCTCGAAACGGAATCGGCGTTGCGTCACGTCGAGGCGATCGCCGCGCTCGACGGCATCGACGGCATCTTCATCGGCCCCGCCGATCTGCACGCCTCGATGGGCTACGCGGGCGAAGTCGCGAATCCCAAGGTCTTCCCGCTGATCGAGGACGCACTGCGGCGCATCCGCACTGCCGGCAAGGCGCCCGGCATTCTCGTCACCGACGAGGCGCTCGCGAAGCGCTGTTTCGACGCCGGCTCGCTCTTCACCGCCGTCGGCGTCGACACGGTGCTGCTCGCGCGCAGCGCCGACGCGCTCGCACGGAAGTTCGGCCGCGGCGGTCGATGACGCCGGTCATCTCCGTCCGTCATCTGTCGAAGACGTACGCGTCGGGCTTCACGGCCCTTTCGGACGTCGACCTCGACATTCGCCGCGGCGAGATCTTCGCGCTGCTCGGGCCCAACGGCGCGGGCAAGACGACGCTGATCAGCATCATCTGCGGCATCGTCAACGCGACGTCGGGCACCGTCGAGGTCGACGGCAAGGACATCGTCCGCGATTACCGCGCAACGCGCGCGCGGATCGGCCTCGTCCCGCAGGAGCTCACGACCGACGCGTTCGAGACGCCGCTCGGCGCGCTCGCGCTCTCCCGCGGCCTCTTCGGCAAGCCGGCCGATCCCTCGCACATCGAGAAGGTGCTGCGCGACCTGTCGCTCTGGGATCGCCGCAACAGCAGGATCATGACGCTTTCCGGCGGCATGAAGCGGCGTCTTCTGATCGGGAAGGCGCTCGCGCATCAGCCGTCGATCCTCTTCCTCGACGAGCCGACGGCGGGCGTCGACGTCGAGCTGCGCCGCGACATGTGGCGGCTCGTGCGCGAGCTGCGCGAAGGCGGCGTGACGATCATCCTGACGACGCACTACATCGAGGAAGCTGAGGAGATGGCCGATCGCGTCGGCGTGATCCGCAAGGGGGAGATCATCCTCGTCGAGGACAAGGTCGCGCTCATGCGAAAGCTCGGGCGCAAGCAACTGGTGCTGCACCTGCAGGCGCCGCTCGAGCGCATTCCCGAATCGCTCGCCGGCTTCGATCTCGCACTCGCCGATGGCGGCAATGCGCTCGAGTACACGTACGACAGCGACCGCGAGCGCGCGGGCATCGCGTCGCTGCTCGATCGCCTGGAGGACGCCGGCATCGGCTTCAAGGATCTCGAGACGCAGGAGAGCTCGCTCGAGGACATCTTCGTGAACCTCGTCCACTCGTGAATTACTACGCGATCCGCGCGATCTATCGTTTCGAGATGGCGCGCGCCGGCCGCACGGTGCTGCAAAGCGTCGTCTCGCCGGTGATCTCGACTTCGCTCTACTTCGTCGTCTTCGGCGCGGCGATCGGCTCGCGCATCCAGGAGGTCGGCGGCGTCCCGTACGGCGCGTTCATCGTGCCGGGCCTCATCATGCTGTCGCTGCTGACGCAAAGCGTGTCGAACGCGTCGTTCGGCATCTACTTTCCGCGCTTCACCGGCACGATCTACGAGCTCCTGTCGGCGCCGGTCTCGTATTTCGAGATCGTGCTGAGCTACGTCGGCGCGGCGGCGACGAAATCGATCATCCTCGGTCTCATCATCCTCGGCACCGCGGCGCTCTTCGTGCCGCTGCACATCCTGCATCCGTTCTGGATGATCCTGTTCCTCGTGCTCACCGCGGTGACGTTCAGCCTGCTCGGCTTCATCATCGGCATCTGGGCCGACGGCTTCGAGAAGCTGTCGCTGGTGCCGCTGCTGATCGTCACGCCGCTCACGTTCCTCGGCGGCAGCTTCTACTCGATCGACATGCTGCCGCCGTTCTGGCAGAAGGTGACGCTCGCCAATCCCGTCGTCTACCTCGTGAGCGGCTTCCGCTGGAGCTTCTACGGGTTGGGCGACGTACACGTGCTGGTGAGCCTCGCCATGACGCTCGCATTTCTCGCGATCTTCCTCGCGCTCGTCGCCTGGATCTTCCACACCGGCTATCGACTGAAGGCGTGAGCGTGCCGGGCCGCCTCGAGCGGCGAACAAGCCCCGAAGCGCGAAAGCGCGGAAGGGTAATCCAATGAGCGCGCGCCGGCGTTTCGCACGGTGGAATTCGTCGCGCCCGTGCGCGTGGCACTACCCAAGCGGCGCGTGGAATCCTAGAATCGCAGGATGAGACGCGTTTGCGTTTTCGCTGTCGCCGCGCTCGCCGCCGCACTCGCAGTCCCCGCCTGGGCCGACATCTATACGTGGACCGACGGCTCGGGCCGCGTCAACATCAGCAACGTCGAGCCGCCGCAGGACGCGCACGCGCGGCGCATCGCGCAAACGCCGGCACAGAAGAAGCAAAGCGACGCGGCGCGCGCCGCCGCGCAGGCGTCGGAAATGGAGGCGCTGAAGGCGCGCGTCGCGGAGCTCGAATCGGAAGTCGAGCGCGGCCAGCAACAGGAACGCGCAGCGCCGCCCCCGTATTTGGTCGCGGCACCGGCGGCACCGCGCGTCGTCGTGGTCACGCCGCCCGCGCCGCCGCCGATCGCCTACGCGCCACCGCCCGATATCGCGCCGTGCGATCCACTCGTGTTCGGTTGCCCCGCATTCGGCTACCCGGTGAACGTCGTCGTCATCAGGCAATCGCGCTTTCATCATCGCGCCGGCTTCCGCGGCGATCGTTTCCATGCTGCGCGTCCGCCGCACGTCGTCGCGGCGCGGCCGATGCTCGCCGGTCGTCACCGCTGATCGCCGTGACCGACCCGCGTGCGACGGATCAGGCGTTGCAGGACAGCGAGGCACGGCTGCGCTTCGCGCAGGCGGCGGAGGCGCGCGTGCGCCAGCGCGAGGAACATCTGCGCGCCGTCGTCGACAACTCGCCCGAGTGCGTGAAGCTGGTCGCGCGCGATGGCACGCTTCTGCAGATGAATCCGTCGGGTCTCGCGATGGTCGGCGCGCGCGACGCGGCCAACGTCGTCGGCCGCAATACATACGACCTGATGGCACCCGAGCATCGCGATGCGTACCGCGCGTTCAACGAGCGTGTCTGCGACGGCGCGCGCGAGACGCTCGAATTCGACATCATCGGTCTCACCGGCCAGCGCCGTCACATGGAGACGCACGGCGTGCCGCTGCGCCTGCCGAGCGGCGAGACGGTGCAGCTCGCGCTCACGCGCGACGTGACGGCGCGCCGGCAGGCCGAGGAAGCGCTGCGCGACGCGGACCGGCGCAAGGACGAGTTCATCGCGACGCTGTCGCACGAGCTGCGCAATCCGCTCGCGCCACTGGCGAGCGCGCTGTCCGTCGCGCGCATGGCCGACGTGCCCGGGTCGCAGACCGCGCAGATGCACGAGATGATGGAGCGCCAGCTCGATCACCTGGCGCGCCTCGTCGACGACCTGCTCGAGGTGTCGCGGATCCGCCACGGCGTGCTCGAGCTGCGGCGCGGCCCCGTCGAGCTCGCGGCCATCGTGCGCAACGCCGTCGAGACGAGTCGCACGGTGATCGATGCGTCCGCGCACGAGCTCGTCGTGTCGCTGCCGCCGCAGAGCGTATGGATCGATGGCGACGCGGTGCGCCTCGAGCAGGTGCTCGCCAATCTGCTGAACAACGCGGCACGGTTCATGGCGCCCGGCGGCCGGATCGACCTTTGCGCGACCGCCGACGCGCAGTGGATCGAGATCGGTGTGCGCGATCAGGGCGCGGGTTTCGAGCGAGGCTCGGGCGAGGCGTTGTTTCGCATGTTCGGTCCCGGCAAGGGCTCCGACGGACTCGGCATCGGTCTCGCGCTCGGGCGCAAGCTCGTGCAGATGCACGGCGGCACGATCGACGCGACGAGCGAAGGACCCGGGCAAGGCTCGCGCTTCACGTTGCGCCTGCCGCGCATCGCGGCACCCGCTGCTGCCATCGCACCGGAGAGCGCCATGGATCTCGACGAAATTTCGATCGCCGGCAAGCGGATCCTCGTCGTCGACGACAACCGTGATGCGGCGGAGAGCCTGCGCATGATGCTCGAGCTGCTCGGCGCCGATGTGCGCGTCGCGTACAACGGCCGCGACGCCATCGCGCGCTTCGCCGAGTGCCAGCCCACCGCGATGCTGCTCGACATCGGCATGCCGGGGATGGATGGCTACGAGGTGGCGCGCGAGATCCGTGCGCGCGCCGACGGATCGACGGCGCTGATCGTCGCGTTGACCGGGTGGGGACAGGAGGACGATCGGCGGCGAAGCCGCGAAGCGGGCTTCGATCACCACCTCGTCAAGCCCGCCGATCTGGAAACGCTCGAGCGCGTGCTGGGGAGCACGCGCGCGTCCGCTGCGTCGATCGTCACACCTCAGGTGGCATCGCTGCAGTGACACGAACCTCGCGCCGATCCCGCGCGTGAAGCACTCCGCTCGATAGGAACTCCGTGAAACGCATCCTGCCGATGTCCGCACGTCCCGACGCAAGACTCGTCGCCGAGTTCGCGCAGACGTCGACGGCGCATTTGTCCGACAGCATGGAGCGGTTGTACTCGGCGGGACCCGACCTGCGCGCGATGCATCGCGGCGGCACGCTCGCCGGTCCTGCATTCACGGTGAAGACCGCGCCCGGCGACAATCTGCTCGTGCACAAGGCGCTCGACATGGCGCAGCCCGGCGACGTGATCGTCGTCGATGCTGGCGGCTTTCGCGATCAGGCCGTCATCGGCGAGATCATGGCGGGATGGGCGGCGCGCCGCGGCATCGCCGGTCTCGTCATCTGGGGCGCGATTCGCGATTCGGCGGAAATCCGCGACGGTGCGTTTCCCGTGTTCGCGAGCGGTGTCACGCATCGCGGTCCATACAAGGACGGCCCCGGCGAAGTCAACGTGCCGATCGCGCTCGCCGGGATGCCCGTGCATCCCGGCGACATCGTCGTCGGCGACGCCGACGGTGTCGTCGCGGTGCCGCTCGCGGCCGCCGAAGCGGTGCTCGCATCGGCGCGGCGCATTCGCGAGAAGGAAGCGCGCGTGCTGAAGGACATCGAGCGGGGCGCGCTCGACCGCGCGTGGGTCGACGAGGCGCTGCGCCGCAACGGCTATACGCTTTAGGGAATCGGTGTCGGAGGAGAAATTGCGCGCAGCCGAGGTTCTCCTCCGCGGGCCTTCGAGGTCAGAACTTCAGGTATCGGCGACGTACCGCGAATACTTACAGCTCCGACCCCGAAGACCTTTCCGCCTCGAACAACCGCTCGTGCTGCTTGCGCAGCTCGCGCTTCAAAAGCTTCCCGCTCGGATTCTTCGGCAGCGTTTCGACGAACACCACGCGCTTCGGCACTTTGAACGACGCGAGCACGTTCGCGCAATGCGCGAGCACGTCGCCTTCTTCGAGCGGCGCCCCGGCCTTCGGCACGACGATCGCGACGACCGCCTCGACCCAGCGCGGATGCGGCAGCCCGATCACCGCCACCTCGGAGACGCCGTCCTTGCGGTAGATCGCTTCCTCGACCTCGCGGCTCGCCACGTTCTCGCCGCCGCTCTTGATCATGTCCTTCTTGCGATCGACGACGCTGATGTAACCCTCGGCGTCGATCGTCGCGAGATCGCCCGAGTGGAACCAGTCGCCGCTGAACGCCGCGCGCGTTCGCTCGTCGTCGCGGAAGTAGCCGGTCATCAACTGCGGGCTGCGATGCACGATCTCGCCGACCGCGCGGTTGTCGCGCGGCACGTCCTGCATCCGATCGTCGACGACGCGGGTCTCGACATTCAGCACCGTGCGACCGCACGAGCCGGGCTTGCGGTGCAGGTCCTCGGGCGGCAGCATCGTCGCGAGCGGCGCGATCTCCGTCTGTCCGTACAGATTCCACAGCCGAACGTTCGGCAGCCGACGTGCGAGCTCGCGCATCACCTCGACCGGCATGATCGACGCTCCGTAGTAACCCTTCGCGAGCGACGAAAGATCGGTCGTGTCGAACAGCGGCGAGCGGAGCAGTGAAATCCAGACGGTGGGCGGCGCGAAGAACGACGTGACGTGATGCGTCGCGATCAGCGGCAGAAGGTTGTCGGGCGTGGGCTTCGCGGTGACGACGTTCGTCGCGCCGACGTAGATCGCCGGCCCGAGGAAGACGTCGAGCTGCGCGCAATGGTAGAGCGGCATCGCGTGCAGCATCAGGTCGTCGCGCGCGATCGACGCGTCGACGACGCAGCTCACGTACTGCCACAGCACCGCGTCGTGCGTGAGCATCGCGCCCTTCGGCGACGATTCGGTGCCGCTCGTGTAAATGATCTGCGCGAGATCGGCGCCGGCGGGGGCGATGTCGGGCAAGGGAGTGCGCGTCGCGGCCAACGCGTCGAATGTCGGCATTCCGGCGACCGGCTCGCCGGGCGCTTCCGAAGGCAGCCACACGAGTTGCTCGACCTTCGTGTCCTGCGCGGCTGCGGCCTTCGCGCACTCGGCGAGGCCCGAATCGGTCGCGAGCATGCGGGCGCCCGAGTGCCGCAGGATGTACGCGGCCTCGTCGGGCTTCAGCATGAAATTGATCGGCACGAGCACCGCACCGAGCCGCGCGAGGGCGAATCGCAGCGCGACGAACGCATGCGAATTCCGCGCGAGGATCGCGACGCGATCGCCCTTCACCACGCCACGGTCCGCCAGCCCCGCCGCGACGCGCCCGGTCACGTCGAGCAGCTCGTCGTACGTCCAGCGAACGTCGCCGCAGATGATCGCGGTTTTCGTCGGCTCGCGCGCGGCGCTCCGGCGCAGCAGGTCGAAGATCGTTTGCCGGTGGATCACGTCGTTCATGGCGCGGTGTCAGAGGAGTGTCAGAGGAGTGTCAGAGGAGTGTCAGAGGAGTGTCAGAGGAGTGTCAGAGGAGTGTCAGAGGAGTGTCAGAGGTGGGGCAGCATCGGGATGTCGAGCCCCTGCTCGCGCGCGCACGCGATCGCATCCTCGTAGCCCGCGTCGGCGTGGCGCATGACGCCGGTCGCCGGGTCGTTCCACAGCACGCGCTCGATGCGCCGCGTCGCGGCGTCGCTGCCGTCGCACACCACGACGAGGCCCGCGTGCTGCGAATAGCCCATGCCAACGCCCCCGCCGTGATGGAAGCTCACCCACGACGCGCCGCTCGCCGTGTTCACCAGTGCGTTGAGGAGCGGCCAGTCGGACACCGCGTCCGAGCCGTCGCGCATCGCCTCGGTCTCGCGATTGGGTGACGCGACCGAGCCGCTGTCGAGGTGGTCGCGCCCGATCACGATCGGCGCCGACAGCTCGCCGCGTCGCACCATCTCGTTGAACGCGAGCCCTGCGCGATGCCGCTCGCCCAACCCGATCCAGCAGATGCGCGCCGGCAATCCCTGGAACGCAATGCGCTCGCCCGCCATGTCGAGCCAGCGATGCAGATGCGCGTCGTCGGGGAAGAGCGACTTCATCTTCGCGTCGGTCTTGCGAATGTCCCCCGCGTCGCCCGATAGCGCGACCCAGCGAAACGGGCCTTTGCCACGACAGAACAGCGGGCGGATGTAGGCGGGCACGAAGCCCGGAAAATCGAAGGCGTCCTGCACGCCTTCGTCGAACGCGACCTGCCGCAGGTTGTTGCCGTAGTCGAACGTCGGCACACCCGCACCGTGCATCGCGAGCATCGCGCGTACGTGCTCGGCGCAGCCGCGCGCAGCAGCCGCCCGCAATTCACCGTGTTGCGCTGGATCCGCCTGCGCCGCGCGCCAGCGATCGACGGTCCACCCCGGCGGGAGGTAACCGTGCACGAGGTCGTGCGCCGACGTCTGGTCGGTGAGGAGGTCCGGCCGCACGCCGCGCCGCACGAGCTCGGGCAGCACTTCGGCGGCGTTGCCGACCAGGCCGACGGAGACCGCCTGCTTAGCCGACGTGTGGCGCGCAATGCGCGCGAGCGCGTCGTCCAGATCGGTCGCCTGCTCGTCGAGGTAACGCGTGCGAAGCCGCGCGTCGATGCGGCTCTGCTGGCATTCGACGATCAGCGAGCACGCGCCCGCGAACGTCGCGGCGAGCGGCTGCGCACCGCCCATTCCGCCGAGACCCGCGGAGAGGATCCACCGCCCGCGCAGATCGCCGCCGCAGTGTCGCCGCCCCGCCTCGACGAACGTCTCGTACGTCCCCTGCACGATGCCCTGGCTGCCGATGTAGATCCAGGAACCGGCGGTCATCTGCCCGAACATCATCAGGCCCTTGCGATCGAGCTCGTCGAAGTGCTCCCACGTCGCCCACTTCGGCACGAGGTTCGAGTTCGCGATCAGCACGCGCGGCGCATCCTCGTGCGTGCGCAGGATGCCGACCGGCTTGCCGCTCTGGATCAGAAGTGACTGGTCGGGCTGCAAGCGACGCAGCGCATCGAGGATCGCGTCGAAGCACGCCCAGTTCCGCGCGGCCTTGCCGATGCCGCCGTAGACGACGAGCTCGTCCGGATTCTCGGCGACCTCGCGATCGAGGTTGTTCTGGATCATCCGGTACGCGGCCTCGATCGGCCAGTTCGCGCATGTGCGTTGCGGGCCGCGTGGCGCGCGCACGGTACGCGCGACGTGAAGCGGAGCGGAGACGTCGTTCATGGTGTCGCCTTTGCCGCCTGTGCGGCTGCTCGTCCATACTATATCCAGGATGTCGAAGCCGCCAACGCTTACGATCGGCGCGACGCCGGTGTCGCTCGCGACGCTGCGTGATGTTTATCGTGGGCGCGTGTCGGTCGCGCTCGACGAATCGGTCGTCTCCGCACTCGACGCGTCCCGCGCCGTCGTCGAGCGCATCGCCGACGGCGACGAGGCGGTCTACGGCATCAACACCGGCTTCGGCAAGTTCGCGCAGACGCCGATCTCGCACGATCATCTGCGCGAGCTGCAGCGCAACCTGATCCTGTCGCACAGCGCGGGCGTCGGGCCGCCGCTCGCAATCGGCGTCGTGCGCCTGGTGCTGCTCACCAAGGCGCTCAGCCTCGCGCGCGGCTTTTCGGGCGTGCGTGCCGACGTCGTGCGCGCGTTGCTCGCGCTGCTCGACGCCGATGTGCTGCCGGTGATTCCGTCGAAGGGCTCGGTCGGTGCGTCGGGCGACCTCGCGCCGCTCGCGCATCTCGCGCGCGTTCTCATCGGCGAAGGGGAAGCGACGTGCGGCGGCGAAACGATGTCGGCCGGCGACGGCCTGCGCCGCGCGGGGATCGCACCGCTCACGCTCGGCCCGAAGGAAGGACTCGCGCTGGTCAACGGCACGCAGGTGTCGACGTCGCTCGCGCTGGCGGCACTCTTCGAGGCGGAGAACGCGTTCGCCGCGGCGCTCGTCGCGAGCGCGCTGTCGCTCGAAGCGATCAAGGGGTCGGTGCGTCCGCTCGACGCCCGCATTCATGCGGCGCGCGGTCACCCCGGGCAAATCGACGTCGCAGCGGCTTTGCGCGCGCTGCTCGAAGGCAGCGGCATCGTGCCTTCGCACGTGCATTGCGGTCGTGTGCAGGACCCGTACTCGATCCGCTGCGTCCCTCAGGTGATGGGCGCGTGTCTCGACAATCTGCGCCATGCTGCGCGCGTGCTCGCGATCGAGGCGAACGCCGCGTCGGACAATCCGCTCGTCTTCGCTAAATCAGGGTCAGACCCCGGGTCAGACCCCGATGTTGGGAACGTGGTGTCGGGCGGCAACTTTCACGCTGAGCCGGTCGCGTTCGCAGCCGACGCGCTCGCGGTCGCCATCGCCGAGATCGGCGCGATGTCGGAGCGGCGCATCGCACT
>DASTIY010000137.1:0-14440 GCA_035717085.1 Casimicrobiaceae bacterium | reverse complement strand
TACGCCGGGCCGATCCCGCGCCCGGTCGTACCGATCTTGAGCGTGTCGCCGAGCGCAGCTTCTCGCGCCTGGTCGAGCGCGACGTGGATCGGCAGCACCAGCGGGCACGCCGGCGAAATGGTGAGCCGCGACCGTACGTCGACGCCCGCCTGCTCGAGCTCGCCGATCTCCTGCATGAGCGCGGAGGGCGACAGCACGACGCCATTGCCGATCAGGATCGCGACGCCGTGACGCAGCACGCCTGACGGAATCAGGCGCAGGATCGTCTTGCGCCCGCCGATGACGAGCGTGTGCCCTGCGTTGTGGCCGCCCTGGAAGCGCACGACACCCTGCGCGCTTTCGGTCAGCCAGTCGACGACCTTGCCCTTGCCTTCGTCGCCCCACTGCGCGCCGATGACGACGACGTTCTTCGCCATGTTGGTTAGGGTTTCAGCAGGCCCGCGAGTTGTCGAAGGTCGAGCGTGAAGCCGGTTGCCGGGCGCGCGCGCCCGAACGCCTTGCCGATGCCGTCATAGCGGCCGCCCTTCGCAATGGCGTTCGACTCACCCTCGACGAACACCGCGAAGATCGCGCCGTTGTGGTAATGATAGCCGCGCAGGTCGGCGAGATCGACGTGGAGCGCACGTACGAGCGACGTCGCCGCCTGCGCGAGCGCCTCGAGCGACGCAAGCGCGTTGGCGATCGACGGCACGTCGGGCAGGCGCTCGCGCGCGCTTTCGATCACGTCCGGCGCCGGACCATAGAGCTCGGGCAGCGCGACGAACGCGTCGCGCCACGCCGCCGGCAGGCGCGCCGTCAGCGTGCGAACCGCAGGCACGTCCTTCGTGCGCAGCGCGTCGAACAGCGCGCTGTCGTCGCCGTTCAGGCCGGCCGCGCTCGCCAGCGCGCGATACACGCCCATGTGGCCGACGTCGAGATGCAGGTCCGACAGTCCGGCGGTGGTGAGCGACGAGGCGAGGAGGGCGATCACCTCGCGATCGCCGTCGATGCCCGGCACGCCGAAGAGCTCCGCGCCGACCTGCAGCACCTCGCGCGTTGCGCCCGGTCCGTCCGCGACGGTGCGCAGAACGCTGCCGGCATAGCAAAGTCGCGTGGGACCCGGCTCGTTCAGCAGATGCGCGTCGATGCGCGCGACTTGCGGCGTGATGTCGGCGCGCACGCCGACGAGGCGTCCCGACTGCGGGTCCACCGTCTTGAACGTCAGGATCTCGAGGTCGCGCGCGCTGCCGGTCAGCAGCGAATCGAGATGCTCGATGAGCGGCGGGCGCACGAGACGATAGCCATGCGCGGCGAAGTGATCGAGCAGCGTGCGGCGCAGGCGCTCGAGCTCGGCCGCCTCGCGCGGGAGCACGTCGTCGATCGCATCCGGCAGAAGCCAACGTCTGATCACGTTATTGGAGCAGATAGAGCGCGAGCAGGCCCACGCCGACCGACATCATGCCGATGAAACGCAGTTGCCCATCCGTAAGCTCGGTGAGGTGACGAAAGCCCTCGCGCCAGACGCGCGGTGCGGCGAAAGGCAGCAGCCCCTCGAGGATCAGCAGCAGCGCGAGCGCCGTCCACAACGTATCCGGCAACGGCGGCTCCCGTATGCGCTACTTCGCCGGTGCGCGCGCCGGCGGCCGCCCGGTCGACGGATCCTTGAAGTACTGGAAGAACTGCGAGCTGGGATCGAGCACCATCATGTCGCTCTTGTTGCGGAACGTGCCTTTGTAAGCCTCGAGGCTGCGATAGAACGCGTAGAACTCGGGGTTCTGACTGTACGCGTCGCCGTAGATCGCCGACGCCTTGGCGTCGCCCGCGCCCTTGATCGTCTGCGCCTCGCTGTACGCGTCGGCGAGGATGACGGTGCGCTGCCGATCGGCATCGGCGCGGATCTTTTCCGACTCGGCGGCGCCGAGCGAGCGCAGCTCGTTCGCGACGCGGCGCCGCTCCGATTCCATCCGCTGGTACACGGGTCCCGTCACGTCGGGTGGCAGCTCGACGCGGCGCAGGCGCACGTCGATCACCTCGACGCCGATGGCCTTCGCGTCGGCGTTCGCCTTCTGCTGCGTGACGCTCGTGATCTTGTCGCGCGCCGACGCGATCGCCTCGTGCACGTCGTGCTTGTTGAATTCCTCGGCGAGGTTCGCGCGCACCGTCTGCGACAGTCGCCGGCGCGCCGCTTCCTCGTCGCCCTGCACCGAGACGTAGTACTGGCGCACGTCGATGATCTTCCACAGGACGACGAAGTCGACGAGCAGCGGCTTCTTCTCCGACGTCGTCACACGGTCGGGCTCGGGATTGTCGAGCGTCAGGTTCACCTTGTCGTAGAACTTGACGTTCTGCACGAGCGGCAGCTTGAAGTAGAGCCCCGCCTTGTCGGTGGTCTCGATGACTTCGCCCAACTGGAACTTGATCGCGTACTTGCGCTGGTCGACCGTGTAGATCGACTGCGACGCGATGAACAGCACCGCGACGAGCAGCGCGAGGATCGGGATGGAAAATTTCATCGGTCCCCCCACGCTCGCGGCTCGCGCCGCTTCGCTGCCCCCCGAGGGGGCTGACCGCCGCCGGCCTCATCGGTATGCAGCGGCACGCGTAGCGATCGCGCGTCGACCGCCGTCAGCGCGCGCGGCCGGCCCGTTCGGGCCTCGGCTTTGCCCCGCGCGCGCAGACGTCCACGGGGCGGCCCTGCGGCGTCGTTCACCGTCCCTCCCGATTGCGCAGCGCCTCGCGCGAGCGGCCGCCGTCGAGCGGCATCGCGTCCGGCGCCGGCGGAATGCGCGTCGGCGTCGTCGCGTCGGGCGTCGTGGGCGCCGCCGGCGACTGCGCCGACTGCTGGATCAGCTTGTCGAACGGCAGGTAGAGCAGGCTCGTGCTCTTCTGGTCGACGAGCACCTTGCTCGAATTGCCGAGCACCGACTGCATCATGTCGAGGTACAGGCGCTCGCGCGTGACGCCCGGCGCCTTCTGGTACTCGACGAGGATCTTGTTGAAGCGGTCCGCATCGCCCTGCGCGCGCTGCACGACCTCGGACTGGTAGCCGTTCGCTTCCTCGATCAGCCGCGCCGCCATGCCGCGCGCGCGCGGGACGACGTCGTTCGCGTACGCCTGGCCTTCGTTCTTCAAACGCTCGCGGTCCTGTCCCGCCTTCACGGCGTCGTCGAACGCGGCCTGCACCTTGTCGGGCGGCTGCACGTTCTGCAGCGTCACCTTCTGCACGAACACGCCGGTGCCGTAACGATCGAGGTTCTGCTGCATCAGCTGCTCGGTCTGCTTCGCGATCTGCTCGCGTCCCTCGTAGAGCGCGAAGTCCATCTTCGCCTTGCCGACGACCTCGCGGATCGCCGACTCGGCGACGTAGGCGACGATCTGGTCGGGACGCCGGTTGTTGAACACGTACGACTCGGCGCTCTTCAGGTTGTATTGCACCGCGAACTGGATGTCGATGATGTTCTCGTCCTCCGTGAGCATCACCGCTTCCTTGTCGATCTTGTTCTTCGGCGTGTTGCGGTAGCCGATCTCGATCGTCTTCACCTGGGAGAAATCGACGAGCTCCACCGTCTCGACCGGAAACGGCAGGTGCCAGCGCGGTCCCGGCAGCGTCGTCTCGGTGTACTTGCCGAAGCGGGTGACGACGCCGCGGCGGCCTTCGTCGACGATGTAGAAGCCGCTCGCGAGCCAGATCACGATCACGAGCGCGACGAGCAGGCCGAGGCCGCCGAGCGGCAGCTTGAAGCCGGGCCCGCCACCGTCGCCGCCCGCGTCCTGCGGCTCGCGGCGGCGGCCGAACAACTCGTTCATCCGGCGGTTGACGTTGCGCCAGATTTCGTCGAGGTCGGGCGGCCCGCTGTTGTTGCTGCCGCCGCGCTTGCCCCACTGCGGGTCGTTCAGCGACATACGAGGAAAGCGCGAGCTTCGGGCATGGGGCATTCGGCACCTTCTGGCGCCGGTCGAACGATAAGGGAGCGCGAGAACTAGCCGGAGCGTTCCGGCGTTTCGATGTTTTCGGATGTCGCGGCGCGTTGCGCCGGGAAGCGCTCGGCAAGGGCGGCCCGCAACGAGGCAAGGCCGGCACCGGTGACGGCACTCACGCGGACCGACGCGATGTTACCACACGCGTCGCGCTCGACGCCCGGCGCGATGTCCGCCGCGTCGATCTTGTTGTAGACGCGGATTTGCGGGACGTCGCCCGCGCCGATCTCGTCGAGCAGCGCGTCGACCGCGTCGATCTGCTCGTCGCGATTTTGCGCGCTCGCGTCGATCACTTGCAGCAGCAGATCGGCGTCGGCCGCTTCGGCGAGCGTCGCCCGGAACGCCGCGACGAGGTCGTGCGGCAGGTCGCGGATGAAGCCGACCGTGTCCGACAGCACGATCGTCTGCGCGCCTTCGACGTGCATCCGGCGCAGTGTCGTATCGAGCGTTGCGAAGAGCTGGTTCGCGGCGTACACCTTCGCCGCGGTCAGCCGGTTGAAGAGCGTCGACTTCCCGGCGTTGGTGTAGCCGACGAGCGCGATGGTACGCACCGAGGCGCGGCGGCGCGCGCGGTTCTGCGTCGCCCGGCTGCGCGACACGCGCTGCAGGCGCTCGCGCAGCAGCTTGACGCGTTGCGTGATCAGGCGCCGGTCGGTCTCGAGCTGCGTCTCGCCCGGACCGCGAAGGCCGATGCCGCCCTTCTGTCGCTCCAGGTGCGTCCAGCCCCCGACGAGGCGCGTCGCCATGTGGTTCAACTGCGCGAGCTCGACCTGCAGCTTGCCTTCGGCGCTGCGCGCGCGCTGCGCGAAGATGTCGAGGATGAGGCTCGTGCGGTCGACGACCCGGCATTCGAGCGCCTGCTCGAGATTGCGCTGCTGCACGCCGGAGAGCGCGTGATCGAAGATCACGAGCTCGGCGTCGCCTTCGCGGCGTGCCGCGGCGATCTCGTCCACCTTGCCGCGCCCGGCGAAGAACGCGGGATCGGGGCGGTTGCGCCGGCCCCCGACGTTGCCGACGATCGTCGCGCCCGCGGATTGCGCGAGCGCCTCGATCTCGTCGCGCCGGCCGGCGGCCTCGCGGCCGAGGTCGAGCGCGACGACGAGCGCGCGATCGCCGCCCGTCGGCCGTTCGAACAGGGTCGTGGTCACGAAAGCGCGCGCCCGGCGCGCGACTCAGCTTTCGACTTCGTGATGATTCTGGTGCGGCATCGCGACCGGGCGCGACGGCACGACCGTCGAGATCGCGTGCTTGTAGACCATCTGCGTCACGGTGTTCTTGAGGAGCACCACGTACTGGTCGAACGACTCGATCTGGCCTTGCAGCTTGATGCCGTTCACGAGGTAGATCGACACCTGCACGTGCTCCTTGCGCAGGGTGTTGAGGAACGGGTCTTGTAGCATTTGCCCTTTGTTGCTCATCGTGCGCTCCGCGCTTGTTATACCGCACTTTGCCTCGCGACCCGCCAAAGGGCGGGTGCGCGTGTCGCAAGGACGGGAGTGCCGCCTCGCTAGCGGCGTGCGGGGGAATCCGCGTAGGGATTGACGCCCATCTTGAATTGTATCCTAAGGGGCGTGCCCCGCAGTTTGAACGTGTCCCGGAAAAAATGTTCCAGATAGCGCCGGTAGGCGTCGGGAACGTGGGCGAGGGCGCTGCCGTGCACGACGACGATGGGCGGATTGACGCCGCCCTGGTGCGCATAGCGCATCTTCGGGCGCACGACGCCGGCGCGCGGCGGCTGCTGGCGCTCGACCGCCAGTTGTAGCGTACGCGTGAGCGTCGGCGTGGGCAGTCGCGCCATCGCCGCCGCGTAGGCGCGGTCGACCGCTGCGAGCAGCGCATCGATGCCGCGCCCCTCGCGTGCCGATACGTAGTGCTGCTCGGCGAAGCCGAGGAAGCCGAGCTTGCGCGCAAGCTCGCGCTTGACGAGCGCGCGCTGCTCCGCGTTCGCCGCGTCCCACTTGTTGATGCCGATGGCGAGCGCGCGGCCCGCTTCGAGGATGTGACCGGCGAGGTGCGCGTCCTGCTCGGTGATGCCGTCGATGGCGTCGAGCAGCAGGATCACGACGTTCGCGTCCTCGATCGCCTGCAGCGTCTTGATCACCGAGAACTTCTCGATCGTCTCGCTCACCTTGCCGCGTCGACGCACGCCGGCGGTGTCGATCAGCGTGTAGCGGCGATCGCCGCGGTCGAAATCGAGGCGGATCGCATCGCGCGTCGTGCCCGGCTCGTCGAACGCGATCACGCGCTCCTCGCCGAGCAGCGCATTGACGAGCGTCGACTTGCCGACGTTCGGACGGCCGACGACCGCGACCTCGATGCGGCGCGCTTCGTCCGTCGCGACGTCGCTGCCCTGCGCCTGCGGCGGCGGGCACGCCTCGAGCGCGATGTCGATGAGATCGCGCACGTTCTCGCCGTGCGCCGCCGAGATCGGCAGCGGCTCGCTCAAGCCCAGCTCGTGGAATTCCGCGACGCTTTGCGCGGCGGGCATGCCTTCGGCCTTGTTGACCGCGACGAACACCGGCCGCCCCGACTTGCGCAGCAGGTTCGCGATCGCGTGATCCTGCGGCGTGACGCCTTCGCGCGCGTCGACGATGAAGACCACCGCGTCGGACTCGGCGATCGCGGCTTTCGCCTGCCGCGCCATCTCGACCATGATCCCCGACGTTCCGACGGGCTCGAAGCCGCCGGTGTCGACAACGAGGTATTCGCGCTCGCCGGCGCGCGCCCGGCCGTAGTGGCGATCGCGCGTGAGTCCCGGGAAATCGGCGACGAGCGCGTCGCGCGATTTCGTCAGCCGGTTGAAGAGCGTCGACTTGCCGACGTTGGGGCGGCCGACGAGGGCGAGGGTGGGAAGCATCGGGATAGGGATAAGGGATAAGGGGATAGGGGACGCCACGACATGCGAATGCCGGCGGCAATGTCGAACGCCTCTTTGCGGATCGCGAGCCGTCGGCAGCGTCTGCGAAGCGCCGCTGACGCTATCCCTATCCCCTATCCCAAAAACCTACTTCGCGTTGACCGCGTACACGGTGCCCTTCTGCGATTGCCACACGATGCCGCCCGCGAGGCGCGACGGTTGCGCGGTGGCAGGGCTGCCGTCGGTCGCGAGGCGGCCGACGTACGCGCCGTCACTGCGCGACAGCAGGTGCAGGTAGCCCTCGACGTCGACGACACCGAGCTGGTCTCCGATCAGTTGCGGGCCCCCGATGCGGCGCTTCGCGAGCGCGTCCTGCTTCCACAGCGTCGCGCCGTTGCTGCGATCGAAAGCCTGCACGACGCCCTTGTCGTCGACGACGTACACGCGATTCTCGTCCGCGGTGAGCCCGGCGAGACTCGAGACGTCGCGCGTCCAGATCACGGTGCCGCGCACGACGTCGAAGCACGCGACGCGTCCCTGGTACGCGACCGCGCACGCGTCGCGGTCGTCGACGTAGGGCAGGCTCGTCACGTCGGCGATGCGCTCGAGCTCGGTTGCGCCCTTCGGCACTGCAACCGTGCCGTCCCAGCCGATCGCACCGGTGCGCGCGTCGATCGCGAGAAGGCGGCCGCCCGCCGTGCCGATGAAAAGACCTCCGCGCCACACGACGCCACCCGCGGCGTTGCGCACGGTGAGAGGCGGGTTGGTGCGCGGATCGACCCACGCCGTCTTGCCGTCGGCCTGCGCCAATCCGTAGATCCGGCCGTCGCCCGAGAAGACGACGACGTTGCCCTCGGCGAGGCGCGGCGGCGCGATCAGCTCGCTCGACACGCGCGTCGTCCACCGCGGCTTGCCGTCGCTGCCGTACGCGAGCACGTCGCCCTTGCTCGTGCCGACGACGACGAGATCGTCGCTTGCTCCAGGCCCGGCCGACAATGCCTGATCGGCACTCACTTTCCATTCGACGCGCCCGGTCGCCGGATCGAGTCGCAGCAGCGCGCCGTCGCTCGCCGCGGCGTAGATCGCCGACGTCGTCACCGCCGGCGCGAGCCCGGGGTTCGCATTGCCGATGCTCTGCTGCCATGCGATCTGCGGCGTCACCGTCGCGGTCAGCGTGGGAAGCGGGCCGGGTTTGAACCCGCTGCCCGTGAGCCACGCGAGCCTCGGGTGCGGAATCGACGTCATCCACGACGTGAGCGGCGATTCGGAGAGCGTCGCGCAGCCGGCGCAAAGTGCCGCGGCGACGAGCGCGGACGTCGCGCCGCGCAGCGAACGCATCATTTCGCGGCTCCGGCGGGTGCCGCCGCGGCAACGCTTCGCGCCGGCGCGATCGCGTCGTGCTTCGCCTGCACGTAGTTGCGATACGGCGACTTCGCGTCGAGCTTCGCGAGCGCGGTTTCGTACGCCGCGCGCGCGTCGGCGCTCCTGCCCGCTGCGGCAAGCGCGTCGCCGCGGAGGTCGGCGAACAGGCCGTCGAACGCGGGCGGATGCTTCGCGTCGAGCGTCGCGAGCGCTTGATCGAACTGGTTCTCGTCGACCTGCACCTGCGCGAGGCGGTAGCGCGCGATCGCCTTGATCTCCTCGTCCGACGCGTGGTCGACGACCCATTGCAACTGCGCGGTGGCGCCTTTCCTGTCACCCGCGTCGTAGAGCATCTTCGCGTAGAGCAATTCGGCGCGCGGCGCGTAGCCCGTGCTTGCGTAGCTCTGCGTGAGCTCGGCGATGGCGTCCTTCGCCTTCGCGCTGTCCTTCGTGCGCACGGCTTCGCTGACCGCGCCGTAGAGCACCGACGCGCTCTCGGCGCGCTTGCCGGAGTACCAGCGCCAGCCCTGGATGCCGGCGACGACGAGCAGGCCGAGGATCAGCGCTACCGTGATCGTGTTGCCGTAGCGCGACCACCACGCCTTCAGTTCGTCGATCTGGTCCTGCTCTTCGAGGTCGTAGACGGGCATGCCTTGAGTCCTATCGTGAAATGAGCGCCGCGACGCGCGCGGCGACGTCGGCCATCGGGACGGCGACCTGCTCGCCCGCACCGCGCAGCGGCTTCACCGCCACCGTGCCCGCCGCGACTTCGTCGTCGCCGACGATGATCGCGATCGCGGCGCCGCTCGCATCCGCCTTCTTCATCTGCGTGCGAAAATTGCCGCCGCCCGCGTGCACGACGACGCTCGCGCCGTGGTCGCGCAACGTTTCGGCGACGCTTCGCGCAACGCGCGCGCCCGCGTCGCCGCCATGCAGCACGTACGCGTCGAGTGCATTCGCGATCACGTTGGCCTGCGCCTCGAGCAGCAGCACCATCCGCTCGACGCCGATCGCGAACCCGCACGCGGGCGTCGGCTTGCCGCCGAGTTCCGCGAACAGGCCGTCGTACCGACCGCCGCCCGCGACGGTGCCCTGCGCACCGAGCGCGTCGGTCACCCACTCGAAAACGGTGCGATTGTAGTAGTCGAGCCCGCGCACGAGCCGCGGATTCACGGTGTAGCGCACGCCCGCGTCGTCGAGCAGCGCGCAGAGTGCGTCGAAATGCGCGCGCGATTCGGATCCGAGCCGGTCGAGAAGCCGCGGCGCGCCGGCGACGATCGCCTGCATCGCGGGATTCTTGCTGTCGAGGATGCGCAACGGATTCGCGTGCAGCCGCCGCTTCGCGTCGTCGTCGAGCGCGGCCGCGTGGCGCTCGAAGTATTCGATCAACGCGGCGCGGTGCGCACGGCGCTCGTCGGGATCGCCGATCGAATTGAGCGACAGCGCGATGCCGTCGAGGCCGAGCGCACGCCAAAGCCGCGCCAGCATCACGATCTGCTCGGCGTCGACGTCGGGGCCCGGAAAGCCCAGCGCCTCGACGTCGAACTGATCGAACTGGCGCGAGCGACCCTTCTGCGGACGCTCGTGGCGAAACATCGCGCCGGACGTCCATACCCGCTGCGGACGCTCGTAGGTGAGGTTGTGCTGGATCGCCGCGCGCACGATGCCCGCGGTCGCCTCGGGACGCAGCGTCAGGCTCTCGCCGTTCAGCCGGTCCTCGAACGTGTACATCTCCTTCTCGACGACGTCGGTGTGCTCGCCGATGCTGCGCACGTAGAGCGCGGTCGGCTCGACTTGCGGAACGCGCAGGTTGCGATAGCCGTATTGCTCGAACACGCGGCGCGCGACGTCCTCGAAGCGCTGCCAGCGCGGCGCCTCGTCGGGAAGCACGTCGTTCATGCCGCGCACGGCCTGCAATGCCGTTGCCATCGATGTCTTTCCTGGGCCCGACGGGATCAGCGATGCGCGCCGATCGCGCCCGTATCCGTCGTGTCGGCGGTTGTCTTGTGCTGTGGCAGCAGCGAGGACGACCTCGCTTCACCACCGTACGTCGCGCGCACGTAGTCGACGACGATCTGCTCGAATTCCTCGGCGATGCGCTCGCCCTTGAGCGTCACGGTCTTCCTGCCGTCGACGAAGACCGGCGCGACCGGAGTCTCTCCGGTGCCGGGAAGCGAGATGCCGATGTTCGCGAGCTTGGATTCCCCCGGTCCGTTGACGACGCAGCCCATCACCGCGACGTGCATCGCCTCGACGCCCGGATAGCGCGCGCGCCATTGCGGCATCGACTCGCGCAGGAACGTCTGGATGCGTCCGGCGAGCTCCTGGAAATAGCTGCTCGTCGTGCGTCCGCAGCCGGGGCACGCGCTCACCATCGGCGTGAACGAGCGCAGGCCCATCGTCTGCAGCAGTTCCTGGGCGACGATCACCTCGCGCGTGCGCTCGCCGTTGGGCTCGGGCGTGAGCGAGATGCGGATCGTGTCGCCGATGCCTTGCTGCAACAGCACCGCCATCGCCGCGGCCGACGCGACGACGCCCTTCGTGCCCATGCCCGCTTCGGTGAGGCCGAGGTGCAGCGGATAGTCGCAGCGGCGCGCCAGCTCGCCGTATACGGCGATCAGATCCTGCACGTTCGAGACCTTGCACGACAGGATGATGCGATCGCCGGAAAGCCCGAGCGCCTCCGCCTGCTCGGCACTGCGCAGCGCCGAGGTCACGAGCGCTTCGCGCATCACGGCGTCCGCATCGGCGGGCTCGGGCGCACGCGCGTTCGCGTCCATCATTTGCGCGAGCAGCGCCTGGTCGAGACTGCCCCAGTTCACGCCGATGCGCACCGGCTTGCCGTACGCGAGCGCCAGCTCGATCAGCGTCGCGAACTGCGCATCGCGCTTGCTGCCCTTGCCGACGTTGCCGGGATTGATGCGGAATTTCGCGAGCGCCTGTGCGCACCGCGGATGCTCGGTCAACAGCTTGTGGCCGTTGAAATGGAAATCCCCGATCAGCGGTACCGCGCAGCCGAGATCGTCGAGGCGCGCGCGAATCTCCAAAACGGCGGCGGCAGCTTCCGACGTGTTGACCGTCACGCGAACGAGCTCCGATCCGGCGTTCGCGAGGGCACGCACCTGCGCCACCGTCGCGGCCACGTCGGCAGTGTCGGTGTTCGTCATCGACTGCACGACGATCGGCGCGCCGCCGCCGACGGCGACGGACCCTACGACGACGCGCCGGCTCGCGCGACGACCAATGACGGGACGCTCCAGGCTCATACGATCCTGCTATTTGAGACCGACGCGCGCGACGTTGCCGCGCGTGTACGGGGCGAGGTCGAGCGGCTGCCCGCGGAACGTGACGTCGACAGCCGGTGCGTTGCCCAGCGCGACCTCGAGCGGCGGCACGGCATTGACCGTCTGCGTCATTCCCGCGCCGCCGGTCATCTGCAGCACGACGCGTCCGTTCGCATCCTTCACTTCGGCCCACGAGCTGCCGCGGAACGTCAGCACCAGCGCGACCTCACCGCTCGCCGGTGATTGCGCGCTCGGCGTGGCATTCGCGGTCGCGGTCGTCGGCGTGTCGGTGGGCGACGAGGTCGTAAGCGGCGTCGTGACGGGCGTCGGTGTCGACGCTGCATCGGGATTGTTCGTCGCAGAAGGTGCTCCGGGCTCGCTGCCGAGCACCTTTGGCGCGAGCGCGAGTGCGCCGGTCGTCGGCGCCTGCGTCGACGAAGGGCTCGCCGACATCGCCGAGGACGCCGGATTCGGTACCGTCGCCGGCGTCGCGTCCTTCGGTGCCTGCGAATTCAATCCGCCGATGCGCGCCGAGAGCCATTCGGGGACGTGCAGCGAGGCGCGCGAAAGCTCGTAATACGCGACCATCGCGACGATGACGAGCAGCACCAGCGAAAGCACGATGCGCATCGACGATCCGCGCGACGGCTCGCGCTCCGCGGGAATCTCGCCCATCGGCCGCGTGTCGGTGCGCAGTGCCGGTCGTCCGAGCGCCGGCGTGGTCTCCGCCGCGGGCAGCAGCGCCAGCACCGCGTCGGGATCGAGACGCAGGAAGCGCGCGTAGTTGCGCGCGAAGCCGCGGATGAAGGTGCGTCCGGGCAGGTGCTGCCAGTCGTCCTCTTCGAGTGCCGTGACCTGCCGCGGCGCGAGCTTCAACTGGTGCGCGACCGCGTCGACCGAAAGACCGGCGGCCTCGCGCGCTTCACGCAGGCGCCCGCCGGCCGACGTCGCGCCGAGGGCACCGCGCGCGTCGAGCGCCGCGCTCGGCGAGCCCGCGCTCACCGGACGACCTCCCACGCTTGCGACTTTGCCTCTTTCCCTCTTTGAACCGTCGACGCCGAGCGCGAGCGCAGCGTGCCGGGCTCCCTCGTTCGCCTGTCGTCGGGCCCTTCGGACCTTGGCTCGCTCCGCTCGCCCGCCGGGCTCACGAGTGCCGCCGCGCTCATTCGCAACCTCCATTCGCGATCGCCTTCGCTTCCGGCGAATCGGGCCAGCGATTGCGAAGCTGCGACTCGTACGAGCGCTCCGCCTCGCGATCGCCCTGCCGACGCTCGATGCATGCGCCGAGGTAGAGCGCCTCCGCCGACGGCGACGCCTGCTGCATCACCGGACGCATCCACGCGCGCGCTTCGCCATTGCGCTTGTCGCGGTACGCGATCAACGCGAGGTTGTACGCGGCGACCGGATTGCCGGGCGACACCGTGAGCGCACGCCGCAGGTATTCGTCGGCGGCCTTGGTATCGCCGAGCGCGGCGCTGCACTTGCCCGCATTGATCAGCGCGATCTCCGGCGTCTTGTAGAGAGGATCCTTGAGCACGCGCTCGAACTCGGGCAGCGCCTCGCGCGGATGACCGGTGCCGCAGAGGAACGCACCCCAGTTCTCGCGGATCTCGGAGTCGTTGGGCGCGAGCGACAGCGCCTGCTTGAAGTTCTCCTCGGCCTTCGCGCGCTCGCCGAGCATCGCGTAGACGAGGCCGTAGACGTTGTAGATCTTCGGGTACGACGCGTCGATGGACTTCGCGTTCCCGAGCTCCTCGAGCGCGATGTCCATCTGGCCGCGCTCGTAGTAGCCTGCGGCGAGCTCGGTGCGGATCTGCGCGCGCTGCTGCGGCGTCGCCTCCTGCGTCTTGACCGGCGGAAGCTCGGGTTCGCTCGCTTGCGTCGGCACCGGCGCGGTCGGGGATTTCGAGGCGCAGGCGGCGAGCGCGAGCGCCGCTGCGACGAGCAGGGCGGAGGCGAGGCGTTTCATCCGGGGACAGGTTCTTTAGTGGGCGGCGACCGCGGCGCGGCTCGCGAGTCGCCGCCTGGTGCGATCGCGCACCTGCCCCGCGAGCTGCCCGCACGCGGCGTCGATGTCGTCGCCGCGCGTCTTGCGAATGGTCGTCACGATGCCCGCATCCTGCAATGCGTGCGCGAACCCGCGAATGCGATCACGCGGGCTCGTGGCAAATCCGCTTCCCGCGAACGGGTTGAACGGGATCAGGTTGAGCTTGCAGGGCACGTCGCGCACGAGGTCGATCAGCGCCCGCGCGTGCTCCGGCCGGTCGTTGACGCCGTCGAGCATCACGTACTCGAACGTGACGAAGTCGCGTGGCGCGCGCTCGAGGTAGCGCAGGCACGCGGCCATCAGGTTTTCCAGCGGATGCTTGCGGTTGATCGGCACGAGGCGGTCGCGCAGTTCGTTCGTCGGCGCGTGCAGCGACACGGCGAGCGCCACCGGGCATTCGTCGCGCAACCGATCGATCCACGGCACGAGCCCCGACGTCGACAGCGTCACGCGCCGCCGCGACAGGCCATACGCGTTGTCGTCGAGGAACGTGCGCAGCGCAGGGACGACGTTGTCGAAATTCGCGAGCGGCTCGCCCATGCCCATCATCACGACATTGGTGACGGGTGGACGGCCCGCCTCGACCCATGGCGCCTCCACGCCCTCTGCGAGGAGCGTGCGATTGGCGTGCCACAGTTGCCCGACGATCTCGCCCGTCGTGAGGTTGCGATTGAATCCCTGCCGGCCGGTCGAACAGAACGCGCAATCGAGCGCGCAGCCCGCCTGCGACGAGATGCACAGCGTCGCGCGGTCGTCCTCCGGGATGTACACCGCCTCGACCGCATTGCCGTTGCCCGCGTCGAGCAGCCACTTGCGCGTGCCGTCGCTCGCGGTCGTGTCGCGCAGCACGCGCGGCGCGCGGATTTCGACATCGTTCGCGAGCGAGGCGCGCAGCGGCTTCGCGAGATCGGACATCGCGGCGACGTCGGCGAC
>DASTIY010000136.1:0-6804 GCA_035717085.1 Casimicrobiaceae bacterium | reverse complement strand
CGGCGCCGACTACCACGACATCTTCGAAGTGCGCGGAACGCCGCGGCCGCGGCGCGGGCAGCGGCTGGCGTCGGAGTGCACGCGCAATGCGGTGCTGCTCGCGTACGACGGCCTCGACGGCTGCGTGCGCGGCACGCAGTTCGTCTTCGATCCGCCGCCCGACGAGCTCACGCCGTCGCAGGCGCGCTACCTGCTGCATCTCCCGCCCGGCGGCGAGGCGAGCCTGCATCTCGAGATCAACTGCGAGGAGGGCTTGCCGCGCGAGACCGCCGCGCGCCGTGCGCGACTCCGGAATTCGCTGCGTGACGTGTCGTCGTACGAGGACGCGGCGAAGGCGTCGGCCGACGCGCTCGCGAAATTTCGCGACGACGACCCGAAGGTCATGTCGTCGAACGAGCAGTTCAACCTGTGGGTAAGCCGTTCGATCTCCGATCTCTACATGATGGAGACGCGCACGCCGAACGGCGACTGGTATCCGTATGCAGGCGTCCCCTGGTTCAGCACGGTCTTCGGCCGCGACGGCATCATCACGGGCCTCGAATGCCTGTGGTACGAGCCGGACGTCGCGAAGGGCGTGCTGAGGTACCTCGCCGCCACGCAAGCCGATGCGATCGACGACGCGCGCGACGCGCAGCCGGGCAAGATCGTCCACGAAATGCGCGCGGGCGAAATGGCGATCCTCGGCGAAGTGCCGTTCGGCCGCTATTACGGCTCCGTCGATTCGACGCCGCTTTTCGTGCTGCTCGCCGACGCCTACTACGAGCGCACGGCCGACGTCGACCTGATTCGCACCATCTGGCCCAACATCGAGCGCGCGCTCACGTGGATCGACACCTACGGCGACATCGACGGGGACGGCTTCGTCGAGTACGCGCGCCAGTCGAAGGACGGGCTGGTGCAACAGGGCTGGAAGGACTCGTGGGATTCGGTCTTTCATCGCGACGGATCGCTCGCGAAGCCGCCGATCGCGCTCTGCGAAGTGCAGGGCTACACGTACGCCGCGAAGAACGGCGCGAGCAATCTTGCACGCACGCTCGGCATGACCGAGCGCGCGAACGCGCTGCAGGCGCAGGCGGAGCGGCTGCGCGAGCGCTTCGAGGAGGCGTTCTGGTGCGACGACCTCGGCATCTATGCGCTGGCGCTCGACGGCACGAAGAAGCCGTGCCGCGTCGTCACCTCGAACGCGGGCCAATGCCTGTTCACCGGCATCGCGAGCCCCGATCGCGCCCGCCGCGTCACGCAGACGCTGATGGACGCGCCGTCGTACTCCGGCTGGGGCGTGCGTACCGTCGCGGCGACGGAGCCGCGCTACAACCCGATGTCCTATCACGACGGCTCCGTGTGGCCGCACGACAACGCGTTGATCGCGGCGGGCTTTGCGCGCTACGGCCTGCGCGGCGCGGCGGCGCGCATCCTCTCGTCGCTGTACGACGCGACGCTGTCGTTCGACCTGCATCGCCCACCGGAGCTCTTCTGCGGCTTTCCGCGCCGCACCGGCGAGAGCCCGACGCTCTACCCGGTGTCGTGCTCGCCGCAGGCGTGGGCGTCGGGTGCGGTCTTCCTGATGCTGCGCGCATGCCTGGGGCTCGACATCGATGCGCCGAATCGCCGCATCACGTTCACGAGCCCGATGCTGCCCGATGCGGTCGACGCCATGCGCATCACCGGGCTTACCGTGCGCGACGCGAGCGTCGATCTCGCGTTCGCGCGGCATGGCGACGACATCGGCATCAACGTGATGCGACGGCAGGGCGACTGCGCGGTCGTCGTGCAGAAGTAGCGCGAACTCGACCACCGCCGCCTGTCCAACTTCGATCGCCGCCGTGCAGGCGGTGCCATCGCAGGAGGTCCCATGGCGAAGAATCTGAGCGGCCGGCGCATCGCGATCCTCGCGACCGACGGCTTCGAGCAATCCGAGCTCGCGGATCCGCGGCGTGCGCTCGAGGACGCGGGCGCGGCGACGGACATCGTGTCGCTGCGCGCCGGCACGATTCGCGGCTGGAAGAACGGTAACTGGGCCGACGCGTTCACCGTCGACAAGACGGTGGGCCAGGCGAACGCCGGCGACTACGACGCGCTCGTCCTTCCCGGCGGCGTGATGAATCCCGACAAGCTCCGTACCGACGCGGATGCCGTACGGTTCACGCGCACCTTTTTCGAGCAGGGCAAGCCGGTCGGCGCGATCTGCCACGGCCCGTGGACGCTGATCGATGCAGGCGTCGTCGACCGCCGGCGCATGACGAGCTGGCCGTCGCTGCGCCAGGACCTGATCAACGCCGGTGCGCGGTGGACCGACGAGGAGGTGGTCGTCGACGGCGAACTCGTGACGTCACGCAAGCCCGCGGACATTCCGGCCTTCAGCCGCCACCTGATCGAAGTCATTGCGGAGCGCGTCTCGACGCACGCATAGACAGACGCGTTTGCTTCTGTGCGTGATTGCGCAGCGCTGGCACAGGAGGCGCGCAATGTGTCTGCGTTCGAACCGACGTGCGGCGCCTTTTGCCCCGAGACGCCGTCGAGCTAACGGACTCGGACCTGCGCTGACCCTCCCCCGCTGCTTGGGCTCGAAGCAGTCGTTTGCGGACGAGAACCCTACGTCGTCTCGTGCTCCGGCGGTTGCGCGAAGTACTCGAGGAATTCGGCGAGCTCGGGTCCGATGCGACGGAGCTCCTCGCGATGCGCGGTCGCGAGCCGCTCGAAGATGCGTGACCCGCGTGCCGTGAGCCGCAGGTTCACCTTGCGCCGATCCCCGGCGTCGACGCTGCGCTTGACGAGGCCCTCCGCCTCGAGGCGATCGACGAGGCCGACCGCGCTGTTGTGCTTGATCAGCAGCAGGTGCGCGAGCTCGTTGATCGTCACGCTGTCGTCGCCGCCTCGACCCTTGATCGCGAGCAGCGCCTGGTACTGCTGCGCCGCGAGCCCGACTTCCGCCGCGGCCGATTCGCTGAACGACAGGAACCGGCGCAGCGCGTAGCGGAACTCGGCCAGCTTCTGGTACTCGGCGGGATCGAGCACCTCGGTCCCGCGACGGCCCACGTCCCCCATGGATGCCCCTTCTCGTTGTCGTGCGGGGCGGCGCGTTGCCGCCCGTTGCGCCGCCGCCCGGCGGGTAGCCGGCCAGCGGTTGACAATATATCGTACTCCGATACACTCCGCCAATCGGCGCGGGTAAGCCGGCCTTGTCACGGCCCCTGCGAATGCAGGTAATATCGCGCTCGCCCGAGAAAGACAATATCGGATCAGGCTACGGGTGATCCGCCCCCAAACTCTGGAGGAGAATGCGATGCGGCAGCGCAAGTACGACGTGGGAAGCAACGGCCGGCGCGATTTCATGTGCCTCGGCCTCGGCGTGGCCGGCGGCCTTGCGCTGCCGACGGCGTTCATCAAGGAAGCCTTCGCGCAGGACAAGCCGGCGATCGGCACGTGGCCCGCGGGCTCGCAGGGCGACTCGGTGTTCATCGGCATCGCGGTGCCGCGCACCGGGACCTACGCGGTGCAGGGCGAGGACGAGCTCAAGGGCTACGAGCTCGCCGTCCAGCACATCAACGAAGGCCACCCGCTCATCAAGGCGATCTCGCCGAAGACCAAGAAGGGCGTGCTCGGCAAGACGGTCAAGTACGGCGTAGCCGACTCCGCCGCCAAGCCGAACGACGCGGTGCAGGCGCAGCAGCGCTTCATCACCGAGAACAAGGCGATCCTGATGACGGGCTCGACGTCGTCCGCCGTCGCCGTCGCGTTGAACAAGCTCGCGCAACGCGAGAAGGTGCTCTACGTCACCGGCATTTCCGGATCGAACGACACCACGGGCAAGGACTGCGTTCGCTATGGCTTCCGCCAGAATTTTTACGGCGAGACGGCGGCGAACGCGCTCGGCCCGGTGCTGCTGAAGGCGTTCGGCAAGAACAAGAAGGCCGCGTTCATGACGCCGGACTACACGTACGGCCATACGGTCACGAAATCGATGAACGACTACCTGACCAAGAACGGCGGCTGGACGATGGTCACGAACCAGGTCTCGCCGCTCGGCGCGCCCGACTACAGCTCGTATCTCACCAACATCGCGAACTCGGGCGCCGAGTTCCTGATCAACGTGAATTGGGGCCACGACGCGGTGCTCTCGACCAAGCAGGCGAAGCAGTTCGGCCTGCTGCCGAAGATGAAGCTCGTGATTCCTTACCAGATCCCGTTCCTCGCGCCGGAAGTGGGCGCCGACGTCACCGAAGGCGTGTACGCGGCCACCGACTTCTGGTGGACGCTCGAGGACAAGTTCCCGCTCGCGAAGCAGTTCGTCGACGAGTTCCGCAAGAAGTACAACTACAGCCCGGAGTGGGGCGCGGAGAACGCGTACATGTCGTTCGCGCTGTGGGCCGATTCGGTCGAGAACGCCGGCAGCTTCTATCCGCCGGACGTGATCAAGGCGTACGAGACCCCGCGCAAGATCAATTCGGTCGTGGGCGAGGTCGAATGGCGCGCCGCCGACCATCAGCTGATCCGGCCGGTGATCATCGTCCAGGGCAAGAAGCCGTCCGCGATGCGCAACAAGGAAGATTTCTGGGAGGTGATGGAGATCGTGCCCGGCGCGTCGGTGATGCAGAAGCCGGATGCGTTCGGCTGCAACCTGGGCTCGTACACCTGATTCGCGGCGTCGCCGCACGGCGCCTGCCTTGGCGAGCGTCGCGCGCGGCATGGAGAGTACGAACGACAAGGGGCGGCGTGCCGCCCCTTGTCGGCATCAAACCCCTCGGGCGTCACCCTTCGCCATCGGCGAGGCGGTCGCATGCTCGCCGGATTCACGCTGAACGTCCGCCATGCTGACCTGGGCCAATTTCGTCTCGCAGCTATTCAACGGGCTTGCACTCGGCGCGCTGCTTGCGCTCATCAGCTCGGGCCTCACGATCATCTACGGCACGCTCGGCGTGCTGAACCTCGCGCACGGCGCGATGTTCATGCTGGGCGGCTACGCGGGCTACGTCGCGTACACGTTGACGGGCTCGTACATCGTCGCGCTGATCGCCGGCGCGCTCTTCCTGCTCGTCGTGGGCATCCTGCTCGAGCGCGTCGTCATCCGCCACTTCTACCATCGGCCGCACGAGGACCAGCTGCTCGTCACGTTCGGCATCGCGATCGTCACGATCGAGGCGGTGCGCTTCTTCGCCGGCAGCATGTCGAAGACGGTGCCGCCACCTTCGCTCCTCTCGGGCATCACGCCGCTGGGCTTCATGTTCTACCCGACGTACCGGCTGGCCGTCGTCGGCATCGTCGCCGTCGCGCTGCTCGCGCTGTTCCTGATGCTGTTTCGCACGCGGCTCGGCATGATCGTGCGCGCCGGCATCGAAGACTCCGTGATGGTCGACTCGCTCGGCATCAACGTCGATCGCGTATTCATGATCGTCTTCGGCATCGGCGCGATGGCGGCCGGCTTCGCGGGGATCGTCAACGCGCCGGTCGTCGCGCTGACGCCCGACGTCGGCGAGGCGATCCTCGTGCAGACGTTCGTCGTCGTCGTCATCGGCGGCGTCGGCTCGTTCACCGGCGCGATTCTCGGTGGCCTGATCGCCGGCGAGATCATCAGCCTCACGTCGATGATCAATCCGGGTTACGCGTACGTCGTGCTGTTCGCGGCGATGACGCTCGTGCTGATGGTGCGGCCGCAGGGGCTGCTCGGAACCAAGGGTCGAGAATGAGCACTGGAACCGCCCGCGCCATCCCGCCGCCGGTCCGCGTGCGTCCCCCCGCGCTGCGCTACCGCCCGTTCTTCGTCGAGACGATCCTCGCGCTCGTGCTGATCGCCGTGCCGTTCGTGCTGCCGTACCTCGGCTCGGCGCCCAACACGGTGAACCGCATCCTCGTGTGGGGCCTCTTCGGCATCGGCTTCGACATCCTGTTCGGTTACACGGGCCTCCTGTCGTTCGGCCAGTCGGCGCTCTATGGCACCGGCGGCTTCGTCGCCGCGTATCTGTTGACGCGAGCGGGCTTCCCGTACGTGATCCTCGCGCTGATCATCGGAACGATCGCTGCCGCGGCCGTCGGTTATCTCGTCGGCCTCATCGCGCTTCGTCGTACGGGCATCTACTTCGCGATGATCACCATCGCGATCGCCGAGGTGTTCTACTTCGTCGAATTCAACCCGCTCTCGGAGTACACCGGTGGCGAGAACGGGCTGCCCGGCGTGCCGGCGCCGACGATTCCGCTCGGCTTCACGACGCTGCATTTCACGACCGGCTGGTCGCTCTATCCATTCCTCGCGGTGGTCTATTTCCTCGGCATCGTGCTCGCGCTTCGCATCGTGCGCTCACCCGTCGGCGCGGTCTTTCGTGCGATTCGTGAAAATCCGCTGCGCGCCGCCGCCGTGGGACACAACATCCACAGCTACAAGGTTGCCGCGTTCGTGATCGCAGCCGCCTACGCAGGTCTCGCCGGTGGGCTCCTCGGCGTGCTGCAGGGGTTCATGCCGCCCGAAGCGTTCACGTTCGACACCTCGGGACAACTCGTCATCCAGACCGCCATCGGGGGTCGCGGCACGCTGTTCGGGCCGTTGCTCGGCGCGGGCGTGTGGCTTTTCCTGCAGGACATCCTGCAGGGGACGTTGAAGCTCGGCGCGGAATGGAAGCTCGTGCTCGGGCTGATCTTCGTCGTACTCGTCGTGTTCCTCCGAAACGGGATCATCGGGGGCCTGCGCGATCTCCTGCATTTCCTGCGCCGCAAAAGCGGCAGGGAAGGCGCCGTCCCCGTCGTCCCATCGGACGCCGGGAACGGCGCGGCGCACGCAGCCGGACGTTCCACGTTCACCGTGCGACGCGAGGT
>DASTIY010000135.1:0-5592 GCA_035717085.1 Casimicrobiaceae bacterium | reverse complement strand
GTGCGCGGCGTCAACGGGCGCATCGTCCGCGTCGTCGACGAGTTCGGCATCGCGATCGCCCAGCAGTTCTTCACGCCGCTTCCTCGTGTGTCCGAGCCAGCAGTTGGTGGCGATGCGGTAGAGCCACGTCGAGAACCGCGCCTCCTGCCGGAACGATTTGAGGTTGCGCCACGCAAGCACGAACGTGTCCTGTGCGAGATCGTCGGCGAGCGCCTGGTTGCCGGCCGTCAACTTCCTCAGGCATGCGCGCACGCCCGACTGATGACGCTTCACGAGCTCGGCGAATGCATGACGGTCGTCGCCGACGATACAGCGCGCGATCAACTGCGCATCCGTCACCTCGTGGGCGGGCGTGGCGGCCATCCGTCATGGCGTGCCGCGCGGCTCGGTGTTGCGGTCCTCGAAGAACCAGAGCACGCAGTAGCCGAGACCGAGGAAGAGGAGGATGAGGCCGAAGCCGTTCGCCGTTCCGTCATCGAGCATCGACCAGAAGTTGAGCCCCACGCCGATCGCCGCGAGGATGACGCCCTTGCGCAGGTCGGACCAGACCGCGCGGCGACGCAGCGCCCGCGCGTTGTTGTACGCGGGGTCGGCGGTCGGCTCGACCGCGGCTGCCATCGCCGGCGCGTTGCCGCTCGCCACCGCGTCCATCGCCGTCGCCGGCGGCACGACGCCGCGCTCGGCGAGCTTCAGCATCGTCTCGTTCGCGAGGCGGTTCTTGCGCAGCTTGTACCAGACGAGGAGCGCGACGATCAGAAGCGGCACCAGGAAGACCGCCATCGTCGCGATGAAGAACATCCCCGCGAGCCACGGGGCGTCGTGCATGAACTGCTCGAAGGAGTCGTACTCGCGGTCGCGGCCGAGCCCTTCGATGCGGATCTTCTTGCCGCCCTTTTCGATGACGATGCCGTGGTGGCCGCCCTGGACCGTGGCGCTGTCCTCGTCGGTGGCGTCGGCCGCGTCGCCGTCGGCCTTGCCCGCGGCGTCCGGTGCCGCCTTTCCGGGCGCCTGCGCACCCGGCGTCGCGGTTTCGGCGGCTTGGGCCTGCACGACGACCGCAACCACCGGCACGCGGAGCGCCGGTGGTTTCTGCAGCATCGCGGCGACCAGCATCGCCGCGAGAACCGCGCCGCCGAGCACCAGCGCGCGGACGAAGCGCGGCGCCGGAGTGGGCATGGATGCCTGCATGGAGCTCTCCCTCGTTCCTGTCATGCCCGTTGGATGCGGCGAGGCGGGCGCGCGGATTCAGTTGTTGCGCCGGCGAAACGCTTCGCGCGCTCGCGCGCGGCGGTGCGGGCGGCGTTTGATGACAACGGAATATCCCATGCTATCATCGCCGCCGATTCCGCTTCCGGCGCGCTCCGACGGCGAGCGTTCACGGCGAGGATCGCCAAGGCCCGCCACATCGCGTCGATGGTCGTCGCTCCATCCTCCTTGCGCCCGCTGCGCGCGGCTGGTGCAGGTCCTTCGCAAGCCCGCCTCGTCGCGTTCCGCGCGCTTTGCGCGCTCCTGCTGCCCTTCGTGCTCCTCGCGCATGCGCGCACTGCGCTCGCACAGGATGCCGACACCGTCACGCTGAATTTCGTCAATGCGGACATCGACGCCGTCGTCAAGGCGGTCGCGGAGATCACCGGCCGCAATTTCCTCGTCGATCCGCGCGTCAAGGGCACGGTGAACATCGTCTCCGCCCGCCCGGTGCCGAAGTCGCTCGTCTATCCCACGTTCCTGTCCGCCCTGCGCATGCAGGGCTTCAGCGCCGTCGAAAGCGATGGCGTCGTGAAGATCGTGCCCGAGGCCGAGGCGAAGACGCAAGCCGGACCGGTGACGCGCGGAAGCGTAGGCGCCAGTGGCGATCGCATCGTCACGCAAGTGATTCCGCTGCGCCAGGAATCGGCGGCGCAACTCGTCACCGTACTCCGGCCGCTCGTGTCGCCCAACAACACGATCGCGGCGTACATCCCCGGCAACGCGATCATCGTCACCGACTATGCGGACAACGTGAAGCGCATCGACCGCATCGTCGCCTCGCTCGATCAGGCGCCCGCGGGCGAGCCGACGCTCGTGCCGTTGAAGAACGCTTCCGCGCTCGACGTCGTCGCGCTGGTCAACCGCGTGCTCACCGAGAACACCGGAGCGCCCGGCGCGCCGGTCGAAGCGCGCGAGCGCGTGGCGCTCGTCGCCGATCCGCGCTCGAACAGCATCCTGGTGCGCGCCGACAACCCGGCGCGCGGTGCGCGTGTGCGCCAGTTGATCGAGCAGCTCGACACGCCGTCGCGGCCCGGCGGCAACGTCTTCATCGTGTACCTGAAGAACGCGGAGGCCGCGCAGGTCGCGGAGACGCTGCGCGGCCTCTACGGCGGGGAGAAGTCCTCGGCGACCGCGCCGGTGACCACGACGACGAGCGTGCCGTCCGCGCTGCCAAACGCCGTCGCGACGACCACGACGAGCTTCGGCGCGAGCACGGCCGCGACGAGCCCGCTTTCGACGAGTGCAGCGAGCGCGACGTCGACGGCGTTCGCGGCGGGCGGCGCGATGATCCAGGCCGACACCGCGAACAACGCGCTGATCATCATGGCGCCCGAGCCCGTCTACAACAACCTGCGCTCGGTGATCGAGCGGCTCGACACGCGTCGCGCGCAGGTGTTCGTCGAGGCATTGATCGTCGAGGTGTCGTCGGACAAGGCCGCCGAATTCGGCATCCAGTGGCAGGTGCTGACCGGCGCGCGCGTCGGCCAGCGCAGCGTGCAAGGCATCGGCGGCACGAACTTCGGCGCGCGCGGCAGCGGGCAGAACATCGTCGACGCGTCGGTGAACCTGGGCTCGCTCGGCAACGGCCTCAATCTCGGCGTCATCAACGGCACGATCACCATCCCCGGCCTCGGCGTCATCAGCAACCTGGGGTTGCTCGTGCGCGCGCTCGAAAACGATTCGAGCGCCAACATTCTTTCGACGCCGACGCTGCTCACGCTCGACAACGAGGAGGCGCGCATCATCGTCGGCCAGAACGTGCCGTTCATCACCGGCCAATACGCGACGACCGGCACGACCGCGACCGTGCAGCCGTTCCAGACGATCGAGCGGCGCGATGTCGGGCTCGTGCTGCGCGTGCGACCGCAGATCACCGAAGGCGGCAGCGTGCGCCTCGGTCTCTACCAGGAAGTGTCGCGCGTGCAGGACACGTCGAGCGCGGGGCCGATCCTGTCGAAGCGCGCGCTCGAATCGTCGGTCGTCGTCGATGATCAGCAGATCGTCGTGCTCGGCGGCCTCATCCAGGACAGCTTCAACGACGGTACGCAGAAGCTGCCGTATGCGGGCGATCTTCCCGGCATCGGCTCGCTCTTCCGCTACGACAATCGCAGCCGTGAGAAGACGAACCTGATGATCTTCCTCAAGCCGACGATCGTGCGTGGGACGCAGGGCGGACGCGAGATCACCTCGGAGCGCTACGACTACCTGCGCGGCGAGCAGTTGCAGAACGTGCCGGAGTCGCGCTGGTTCTGGAAGGATCCGACGGTGCCCGAATTGCCGCCGCACGGCGCGATGCCGGGATCACCGCAGGCGGTCCCGAGTGGCGAGCCCGCTCCCGACAAGCACTGAGTCGCGCGCCGCGACGATTCCGTACGCGTTCTCGCGCACGCACGGCGTACTCGCGTGGCGCGAGGAGGGCGATCGCGTCGTCGTGCTGCTGCGTCCCGACGCGAGCGTCGATGCGCTGACGGAGGTGCGCCGCGTGCTCGGTCGCGCGATCGTCACGCGCGCCGTCGACGCCGAAACGTTCGCGGCCGAACTCGCGAAGGCGTACAACCAGGCAGGCGCCGCCGTTGCGTTGAGCGAGAGCCTCGCCAACGAGGCCGATCTCGCGCGCCTGCTGCAGGAGATGCCGGCGAGCGAGGACCTGCTCGATGCCGGCGCGCAGGCACCGGTCATCCGCATGATCAACGCGCTGCTGCTCGAGGCCTTGCGCGAGCGTGCATCCGATCTGCACTTCGAGCCGTACGACGCGCGTGCCGTCGTGCGCTTCCGCATCGACGGAATGCTGCGCGACGCGATCGAGCCGCCGCGTGCGCTGCACGGCGCGCTGGTGTCGCGTCTCAAGATCATGGCGGGCCTCGACATCGCCGAGAAGCGGCTGCCGCAGGACGGACGCATCGCGTTGAAGCTCGGCGGGCGCCAGGTGGACGTGCGCGTGTCGACGCTGCCGACCGGCGCCGGCGAGCGTGTGGTGCTGCGGCTCCTCGACCAGCAGGCGGCGCGGCTCGATCTCGGCGCGCTCGGCATGAGCGACGATACGCTCGCGGCGGTCGATGCGTTGATCCGCGAGCCGCACGGCATCCTGCTCGTCACCGGGCCGACGGGCTCCGGGAAGACGACGACGCTGTATGCCGCGTTGTCGCGCCTTCCGCGCGGCACGACGAACATGATGACGGTCGAGGATCCGATCGAATACGCGCTCGACGGTGTCGCGCAGACGCAGGTGAATCCGCGCATCGAGC
Source organism: Casimicrobiaceae bacterium (assembly GCA_035717085.1). Classification (GTDB taxonomy): domain Bacteria; phylum Pseudomonadota; class Gammaproteobacteria; order Burkholderiales; family Casimicrobiaceae; genus VBCG01. The sequence continues at coordinate 1,099 of DASTIY010000135.1, read as the reverse complement.
TCACGTTCTCGCGCGCGCTGCGGTCGATCCTGCGGCAGGATCCGGACGTGATCATGATCGGCGAGATCCGCGATCTCGAGACCGCACAAATCGCGGTGCAGGCGTCGCTCACCGGCCACCTCGTGCTCGCGACGCTGCACACGAACGATGCGGCGAGCGCCATCACGCGCCTTGCCGACATGGGCGTCGAGCCGTACCTGCTGGCGTCGAGCCTGCTCGGCGTGCTGGCGCAACGCCTCGTACGTACGCTGTGCCCGGCGTGTCGCGTCGCGGCCACGCCCAGCGACGGCGAGCGCCGCCTGCTCGGCGATCTCGGCTTGTCCGCCACGCAACCCGTATTCGCTGCGGTCGGGTGTGACGCGTGCAATCACAGCGGCTACGCCGGTCGCACCGGCATCTACGAGTTCCTGCGCATCGACGAGTCGATGCGCCGATCGATTCACGACGGGGCCGGCGAGCTCGCGTTGCGCGATGCGGCGTTCGCCGCGGGCATGCGGACGCTGCGCGACGATGCCGCGCGGTGGATCGCCGAAGGCCGCACATCGCTCGCGGAAGTGATGCGCGTCACGCGCCAGGGCTGATACGCCAACGCATGACACGATGAACGCGTTTCGCTTCGAAGCGGTCGACGCGCACGGGCGGCTGCGGTCGGGACTCGTCGAGGCCGAAAATGCGCGGGCCGTCATCGAGCGACTGCGTGCGGACGGCCTGACGCCGACGGCGATCGATGCGTCACGCGAACGTGCGAGTGGCGCGTCGTTGCGGATCTCCGCCGCGGCGCTGGCGCTTGTCACGCGCCAGCTCGCGACGCTCGTGCAGTCCGGCATGCCGCTCGACCAGGCGCTCGTCGCGCTGGCCGAGCAGGCCGATGACGCCTCCGTGCGCGAACTCGTGGAGACGCTGCGCACGCACGTCGTTGCCGGCGAGTCCTTGCCCGCGGCGATGAGCCGCTATTCGCGCGCGTTTCCGTTGCTCTATCGCGGGCTCATCGCGGCGGGCAGTGAAAGCGGCCGCCTGCCCGACGTGCTCGCACGTCTTGCCGACTATCTCGACGCGCGGCTCGCGCTGCGCCAGCGCTTCACCGTCGCGCTGATTTATC
>DASTIY010000134.1:0-9982 GCA_035717085.1 Casimicrobiaceae bacterium | reverse complement strand
CGCGCGCGATCGCGGTGCTGATCGAGAACTATTTCCGCAAGGGCACGGTGCTGCAGGCAGGCTATCCGCTCGACATGCGATATGCGGGCCCGCGCGAGGCGTTGCTGCACGCGCTCTTCCGCCAGAACTACGGCTGCGCGTACCTCGTCGTGGGACGCGATCACGCCGGCGTCGGAAACTACTACGGCCCCTTCGATGCGCATCGCATCTTCGACGAGATCCCGGCCGACGCGCTCGCGATCGCGCCACTCAAGATCGACTGGACGTTCTGGTGCTACAAGTGCGACGGCATGGCGTCGGCGCGCACGTGCCCGCATGACGACGCGGATCACCTGCTCGTCTCCGGCACCAAGCTTCGCAAGTGGCTCTCCGAAGGCGACCCCGTGCCGGAGGAATTCAGCCGGCCCGAGGTGCTCGAGATCCTGCGCGCGTACTACGCGTCGCTCGATCCCACCGAGAAGGTGGAGGTCAAGCTGTCGGGCGCGTCGGCTCGGTAACCCCTCACCCAACCCTCTCCCCGCAGGGGGGAGGGAGCCGAGCGTCAGTGAGGCGGCTGCGGTGCCGGACGCTGCCGAACCCTCTCGCCGCTTGCGGGGAGAAGGAGCCGAACGTCAGCGAGGCGGGTGAGGGGTATGCATCGCCGCGAGTCCGGCCTTCGCGAACTCGACGAACGCGGTGACGAGCCGCGGGTGGAAGCGTTCCTTCGGATACACCACCGACAACTGCCGAATGAGCCGTGGCGCAAGCGGTACGCGCACCAGCTCGCCGAGCCGCACTTCCTTCTCGGCAGTCGCGCGCGACATGATCGCGAAGCCGAGACCGGTCGCGACGAGCCCTTTCAGCGCCTCGGGACTCCCCGCTTCCATGACGACGTCGAGCGTGATGCCCGCCTTCTGCAGGTAGTGGTCGATCACCTCGCGCGTGCCGGAGCCCGACTCGCGGCCGATGTACGCGTGCTCGGCGAGCGCCGTCAACGGAACCGACGGCATGCGCGCGAGCGGATGCGACGGCACGCACACGACGCAGAGCTCGTCCTCGCAGCAGACGTCGGTGACGAGCGTCGGCAAATGCGAGTCGCCTTCGATGAATCCGACGTCGAGGCTGCGCTCCGCGACGCGCGCCTGCACGGCCTCGGAGTTGGCGACGGACAGTTGCGGTACGACGCCCGGATGGCGTCCCTTGAATTCACCGATGATCTTGGGGAGCAGGAATTCCGCGATCGTCGTGCTCGCGCCGATCAGGAGCGGTCCGGCTTCCTGTCCGCTCGCTTCCTTCATGCGGGAGCCGAGCTCGTCGGAAAGCGCGAGGATGCGCTCGGCGTAGGCGAGCGCAATCTCGCCTGCCTGTGTGAGCGTGATGCGGCCGTTCGCGCGGTCGAAGAGCCGCGTGTTGAACTGCTCCTCGAGCTGGCGGATCTGGAACGTGACGGCCGGCTGCGTCATGCACAGCGCATCGGCCGCGCGGGTGAACGAGCGGTGCTTGGCGACGGCGTGGAAGGCCTGCAGGCGGCGGTCAGCCATGAAGACGGCGGGGGAGCGCGACGGGCGGCATCATACGCGCTTATCGCCGGATAAGAGGGTTGAATTGCGAAGACCGAGCCGCGCGGGCAACATGGCGGCCGATGTGCGCCGTTCGCGCGGCAACCGGCACACGAGGAGGAAATTCAATGTCGAGCATCAACCCGTTCGCCGTCGCGAATGCATCGCTGCCTGCAGGCTTCCTGAAGGCGTTCCTCGTTGTGATGGTCCTGGCCGTGGTGATCGGGACGCTCTTCGACATCGTCCACAAGGGCAGCGCGAAGTATTTCTTCGCGAACATGCGCAAAGCGAAGGGCAAGGGCCGCCCGATCGCGGGCGGTGAGTTGGTCTCGATCGCGGTGCAGACCGCGGTCGTCGACGTGCTCGCCTCGGGTGAGTTCTGCAACCAGAAGCGCCGCGTCGCGCACCTGCTCGGCATGTACGGGTTCGTGCTCTACGTCATCGCCACGGCGGTCATGGTGTTCGCTTACCCGACCGCCGCCACGCCGACCCCCGCGATCTGGCCGGCCTTGTGGTGGATCGGCGCACTCATGGTTCTCGTGGGCGGATACTGGTTCTGGTTCTTCATCCGTGTCGACGTGGCGGCCGAAGGCAACACGCCGCTTCGCCTCGTCAAGGCGGACCTCTTCGTCGTGTCGATGCTCGTCAGCGTCACGCTCGCCGTGATCTGGGCGGCCGCGGGCGGGGGGACCGGCTGGCTCTTCTGGCTCTACCTCCTCGCCACGGCCGTGCTCTTCCTCGGCGTGCCGTGGTCGAAGTTCGCGCACATGTTCTTCAAGCCGGCGGCCGCGTTCGATAAGCGCGTGCAGAGGGCGAACGGCACGGCCGAGAATCTGCCGACGCAGACGCGCGACGATCCCGAACAACGCACGCGACACTCGATGGAACTGCTCCGCGACGCGCCGATGGATATGGGACTCGGCATCAAGCGCGAGGCGCCGCGCCACTACTAGAAAATCCTCTCGATCGCAACCGCTCGAGGAGCCAACTCAATGCCTACCTTCGTCTACATGACGAGATGCGACGGATGCGGACACTGCGTCGACATCTGTCCCTCGGACATCATGCACATCGACCCGACGTATCGCCGGGCGTACAACATCGAGCCGAACATGTGCTGGGAGTGCTACTCCTGCGTGAAGGCGTGTCCGCAGCATGCGATCGACGTGCGCGGCTACGCCGATTTCGCACCGCTCGGCCACAGCGTTCGCGTCGACCGCGACGAGCACAAGGGCACGATCGCCTGGAGAATCAAGTTCCGTGACGGCACGGAAAAGAACTTCCTGTCGCCGATCACCACGAAGCCGTGGGGCAGCGCGATCCCCAAGCTCGCGGAGGTGCCCGCGCCCACCGAGGCCATGCGCGACAGCCAGCTTCTGTACAACGAGCCCCAATACATTCGTCTGGACGAAGGCGGCCTGCGCACGCTGAAGGACGCCGGCCTCAAGCTTACGAAAGGCGTGTACTACTGATGGCCTACCAAACGATCGTCGAGGACGGCATCGACATCCTGGTCGTCGGTGCGGGGCTGGGCGGCACGGGTGCCGCGTGGGAAGCGAGGTTCTGGGGCCAGGACAAGAAGATCGTCATTGCCGAGAAGGCCAACATCGATCGCTCCGGCGCAGTCGCGCAGGGCCTGTACGCCATCAACTGCTACATGGGCACGCGCTGGGGCGAGAACAATCCCGAGGACCATGTCCGCTACGCGCGCATCGACCTCATGGGACTGGTGCGGGAAGACCTGCTGTTCGACATGGCGCGGCACGTCGACTCCACCGTGCATCAGTTCGAGGAGTGGGGCCTGCCCATCATGAAGGACCCGAAAACCGGCCGCTATCTTCGTGAAGGCCGGTGGCAGATCATGATCCACGGCGAATCCTACAAGCCCATCGTGGCCGAGGCCGCCAAGAAATCGGCGGACAAGGTCTTCAACCGCATCTGCGTCACGCATCTGCTAATGGACGAAAGCAAGCCGAACCGCGTCGCCGGTGCCGTCGGCTTCAACGTCCGCACCGGCAATTACCACGTCTTCAAGTCGAAGACGGTGATCTGCGGCGCGGGCGGCGCTTCCAACATCTTCAAGCCGCGGTCAACGGGCGAAGGGGCAGGCCGCACCTGGTATGCGCCGTGGTCGTCGGCGTCCGCGTACGGGCTGATGATCAACGCCGGCGCGAAGATGACGCAGATGGAAAACAGGATCGTGCTCGCGCGTTTCAAGGACGGTTACGGCCCGGTCGGCGCGTACTTCCTGCACCTCAAGACGTATACGCAGAACGCGCTGGGCGAAGAGTACGAATCGAAATGGTTCCCCGAACTGCAGAAGATGGTCGGCAAGGAGTATCTCGACCCGGAAGCGTCGCACCTGACGCATCGGCCGATTCCGACGTGCCTGCGCAACCATTGCATCATTCAGGAAGTCGCCGCCGGCCGCGGTCCGATCCACATGGTGACGATGAAGGCCTTCCAGGATCCTCACCTGGAAGAGGTCGGCTGGGAGAACTTCCTCGGCATGACCGTGGGCCAGGCGGTGCTGTGGGCCGCCACCGACGTCGATCCCAGGAACGAGAATCCCGAGCTCACCACTTCCGAGCCCTACGTCATGGGCTCGCACGCGACGTGCTCGGGCGCCTGGTGCTCGGGTCCCGAGGACGTCTCGCCCCCTGAATATTTCTGGGGCTACAACCGCATGACGACGGTCGAAGGACTGTTCGGCGCAGGCGATGCGGTCGGGGGTACGCCGCACGCGTTTTCGTCCGGCTCGTTCACCGAAGGGCGTCTCGCGGCGAAGGCTGCGTGCAAGTACGTCGACGACGGCAAGGCCGAAGGAATCGTCGTTTCCGAGGCGCAGATCGATCGGCGACGCAACGAGATCTACAAGCCGCTGGAGCATTACCGGATCTATCGCAATGCGGTCGTGGCGGGCACGGTCAACCCGCACTACATCAACCCGCAGCAGGGACTCGACCGCCTGCAGAAGCTGATGGACGAGTATTGCGGCGGCTATACCGTCGGCTACATGACCAACGAGAAGCTCCTGAACATCTGCCTCAAGAAGCTCAGGATCATGGAGGAAGATCTCGAGAGCGTCGCCGCGAAGGACCTGCACGAGTTGCTGCGCGCGTGGGAGCTGAAGCACCGTCACCGCGCTGCGGAGTGCGTCACGCAGCACACGCTGTTCCGCAAGGAGACGCGCTGGCCAGGCTATTACTACCGAGGCGATGCCATGAAGGTGGACGACGAGAACTGGCACGTGCTGACCGTATCGCGCCGCGATCCCGAGACCGGGGAGTACACGATGGAGCGCGCGCCGTGCTACCACCTCGTTGCGGACGACCAGGCGACAACGAGCGGGCAGACGCAGGCGCAGAAGCTTTCGGCTTGAACATCATCGAAAGAACCGACGACGAAATCCGCGCCATTGCCGACCCGCTATGGCGCGATCTCGTGAAGCATTCCAACGAAGGCAAGTACGGGGAGTTCGTGAAGAGCTTCGCGAACTCGCTGGCGCTCGCCATGAATCAGGTCGTGGTGAATCACCAGTTCGCGAACAGCGAGCTGGCGCGAAGCCTCTCCGGGGACTTCGACTATCTCGGCATCATCCGTCGCGGCGAGCACGTCACGGTGCTTTACCGGCAACGGAGCACGAAAAAGCCGGGGGAATGGCTCGGCAGGCTCGTCCTCGGATACGAAGAGGGCGAGGTCCGCATCTTTGCGGCGTCCATTTTCTAGGTCGCGGGCTGCGAAACGGAATGCGTGAAGTCATCCAGGACGGCAAGTTCGTCGAGCTCACCTACGAAGTGATCGACGCCGAATCGGGACACGTCCTCACCGGCGTCGAATTCCCGTTGGGCTACGTGCACGGACACAACGAGATCCTGGCGCCTTCGGTGCATGAGCAACTCGAGGGACGGTGCGCCGGCGACGTGATCGAAGTGCCGATCGACGGCCATCGCATCTTCGGCCCGAGGGACGAGTCGCTGGTCTTCACCGATCGCCTCGAAAACGTTCCCGTCGAGTATCGGCAGGTCGGCACGTCGATCCTCATGGAGAGCGACAGCGGCCAGGCCCGCAGCTTCATCGTGACGCGGATGGATAGCGAGACGTTGACGGTCGACGGCAACAACCCGCTTTGCGGCAGGGAAGTCGTCTTCCGGCTGGAGATTCTGAGCGTGCGCGACGCAACCGACGCGGAGATGAAATCCGGCGGAGCGATCGGCCGTGCGCCGGATGTCGACGCGGCATCGATGCGACCGGTTTGACCGCCGCTGAACGCAACGATCGAAAGCGACTTTCACGTGCAATCCCGACTTCACCGAATGAGCGAGCGATGAGCGATCCAAAACCCGTGACGAAGGTCCCCGACGGCCACACGCGCTTCTATACGACGCGCCAGAAGGCGCCGAGCGAAAAAGGGTTCGTTGGCTACGAAACCGTCTGGAAGCCGTTCCAGAAGGAAGTCGAGTACAAGACGCCGAAGACGCCGTAACCGGCTTTGGGGACCGAGCTGTAAGGATTCACGCGCCAGCGCGCGAATCCCTACAGCTCGGTCCCAGACGCGCATTGCTGCGCGAATCCTTACAGGTCTCGCTAAAAGCGGACCCAAGGGCGCCGCCGAGTCGCCTGTTTTGCGTATGCCCCATTTCTCGAAATGGGGCGACTATTGCACCGCACACATCACGATGCCCTCTGCAAAATAGCCTGCGGCGAGCATCTGCGCCCTGACTGCTGCACTTGTCGTGTAGCGGTGATTGGAATCCACCCGCTGGTTCCACAGTCGGTACACCGGAATGGTTCCGGCGGAACAAGCGCCAGTCGCCGGATCGGGCACGTTGATCTGGAACACGTTCTCGCTCTCCAGCAGCCACCGGGAAGCAAATTTCACGAACACTCCCTCGCATTCGCCTGCGTCGGCCGAATAAAAGTGCGAGTCGAGGCCGCGCTCCGGAGAGCCGTAGTAGCGGCACACCGGGCTGATGGAACCATCGGGCTTGCTTCCCGGGGCGTAAGCCTTGAACGATTCCCCGGTGCGCTCCCAACCAGGATGCGCGCCCATGTCGAGGAGGTGCTTTTCAGCAGCGTCGGCGGTGATGAAATAGTGGCGCAGGTCCGAATGATAGAACTCGTCGACCTGCACGATCGTGACCGGCGGCGGCAACGGAGTGAGCACCAGTGAACCTGCAATGACTTTGCGGGACGGGCCTACTCGGAAGGAGACATTTACGCCGTCATAATCGTTCTCGAAGAATTCATTGGAGCCGGGTAGACTGACCGTCATGGGATCGTCGTTCGATACATTGATCGGTACCGTGGGGGCGCTCCCATCGAGTCGTCCAAGAGGCCTGATGACGAACGACCGCCACCAGAAGTCCGGGACCAGCAACGGCGAATACGAATACACGTAGAAGTCGACAGTGGCAGCAGGAGCCGGAGGCCATTCGTGCGAGTTGCCGGGAAGGAAGGCCCAAGGGATGAACGGGCCCGGACCACCACTCAGCCGCACGTTCCAGTTCGCGATCGTTCCCGTAGCATCGTCGAAGCTGAAATACCCCATGGCCACCGCGCCGTCTTCGAACTGCACACCGCTGAGCGTCCAGAACCGCGGTTCGGCGGCGACATGAAGCGACGCGGCAAGCGTTACAAGGAATAACCACTTCCGAAGGCACCTGTCGCGCATGATGACCTCTCTGGTCTCCACGATGGGGATTGACGTCGAACATCCATCTGCTGCATAGCGGACGGAGGACGCGGCTCGATCGTCCGGGGGAGCCTCGTTCAGGTCATTGGGACCGTAATTAATCGGCCATTAATCGCGCGGCCGGGCGCTTCCGCTGCGACCTTGGCCGGCCTAATCTGGCAGCCGTGGACGACAGCATGCCGAGCGGAGTCGGTGCCAGCTACCATTGCGGCGCGGTCGAAATCGACGCGACGCAACGGCAGGTGCTGATCGATGGCGCGCCTGCGAGGATCGGCGGGCGCGCATTCGCGGTGCTGCTCGCGCTCGTCGAGCGGCGCGATCGGGTAGTGCCGAAGCAGGAGCTGATGGACCTCGTATGGCCCAAGCTCGTCGTTGAAGAGAACAACCTCCTCGTTCACATGGTGGCTCTGCGCAAGCTGCTCGGACCACATGCGATCACCACGATTCCGGGTCGCGGCTATCGCTTCGCGCTGCCGGTCGACGCCGTGAAGGCCTTCGGCTCGGGAGACTCGCCGGTCCCGTCGCCAGGTGTTCCCGGGAACCTACCGTCTTCGCCGCGGCTATTCGGTCGCGCGCAGGATCTGGAAGCCGTGAACGCGCTGCTGCGCGAGCACGCGGTGGTGTCGATCGTCGGCGCACCCGGCATCGGCAAGACGCGCGTTGCGTTGGCGGCCGCGCTATCGGCCAATCGCGACTTCCCCAGCGGCTGCTGGTGGGTGGAGCTTGCTCCCATCACCGACGGCGCCCAGATTCCGAAAAGCATCGCCGGAACGCTCGGCATGCAGCTGCCCTCGGGCAGGCCGCCAGCAGAATCGCTCGCCACGGCCCTCGGCAGCCGCAATCTTCTGCTCGTACTCGACAACGGGGAACACCTGGCGGACGACATCGCTGCGGTGGTCGACGCGGTGCGTTCGCGCGCGCCGAACGTGCGGTTTCTCGTGACGTCGCAGGAATTGTTGAAATGTAGCGACGAGCAGGTCTATCGGCTGGGAGCGCTGGCGGTACCGGAAAGCTCGCACGTGGACGACGCGACGGAATTCGGCGCGGTGGCGCTGTTCGTCGACCGGGCACATGCTGTCGACTCGCGCTTTCGCCTCGCCAGCGACAACGTGTCGGTTGTCGTCGACCTCTGCCGGCGACTGGACGGCATTCCGCTGGCGATCGAGCTTGCCGCGGCGCGCGTGCCGCTGCTCGGTGTGCACGGCCTGCATGCGCGGCTCAGCCGGATGTTCGACGTGCTGACCGGCGGCGCGCGCATGAAGCTTCGGCGTCACCAGACGTTGCGCGCCGCACTCGAATGGAGTCATGGTCTGCTGTCCGTCGACGAACAGACCGTGTTCCGCCGCCTTGGCGTGTTTGCCGGAGGTTTTGCGCTCGAGCTGGCGCAGCAGGTGGTGAGCGATGACCGCATCGATCAATGGCTCGTGCTGGACCTGCTCGGCCGTCTGATCGACAAATCGCTGGTCATCGCCGACGGCGACGAAGTGCCCCGCTATCACCTCCTGGAGACCACGCGCGCATTCGCGCTCGAGCAGCTCGTCCATGCCGGCGAGTCGGAAGCGATGCTGCTGCGTCACGCGCAGGCAATCCGCGATCTGATGACTGTGATGTCGGCAAAGATCGCGAACGCCGGGACGCTTTCAGCGCCCGAACGCAAGCGAGCGGTGCTCGAGCTCAGCAACCTGCGCGCGGCGGTCGAATGGACGATAGCTTCCGCCGACAACCGGATGCTGGCGTATGAGCTGCTTAGCAGGGCGTGGGTCGTCTGGAGGGCCAACGGTCTGGAGGAGGAGGCGATCCAGCGCATGCTGCAGCTGTGGCCGCTTCCCGCGAACCTGCCCGCGAGTGTCGAAGCGGATTTCTGTCTAAGCTTTGGTCTGCTGCGCAAGTGCGCGCCACGCCAGGAACACTGGGAGGCGGCGCGGCGTGCGGAAACGCTGTATCGGCAACTCGGCGACGCGAAGGGGCTCTGCGACGCGCTGTTGCTCGTCGCGGGATTCAGCGTGGTGAGTGACCGAATCGCAGACGCAGAGCACGCTTTGCGCGAGGCCGAGCTGCTCGTTGCCAATACCGGCGAGGTGAGCAAACAGGCGCCGCTTGCCAGAACGCACGGCGAGTTGCATCTGCGGCGCGGCGAACCGCAGCTCGCCATTGCGGCTTTTCGCCGTCAAACCGAGCTGTGGCGGCGTGCCGATGCAACATTTCCGGAGCACATCGCGCTTGGCAATGTCGGCTGCGCCCAGCTGGACGCCGGTGACGTCGATGCGGCCGTCGAGTCTCTGCGGAAATCGGTCGACGGTCTGCGTGGCTTGAGCGGGTCTCTCCTGGAACTTCGGGTCGGTTGGCTCGCACTTGCTCTCGCGTGGCGCGGCGACGATCTGGACGTCCTCGCACTCGCGCGCGAGGCGTTCGACTTCCTCCATCAGTTTGGGCTGGCCTTCACGCCTCTAATGGCTGCCGCCCTGCAACATCTCCGACACGGAGATTCCCGGCGTGCGGTCGTGCTCAGCGGTTACGCCTACAGCAGGCTGCCGCAGGAGAAGGTTACGCAACCGATCCTTCTGCATGCGAAAATGCAGCAACGGGTTCGCAAGCGCGCCGTGGCCGAGCATCCTGCGACAACTGTCGAACAGTGGCTGCGCGACGGCGAACGCCTGACCGCGGAGGAGGCAGCGGCCATCGCGTTCGACAACGCTCCACTCGACCGGCTTTGCTGCGAGCGCGGCGCGATAGAAGACAGCGACGGCCT
>DASTIY010000133.1:0-3648 GCA_035717085.1 Casimicrobiaceae bacterium | reverse complement strand
AGCGCAATCCCGAGATCGAGACGCAGCAGCGCGTCGGCCGCAACATCTGGTGGGACAAGCTGCCCTCCGAAGTCGAGGCGCAGCGCGAGATGAACAAGGGATCCCCGCCACAGAAGGGGTACGTCTACTACTCGATCAAGTAGCGTGACGCTGCGCGCGGCCGCCTCGCGCTGGTGCGCCGTCCTCGCGTTCGCGCTCGCGACACTCGCCGCGGCGCAGCCCGCCGGCGTGCCGACGCCGCCGCCGCTGCGACCGATTCCGCCGGGTGCGCTCGCGATGTGGCGAGCGCCGCTCGACCGCCAACCGGCGCTCGCCCGCGAGCCGTTCTACTTCCTGATGATGACCTCGGGCGTCGCGAGTGGCGGCGCGAACGAGATCGACACTGCATACCGCGGCTATCTTTCGCGCACGCAGAAAGTCGGCGTGGCCGTGCCCATCCTCTATCTGCGCACGACGAAGGGAGCCGCGGGCGACTGGGTGTTCGACCCGCGCTTCGATCTCCGGCGCAAATGCGGCGAGCGCGCGGTCGCCGAGGACAACCTCGATTCGGTCATCGCGTATGCGGTCGAGCATCGGCTGCCCGTGCAGTTCATTCTGAACGGAGGCATCTGGGGCGACGCGAGTTGCGAGACGCCGCAATGGGACCTGACCGACCACCTCGAGCAGGACCGCGCGAACTGCCAATGGACGCAGGCCGACCAGGTGTTTCCCGACGATTACCTGAAGAACCTCGCCGGATCGACCGCGTCGCCCGAACTCGCGCGCTCGCTCACGTACAACGTCTACGCGACGACCGTGCGCCGCTACAAGAGGCGCAACCTGCAGGCCGCCGCGCGCATCGTCGGCGCGTTCGCACGTGCGCATCCCGACCTGTTCGTCGGCGTCGTGCTCGACGCCGACACGTACATGAATCCGTTCTTCCGCGGCACGCAGGCGTTCGATTACAACCCTGGCATGCTGCGGCAGTTTCGCGAATGGCTGCGCGGCAGCGGCCCGTACGCGGGCCGGCCGACCGATGGCGCGCCGGACCTCTCCGCCTACCGGCGCGCGAAGCCGATGACGCTCGCACAGGTGAACGCGATCGCGCATCAGCAGTGGAAAACCTGGAACGACGTGCAGCCGCCGCGCCGCCTGCCGGGCATCGTCGACGCGCAGAAGCCGGGCGAGGCACCGATCTGGGACGATCCCTGGTACGACCTGTGGGACGAGTTTCGCAGGCACATCGTCGACCTGCATTACGATGAGCTGTCGTCATGGGCGCACGAGGCGGGCGTTCCGCGCGCCCGCATCTTCAGCGCGCAGGGACTCGTGCACAACGATCCCGAGCTCGCACCCTTCGCCGTGCACGTCCTCGGCAAGGGCCCGCCCTACGACTCCGCGGGCGTATCGGTCGAGGGCGCCATTCCGCGCGACGGTCACCTGGGCGCGATCCTCTACGGGCGCACCGCGCGTAACGCGCTGAACCTCGACGGCGGGCACTCGCTGTTCGCGACGATCGGGCGCATGGACGACGGGTGGGCGATCGTCGAGTACAACAACACCGACCTCAAGTTTCCGACGAAGCGGCCGGATTACGCGATGGCGTACCAGACGTTTCGCGACGCCTTCAACTACGGTGCGCGCGAAGTGTCGGCCATGGCGTGGAACGGCTCGAACGGTCTCTTCGCCGACCAGCCCGGGTACGTTCCATACACGTCGTGGCGCTGGACGCCGGCCGAGGATGCGATGCGCGACTATCTCGTGTCGCACGCCGATGTGCCGGTTGGCGCGCGGTTGTGGACGTTCGGCACGCCGGTGCACGTCGACGCCGACGGCTGGACCGCCGAGCGCGGCAAGCTCATGGCCGGTGCGGGCTTCGCGACGCTGACGCCCGACCGCGGTGACGTGACGCTACTGTCACCCGCCGACCAGGTGATCCGGCCGTCGCGCATCGCGTCGCTCTTCGTGCGCTTCGAAGGCGCGGCGAAGCCCGCGAAGATCAGCGTCGAGGCGCGCGATGGACCGACGTCGCCGTGGCGCGCAGTCGGAACGACGACGACCGATGCGCTCGCGTTCGCGTGGCCCGCAGCGTGGCGACACGATGCAACGATCGTCACGCAACTGCGGCTGTCACTGCACTTCGTGCGGGACCGCGACGCCGCGACGCTGTCGCGCGTGCTGCTCTACCCTGTCGCGTCGAGCGGGCGCGCGTCGCCGTAGACGAAGTAGCGCGCTGTCGCGGCGATCGTCGCCGCGAATCCCGCGCCGCGCAGCCGCGCCGTGAGCGTCGCCGGCTCCCAGAAGACTTTCACGATCTGGAATTCGCGGCCGTCGTCGAGCCGGCGCGTCACGATGCCCGCATGCCGGTCGGGCGTCGGATGATCGACCGCGTGCGACGTCGGATCGTGCGCGGAATCGACGACGTACGCGATGCCGCCCGGTGCCAGCGCGTTGCGCACCATGCCCCAGAACGCGTCGAAGCGCGCGTGCGGGACGTGCGACAGCCAGAAGCTCATGAACACGAGGTCGTACCGCGACGGCGGCACGAACCCGAAGAGATCCGCCTGCACGTAGTCGACGTTCGGTCGAGCGACGCGGCCGCGATTGATCGCGATCACCTCGGGCGCCGCATCGACGGCGGTGACGTGCGCGACGCGGGGCGCGAGCCGGCGGGTGAAGAGCCCGGTGCCGCAGGCGACCTCGAGCACGTTCGCGGGTCGGCGCGCCGCGAGCATCGCGTCGACCGCGCGCTCCACGGCCTCGGTATCGCGATGCCAGGCCGCGTTGTTCTCGTCCCCGCGATCGAAGCGCCCGGTGCGAAACCACCACGCGTCGTATTCCGGTGCGCGTGCGCGGTAGTAATCGATCTGCTGGTCGAGCAGCGGGCGGTCGTCGTTCATCGGATTCGCCTCTTGCGGTTTTCGCGCGTCATCGCTTGCGCATGACGACGAGGTCATGATGGAGGATGTAGCCGGGAAGGATCGCGAGCACGTCGAACCAGCGCCCCCACGTGCGCCGCACGTAGTCGTCCGAATGGTAGACGTTGACGTACTCGCCGCCGTGCTCGGCGTGGCCGTCGAGCTGCGTGTTCGCGCCGCTTTCGACGACACCTTCGCGCGCGACGCGCGCGCAGGTCGCGCGATACGCATCGGGCGATAGACGCGAGAAGTCGATCGCGGTCCGGCCGTGCGTGGTCATCATCAACATGGCGCCGCGCCTCGTGACGCGCGACAGCTCGTCGAGCCAGCGCAACTGCATCGTCTCGCGCAGATGGGTGAAGACCGAGATCCCGTACACGGCGTCGAACGCGTCGTCGGAAAACGGCAGCGGCGGCTGCAGCGACGTGGCGACGAACGTCCCGGGAAGATGGGCGCGGCACCACGCGACGTTGTCATGGTCGATGTCGCAGCCGGTCAGCGTGCCGGCGCGATCACGCGGAAAGTGGCGGGCGACGCGACCGCAGCCCACGCCCCAATCGAGCACCCGCGCGTACTCGTGCAGCGCGCGACCGGTGATCGCGACCAGCGCGTCGTCGAGGCGCCGGTAATCGGTCGCGCCCGAGACGAGGAAGCCGCGCGCGTCGCGGTCGCCGATCACGCGAAAGCGGCGGTCCTCGTCGGGAAGATCGGCATGACGCGCCGGATCGGGCAGGAACCACGCATCGCGGCC
>DASTIY010000132.1:0-15421 GCA_035717085.1 Casimicrobiaceae bacterium | reverse complement strand
TCGGCAATCGTCGCGACGCTCGAAGGCTCGCGCCCGCTTCTCGTCGAGGTGCAGGCGCTCGTCGATCCCGTGCAGGGCGGCATGCCTAAGCGCCTTGCGGTCGGCCTCGACCCGCAGCGCCTCGCGCTGCTGCTCGCCGTCCTTCATCGCCACGGTGGCGTCGACACCGGGGGCTTCGACGTTTTCGTCAACGCCGTGGGCGGCGTCCGCATCCTGGAGCCGGCCGCCGATCTCGCCGTCACGCTTGCCGTGTGTTCGTCTCTTAGAAACAAGGCGTTGCCACGCAAAGCTCTTATCTTTGGCGAGGTCGGACTGGCAGGCGAGGTGCGCCCGGTACAGCGCGGTCAGGAACGCATCCGCGAAGCCGCGAAGCTCGGGTTCGACACGTTCCTCATACCAAACGCGAACAAACCCAAGCAGAAGCTTGAAGATACGACGATCATCGGCATCGACCGGGTCGACGAAGCGATCGCGTGGCTGCGTGACTAAGCGGGGGTCGGATCCTACGGGCCCGACCCTGAAATTTCACGTGGCTGGGTGATTGACCAGGGCCAGACCCGCCGGGTATGACCCGGAATTTGCGAAGGTAGGGTCGGACCCGGGCCTGACCTTACTTTTCCGGGTCGGGAACGACGATGGTCTCGCGCACGTGCCGCCGGTATTGGTCCGCCATCGCGAGATACGCCGCCTCGAGCACGCGCGTCGTGCGCGCCGTATCGAAGAGCGAGCGCTCGCGGCCGGGGCCCGCGAGATGCAGGCGCAGCCGCGTGCGCGCATCGGCATCGCGCGCGAGGGCAACGATCTTCGCGACATAGCCCTTCACGTCGTCGCAGATCAGCTCCGGCAATCCCACCGCGGTGAGGAGGCTGGCGGCAACGCGAGATGCAAACGTTTCGCCGCGCAACGTCACGAGCGGGCAGCCGGCCCACAACGCGTCGCTCGCGGTGGTGTGCGCGTTGTACGGCCACGTGTCGATGAAGAGATCGGCGACGCGATAGAGCGCGAGGTAGTCGGCGTTCGGTCGCGCCGGCGTAAACACGAGTCGTCGCGCATCGAGGCCGCGGCGGACCATCTCGCGGCGCAGGTTGCTCGTCCAGCGCTCCTCGCCCGGCCGCGAGAGCAGCCACAGCACCGCCTCCGGTACGGCCGCGAGAATTTGCATCCACGCGTCGAAGACTTCCGGATTGAACTTGTAGCCGGCGTTGAAGCAGCACAGCACGATGGCGTTGCTGCGCGGCAGGCCGACGTCCACGCGTGACGGCGACTGCGCGATCGCGCGCTCGTGATCGTTGACCTGATAGCATTCCGGAAGCAGCGCCAGCGTTTCCGCGTAATCCCCGGCGTGCTCGGCCGGCGTCACGATCGCGTCCCCGATCAGGTAATCCGCGAGATTGCCGCCGAGCGTCCCGGGGTAGCCGAGGTAGTGCACCTGGATCGGCGCGGGACGCAACGCGAGCACCGACGGCATCGCATTCTCGGTATGCCCCTTGAGGTCGACGAGGATGTCGATCGCGTCGTTGCGAATCGTCGTGGCGAGGCGCAGCGGCGCCCAGCCCGCCGCGTCGACGAAGCGGTCGAAGCCGCGCGCGAGTCGCTCGCGCATGGCGCTGCGGTCGTCGGGTCCCGTCGAGTACCCGATGACTTCGAAGCGTTCGCGATCGTGCTGCTCGAAGAGTCCCGCCGCGAGGAAGGCGGTGGCGTGCGTATGGAAATCCGACGACAGGTAACCGATGCGCAGGCGGCCGCTGTTCAACATCATCGTCGCTGCGGCGGGCGCCGGCGGTGAAATCGATGCGCACCATGCCTCGGCGCACAGGCGCTGCTCGGCGCGCGTGGTGGGCTGCGACAGGAGCACGAACGGCGAGAGCATCGGCACGCGTTGCGCGACCGCGGCGTGCAACAGCGCGCGCAGTTGCGGAAGATCGTGCCAGTCGCCAAGGCGCTGTCGCAGGAACACGAGCTGCGACAGCGCCGCGCCGTGCCCCGGATCGAGGCGGGCGACGTGCGCGTATTCCTGCATCGCGCGCTCGAGCTCGTTCTCGAGCTCGTGCAGCGACGCGAGCTGGAAATGCAGCGCTGCCGACTCCGGCTTGCGCGCGAGCGCGGCGTCGAGCGTCGCGCGCGCTTTCTTGCGCATGCCGGCCGTCATTTCGAGTTGCGCCTTGAAGCCGGCGTACGCCACTTCGCCCGGCGCGAGCGCCGCCGCGCGCGACGCGGCGTCGAGCGCTTCCAGCAGGCGGCCCTGCGGCTCGAGCGCGAGCGCCAGGTTGTGCCAGCCGGCCGGGTACTTGTCGTCGAGGGCGACGGCGCTTCGCGCCGACGCTTCCGCGTCGCGCGGGCGACCGAGCGCCAGCTCGGCTGCGGCAAGGTTGGCGAGGATCGGCGCCGAGCGCGGCTCGAGCTTCGCCGCCTCCTTGAGCGCGTTCACGGCCGCTTCCTGCCGGCCGGCGGATTCGAGCACGAGCGCCAAGTTGGACCACGCTTCCGACGAGCCGGGCTCGAGCTTCAGCGACGCGCGAATGCGCTCGGCGGCTTCCGGCAGCTTGCCCGCCTGGTAGAGCACGACGCCGGAGTAATGCAACGCGGGCGCGAACGAAGGATTGGCGGCGAGCACCGCGTCGTAACGCAAAAAAGCCTCGCGCAGCTTGCCTTGCTGATGAAGCCGGTAGGCGCGCTCAAACTCGTTGGCGATGCTCATTGCGTGACGGCGGATCCGCGGAAACCGCGGGAGATTACCATCCGCCGCGAACGTGCCGCGCACATGCGCCTTTCCGTGACGCAGACATGTTGCGCGTGTCGTCCATTTCCTACAGCGATTGCGGTTGCACGGCGACAGGATGGCGCAGCGCATGTCGTTAGAGTCGTGGGCGGCACAACGCGAAGGAGACCCCCATGATGGAAGCGACGAACGGGCGCGGGACGAACGCGCTCGAGCTGTTGAAGCACGACCATGACGAAGTCGACGAGATGTTCAAGCAATTCGAGCAGATCAAGGACAACGGTGACGACGCGGAGAAGGAGCAACTCGTCGCGCAGATCTGCGATGCGCTGACGATCCACGCGCAAATCGAGGAGACGATCTTCTACCCGGCCGCGCGCCGCGCGCTGCAGGAGAAGGGACAGGATCTGCTGGACGAGGCAGCGGTCGAGCACCAGACGCTGAAGGACATCGTCGGCCGCCTCGAGATGGCGCCCACGAGCGACCCGCTGTACGACGCCGGCGTCAAGGTGCTGTCCGAGTACGTGAAGCACCACGTGAAGGAAGAGGAGAGCGAGCTGTTCCCGAAGGTACGCCAGTCGAATCTCGATCTGCAGTCGATCGGCCAGCAGCTCACGAAGCGCAAGCAGGAACTGGAATCGCAGGAGGGACGCTCCTCGTCGCAGGAAGATCGCGGAATGCAGCGCGGACAGGGGAGGGCGGCGCCCGGCGAACGGAACGCGCAGCAAAGCATGTCCCGCTCGCGCAGCACCCACTGACGCGAGGCGCACGCTTACGCGCGAAGCGGCGTGCGTTCCTTCGGGGCCGCCGCCGCGCGCGACGGTTGACGCGCCAGCGAAAACAGCACGAGCAACAACGCATACGCGCCGCTCCAGCAGGCCGCCGCGACGACGAGCGGGCCGATCGTCGCCGAGTAGCCTGCGAACGCGCGCGACAGCGTCGCGATCGCCAGCAGCAACGTGCCCGCAAGGGCGAGGCGGCTCGCCGGTGGCATGCGGCGCAGCGTCAGCAGTTGCGTCATCGCCATCACGTTGAGCGTCAGCGTGCCGAGGCTTCCGACGGTGATGACGTGGATCGCCAGCGTTTCCTGCGCGCGCGTGTCGCGCACGTGCGCGACGCCGAACAGCACGAGGCCGAGCGCGAGCCACGCGTAGCCGCTACCGAGGCAGAGAAGGTCGAAGCGCGTCCGCACGCGCCATAGCCGCCATCGCACGAGTCGAACGGCCGAGAGCACGCCTGCGAGGACGAGTGGCGTACCGGCGATCCAGCGCACCGCCTCCGAGGTTGAAAAAGCTTCGACGACCAGCGCGAGGACGGCGAGTCCCATCGCCACGACGAGCGCCCCTTCGATTCGTGGCTGTACGCGCGCGTCGAGGTTGCCGCCCTGACGGTACACCTGGCCCGCGACCGTGGGCGCGATCAAGCGCCCGCCCATGAACAGCAGCAGCGTGGCGAACAGCGCGACGCCGACGTCGACGATGGCCCGCGACGCGTCGCCTTGCAACGCCACCGTCACGGTGAGCGCGACGGCGCTCGCGCAGATCGCGAGCAACGCCGCGGGCAATGCCTGGTTGCGCCATTTCTTCGCGCTGGCAAGGAGACGCGGCGCCACATGCCAGGCGAGCAGCGCCGGGAACACAACGTTCGTCGCGATCGCGGCAACGCTTCCCGGCGCGAGCACGAACGCGACACGCGCCAGGAGCCACGCGACGAGCAGCAACGCGAGGTCACCGCGCGTACGCGGGCCGAGCTGATTGCCCGCGACCACGGCCAGCGCGAAACCGAACAGCATTTCGTGCGCATGGCCCGCGGGCGACGCGAGTCCCGGCGTAATCGAGATCACGCCGAGCATCGACGCGACCGATGCGGGAACGACGAGAACTGCGTAAAGCGTCGCGGCGGGAAAGAACGCGCGGTGGCCCGGAATGCGTCGCCGCCCCGCGGGACGTGCGTCGGGCATCAGGCGTCGAGCAGTGTCGCGATCAGTACCGGAACGCGGCGGCGACGCCCGAGTCGCTCGGCATCCGCTCCGACGGAACCACGATCACCTCGCCCCCGGTGCGCAGCACCTGCTCGCCGACGTCGTCGAGCACGTCGGCGCCGGCAGGGTGCGCAAGCGCATCGATAGCGAGCGCGCCGGTGGCCGCGTCGATCGTTCCCGCGATGCGCCGGTCGGCATCGATCAATACGGTCGCCACACGTCCCTGATACGCGGCGCGGGCGACGTCGGCGAGGTCGAGCGAACCTGCGTGGCGGGCCGTCGCGGCGTGGATGCCATCGAGCAGCGCTGCGAGCCGTGCGACGTAGGAGGGCAGTATGGCCTGCCACGCACGATCGCGAAGTTCGGTCTCGGACAAATCCTCGGCGTTGACATCGAGCGTGGTGTCGAGGAGCCGCGGGTTCGTCGTCACCGCGCGGAACGCGTGACGGTTCTCGGGCAGCGTCGCGAGAAGCAGCGGCAGGCCCGACGGCTGCGAATAGTGCTGGCTGACGGCACGATCGACCGCACGGAAGAAGCGCTCGGTCTCGTTCTCGCGAAAGTGTCGCTCGCCGCCGGTGCCGTGACGCGTGATGCCTTCCGCGGTGGTCGCGCCATAGATCCGTGTGGCGCGTTCGAACTCGCTGCCTTCGGCACCGGCCTCGCTCGGCGTCGGCATCACGCCGGAGACGTCGATCTCGGCGATCGCGTCGCGATTGCCTTCGAAGAGGCGCGCTCGCGCGCGGCTCAGCGCCAGGATCTGAAAGCGATCAGCTGATTGCTGGATGCGCAGCAGCGGCTTGGTATGGAAGCTGTCGGTGACGATCGCCAGTTCGGGCACGCTGCGCTGCAGCCGATAGACGTACGTCGCGTCCGGATTGCGCAGCACGGCGAGGCCCTGCAGCGCGTGGTTCCAGAATCCACGGTCGCCCGCGAGCGCATCGAGTGGCGCGAGCAACGCCGCGACGTCGCGCCCGGAAAGGCCTCGTCGCTGCACCGACGCATCCAGCGACTTCAGGAGGTTGCGAAAGCGAATGACGTCCTGCGCTTTGTCGGGATGCGTCGCATGCGTCGGCTGGTACAGCGACAGGCACGGCGGCGCGTGCGGGGCCAGCAACCGTTGCGGGTAGTCGTGATCGAGTTTGTCCATTTGCGGGCGCCTTCGTGCTCGTTTGACACTTCCACGCGATCGTCGTGCGCGTCGATCGTATCTCGCGTCGCACGGTTGCGTCGCGACGCACAACGCAAGCGCATCGGCACCAATTTCGACCGACTACTGGAAGAGCATCGATGCCGAAACCGGCCGGCGCATCGAGGACAAGCTCGGAAGCGGCCGTGCCTTGCAACCTGCCAAAGGCATGGGCGAGCGCTGAAGCGCGGTCCCACACCGATGCACCCGCGAGCAGGCGCGGGTCGGCACAATCCTCCGCACGAGCAGGCATCAGCCTTCCGGATAGACGAGCGGCACGGCCGCCTCGGGGGTCAGCACGCGGAACGTGAACGTTTCCTGCAGGTAGAGACGCACCTCGTTCGCGTCGTGGTCGAGGTAGCCGATCGACCAGTCCTGTCCCACGACGAGTTCGGCGTCGCCGCCGCGCAGGCTCAGCACGACTGCGCCGTTGACGGCGGGAGCCCACACGAGCGGGCCGTCGAGCAGCCGCCGCACATGCTCGAGGATGGGATAACCGCCGAGCGTGCCGGTGGTAAGCCCCGCGTAGCAGCGGGGACCGAGCGCAATGGCAAACGGCCCGTCGATGCCGACATGGCGCAGCTTGTTGAGCGCTTCGGCGACGACCGCCGGATAGGCACCGTAGTCCTCCCGAATGGCGCACCGGCTGCCGGCGCCCGCTTCCGCGAGCCCCTGGATCTGCGCGTCGGCGAAGCCGTGGAACACCGCGTGGTCTTCGCTCAACGCGGCAGCGCGTGCGGCGGCGATCAATGGGTCGAGGTCCGGGTTCGGCGCGCCGCGGCCGATCGCATCGAGCTCCTCGCGACGCAGCGTGAAGGGCGCCCGCAACTCGACGAGCGGCTGCACCTGGCGAATGCGCGCCAGCACGCCTTCCTCGGGCGCGAGCTTCAGCGGCTTCACGCGGCCGAGGCCGACGGCGGATGCGTCCCATCCGAGCGGTCCCGTGAAATCGACCAGCTTGCGTGCGGCGAGCATGGTCTTCAGCGTGCGCCGCGCCTCGGCGTCGATCTCGCGCCACGCGGCGTCGGAGATGGGAGCGAGCTCGCGTCGAAGATCGTTCATCGCGTGGCCTCCGCGCGAAGGCTGCCGATGCCGAGGGAACCGTCGGCAGAGCCGCTCGCGCCGGTGTCAGCCGACGTGGTGGCGCCGCGCGATTCGAGCTCGTGCTCGCGCTCGATCACCGACTGCTGCGTGAACAGGTAGTCACGCAAATGCTCGTCGAGCTTCGGGTCACGTCGGCGCAGCCACTCGAGCAGCATCGCCGCATGCTCCTTTTCCTCGTCACGGTTGTGCGCGAGGATCGCGGCCAGCGATCGATCGTGGGTCGCGTCGACCCGCTGGTCGTACCAATCGATCGCTTCGAGTTCCTCCATGATCGAGACGATCGCCCGGTGATGATCGAGCGTCTCGGGCTTCAGCACCTCCAGGCTTTCGTGATATCCAGCGCTCGAACCGCCCATCGAATTCGTCCTTTATGGTGTTGGCGTTACAAGCGAGGACAGTGACTTCCGCAGGAAGTGCGATGCGCCGACCGTACTCGCGAGAGCCACATGTTCGCGCATCGGATCGCGACACGCGCGTCTCCTCTTAATTGAATTCACTCTAAGAGCACTCGGCAAGCGACTGAGTGATCGTGAAAAGTAAGCTTCGAAGAGCGCTCCCAACGAACCGTCGCCTCGGACGACTACGCCGGTCGGATCGACTTCGACAGCGGTCCCATCACGGCGCGATCGGCATATGCTTCGACGCGATCGTCACCGGCGCTTCGCATGCTCGACCCCCTGTCGTCGCGCCCGGCGCCAAGGATCGATGTTGACTTCACGGAGACCTCCATCGTGCGTCCCCCATCATTCGCATTGAAGCGCCCATCGGGTTTTCTGGTGCTCGTTCCGACCGTCTCCGCCGCTTCGATGCTGTGGACGGCCCCATGCTTGGCAGCGCGCCGTAATCGACGACGAGTCGATACGACTTACGGCACGCGAAGATAAGTGGCACGCGTCGGACCGTCGGATCACGGAACAGGCTAAACGGGAAGTCGGATCGGCAAAACAGGCCGTTTCCGGACTTCGAGAAGTGGAGATCGTTAGACGTCGGGTGAGGGAACCTACCACCGCGTTGTGATTTGAAGTGTTTTATTAGCATAGTTTCAGAAGCCACTGATTGTGCACGGTCACCTGGGGAGTGACCTAAGCCGCTCGACCGAGCAGGATCCCCGGCAAGTTTTGAACGAGCCGGCGACGTCCGCTTTGGCTAGACTGATGGCATGCGGCGCGTCGCTGCGATCATCGGTTCGGCGATCTTCCTGGTGATCGCGCCGGGCACGCTCGCCGTTTACGTGCCGTGGTATTTCACGCAGTGGCACTTCGAGCCCGCGCTGTTCCCGATCGCGCGCGTGATCGGTGGCATCCTGATCGCGGCCGCGCTACCGGTTTTGCTCGATTCATTCGCGCGTTTCGCGTTGCAAGGTCTCGGTACGCCGGCGCCCGTAATGCCGCCCAAGCACCTCGTCGTCACCGGGTTCTATCGGTATGTGCGCAATCCGATGTACGTCGCGGTCAGCGCGCTGGTCATCGGACAGGGCCTGCTGTTCGGCAGCGTAGTGGTGCTCGAGTACGGAGCGATCCTGTGGGCTGCGTTCTTCTTGTTCGTACTCGGCTACGAGGAGCCGACGCTCGGCGAGCAGTTCCCCGACGAGTACAAGGGCTATCGCGCGAACGTCAAACGGTGGCTTCCGCGCATCACACCGTGGCGAGGGAATCGCTGAGCCGCGTTCCTCCTTTCATGTTTTGGTAATTGCGTATAATTGTCATTATGTCAAATCTCGGATCCGGCGTTCGAGGACGTTGACAGGCCCCCTCGACGCTTACCCGCAACCGCCCCCGCGCCACTGAGGGTGGCCTTCAGCATGTGACGTAGCCGCGAAGCTACGCGTCGAGTTCCGCGTAGTGCCGGAAAATGCCGTACTCGCTGTGCGGCAGGCGCCGCGGTGACGCGAGGTACGCCGCGATGCGCGGTCGCGCCTGCACGCGATCGTGCAACCGTGCGAGCGCGGCATAGCGCGAGGCACTGCGTCGCATGGCTTTCGGAAACGCGTACCGCAATCCCGACATCAGCTGGAACATCGAGAGGTCGGCGTACGTGAGCCTGCGCCCGACGAGATAGCCGGACCCGCCGGCATTGAGCGCGATCACGCGCTCGAAATAGCCGAGGAATTTCGGCAAGCGCCGTTCGACGAGGTCCTCGGCGCGTCTCTTCGCCTCCGCACGCTGATCTTCGTAGTACAGGCTGCTGGCGATCGGGTGGTGGCTGTCGTGCACCTCGGTGACGAGATCGGCGATCGTCAGCTGCAGTTGGTGCGTCCACAGGCGGCCCGGCTCGTCCGCCGGCGCGAGCCCGTGACGCGCGCCGAGATAAAGCAGGATGTTCGCAGTCTGCCCGATGATCTGCCGACCCGCCTTGAGAAACGGAGAAGCGAACGGCGGGTGGCGCACGTCGCCGCCATCGAGCAGCGCGATCATCGCGTCTTCGCCACCGGGACGGCGGCATACGTCGACGTAGTCTGCGGCCGCTTCCTCGAGCGCGAGACGCACGAATTCGCCGCGGCCCTGGATACCGCTCCAGTAAAAGAGCTCGTAGCGCATGTGATGCTCGAAGGGATGGTACCGACAGCCATTCTAGCCGCGCCGTTGCGCTTCCTACTGTCCCGTCGCTCGGCGCTGTGCCGGCTTCATGCCTCGCGGTAATCGAGCAGGATCAGTCCCACCAGGATGAGCGCGACCGGCCACACGTAGCGCGCGACGCGCCCTTCCCGGTCGATCCGCCCTTCCGCATCGGATATCGAAAGCTCGAGCCAGCGCGCCGAACCCGCGGCAACGCCGAGCACCGCGATCGGGAGGTGCGTCAATTCGATCAGCAGTTGCTCCTTGGCATTCGCGACCGCATGCGAATGCGTGAGCAGGAGTGCCCCGCCGGCCACCATGAGCAATGGGAACACGCGCGATTCCCGCGCCGACGCGGTGCGGCCACGCTGGACGCGCCATTCGACGATGGCGAAGGCAGCGATCAGCACGACAAACAGCCGGTGCTGCAGCACTTCGGGATCGCGAAGGCTCGCAAGCGGGCCGACCGAGCCGAGCGGCCAGACCTCGGGATCCGCGCGCAGGAGGAGGAACGCACCGAGGAGCAGGATCAACAGCGGCCAGTGCTCGGTCCAGCGCAGTGCGCGACGATGGCGAAGCAGCGCCGCGAAGCCGATCAGGAGGACGACGAGGCCGGCCACGTGGTGGTTGTAGGCCGACCACCCGCGATCGCCATCCGTACGCTTAATTGTGACCGCGGCAGGCACAACGATCCGCGACAGTGCGCCGTGCGCCGGGGTCTCGAACGACGGTGTCGCGGGCGCCATGCGCGCGACGAGTTCGGACCACGACACGCGATCGGCCACGACGTCGACCGCCGCCG
Organism: Casimicrobiaceae bacterium; assembly: GCA_035717085.1. Classification (GTDB taxonomy): domain Bacteria; phylum Pseudomonadota; class Gammaproteobacteria; order Burkholderiales; family Casimicrobiaceae; genus VBCG01. The sequence continues at coordinate 5,074 of DASTIY010000132.1, read as the reverse complement.
GCGCCGACGTGATCGACGCGGCCGCCATCAGGACGGCGAAGCCGGCTGCTATCTCGACCTCGACGAAGCGCCGCACGCGCCGCACCGCGACCCGATCCGGAAGCGCGCCGCGCAGCGTGCGGAAGTTCGCCGAACCGAACGCCAACAGCACGACGAGCAACAGCGTCTTCACGGCTGCCATCGCGCCGTACGCCGTGCCATAGAGCGCGTCGACCGACCGGATGTACTCGACGGCGAAGACGACGGCCGCGCCCACGATGAGGACGACCCCTGCCGCCGCGATGGTCGAATAGCGACGGCCGATTGCGCGTGCCGTGCCGGGATCCGTTTCGCGCAATGCGAGCCACAAGCATGGAAGGCCGCCGAGCCAGACGGCTGCGCCGAGCCGATGCGCGTAGGTCGCGCCCGAGAGCAACGCGACGTGGTCGACGCGCGCGATCGCGTGCGACTCGACGACGATTGCGGCGATCAACGCGAACGCCGCCGCGACACCCGTCGCGCGTGCGTACCACGTGGACCTCGCGTTGCGCGACAGCGAACACGCGATGACGATCGCGGCCGTCACTTTCGCCATCGCGAACAGCACGAACGGCGCGCTCGCGACGTCGCGCCAGCGGAGGTCGACCGTCGCGATCAGCATGCAGGCCGTCGACGACATCGTGGCGAGCGCGACGACGATCGTCGCGAGTGCCGCGATCTTCACGACGATCGGTGCCTTGCGCAGCACTGCGATGCTGTCGGCGCGAATGCCGCGAGGAATCGCGAGCACGATGAAGGCGGTCGCACCGATCAACACGGACTGTGCGACGAAGCCGAGTCCCTTCAGCACGACCGCGACGAACCCGAAGTCGTCGAAGAGCGAGGTCACTTGAGCGGTGCGTCTTCGACTCGAAACGGGATCTCGCCGCGCGTCACGTGCCCGTCGAGCGAAAGAACCTGCCAAACGATCGCCCAATCGCCTGTGCGCCGCGCCTCCGCGGTACCGAACAGCACGGCACGCGAATCGTCCGCGTGCACGCCGAGCACGGATTCTGTTCCGCCCGGCGCGCGCAACGCGATGCGCGATCGCTTCACGTCGATCCGACTGTTGAAGCGAAGCTCGATGCGCAGTGCACCGGCAGGCACCGTCGCGCGGGCCGCCGGCATCGACGACATGACGAGCGCGTGCGCGAGCGCGCCTTCGGTCACGACGACGGCGCTTGCGAACAGCAGGGATATGCAACGCGCCGCCCAAGTTCGATGCGCGGTTCGTCGATTGCCCATTTCGGAAGCCCTACCCTGCGGACACTCCGGCGTTCGTGCCGGTTCCGGTCAGCGATCGGCGTCCTCGCGCCGGCGCGCGCGGGCCTTGCTCCACGCCGCCCAACCCGTCACGATCGCGCCCAGAACGAAGATCGCGAGCGCCGCCGGCGGGTAGATGACCACGGCGGCGGCGCATGCGACCAGCGTCACGAGCAGCGGTTGCATCACGACGATACGGGAGCGAGCATGCGCGACGACGACATCGACATTGCACGGCTGATCCGCAGCATTCCGGACTATCCCAAGCCCGGCGTCGTCTTTCGCGACATCACAACGCTGCTCAAGGACCGCAATGGTTTCCACCATGTGATCGAGACGCTGGCGGCGGGGTACGCGCAACGAACGATCGACAAGGTCGCGGGCATCGAGTCGCGCGGCTTCATAATCGGCGCCGCCCTCGCCCATCGCCTCGACGCCGGCTTCGTGCCCATCCGCAAGCGCGGCAAGCTGCCGGCGCCAAGTTTCGGACGCGACTACACGCTCGAGTATGGCAGCGACCGTCTCGAGCTGCATTGCGACGCGATGCACGCCGGTGAGGCGATCCTGCTCGTCGACGACCTGCTCGCGACCGGCGGCACGGCGGAAGCGGCATTGAAGCTGATCGAGAGGACCGGCGCGGCGATCATCGGCGCTGCGTTCGTCATCGATCTGCCCGATCTCGGGGGTCGCGCGCGCCTCGAGCGTCAGGAATACTCGGTGCGCACGCTCTGCACGTTTTCCGGGCACTGAACCTCATTTCGGCGTTACCGGCGCCTCCAGCGCGAACGTGGCGAGTGCGTCGAGCACATTGGCGTCCTCCCCCGCAGCCTGCGTCAGCTCGACGGCAAGCTCCGGGGCGGCTGCCCGCGCTTCTTCAAGCTGTTTGGGAAAATCGTCGCGTAAGTGCCCGCCGCGACCGAAGAAAAGCGGTACGACGCGTACGTTACGGACACCCTGCCCGCTGACCTCGCTGAACACTGTCGCCAAGTCCGGTACGCGGTGCTCGAGAAACGCCAGAACGACAAGACAACCGGGGGCGCGCGCCGCAACGCGCTCGCGCAAGCGCTCGAACGGCTCGGCCCAGCGCGCATCGCGCGCACCGTGCGCGTAGAGGATGATGGCGGTGTTCTGGTCGAATCGCACGTCGCGCCACGCTTGCATTCACACGCTCATGCATTGCGGCAATAAGCGCATGACATCTTATTCCTTCTGTTACCGGAGGTAGCCGGTTAGCGTACTACGAGCATGTATCGCTACGACGCCTTCGACCACCGTCTGGTCCGCGAGCGGGTCGCGCAGTTCCGCGACCAGACGCGCCGCTTTCTCGCCGGGGAGCTCTCGGAAGACGACTTCCGTCCGTTGCGCCTGCAGAACGGTCTGTACATCCAGAAGCATGCGCCGATGCTGCGGATCTCGATTCCGTATGGGCTCCTCGCTTCGCGGCAACTGCGCGCGCTCGCATCCATCGCGCGAACCTACGACCGCGGCTACGGGCACTTCACCACCCGGCAGAACCTGCAACTCAACTGGCCGCGGCTCGAGGACGTACCGGACATCCTGGCCGAGCTCGCCGACGTCGACATGCACGCGATCCAGACGTCGGGCAACAACGTGCGCAACATCACGACGGATCACTTCGCCGGCGTTGCGCGCGACGAGGTCGCCGACCCGCGGCCGTATTGCGAGCTCGTTCGGCAATGGGCGACGCTCAATCCCGAGTTCGCCTACCTGCCGCGCAAGTTCAAGATCGCCATCGCGGGCGCCGATAACGACCGCGCGGCGCTGCTGATCCACGACATCGCGCTCGCGCTCGTACGCGACGAGAGGGGCGAAGTCGGCTTTCGCGTCGCCGTCGGCGGCGGCCTCGGCCGCACGCCGATCCTCGGCCACGTCATTCGCGAGTTCCTGCCGCGCGCCGAGATCCTGAACTATCTCGACGCGATCCTGCGCACGTACAACCGCTTCGGGCGGCGCGACAACAAGTGGAAGGCGCGCATCAAGATCCTCGTCAAGGAACGCGGCGTCGCGCAATTCGCGCGCGAAGTCGAGGACGAGTGGCGGCATTGGGAAGGTGGCGAAGGCACGGTGCCCGACGCCGAGTTCGATCGGCTCGCCGCGTTCTTCACCGATCACGCGTATGCGAAGCTCACTGCGGACGACGCGGGTTATCGCGCCCTGCTCGCCGACAATCGCGCCTTCGCGCGGTGGGTCGGCCGCAACGTGCATCCGCACAAGATCGCGGGTTACGCGATCGTGACGCTGTCGCTGAAGCGCACCGGCGTGCCGCCGGGCGACGTGACGTCGGCACAGATGGACGCGATCGCCGATCTCGCCGATGCCTATTCGTTCGGCGAGATCGGCGTCTCGCACGAGCAGAACCTCGTGCTGCGCGACGTGCCGCAGGCGCGCCTGTTCGACGTGTGGACGCGCCTGAAGGCCCTCGGCCTCGCGACGCCGAACATCGGGCTTCTCACCGACATCGTCTGCTGCCCGGGAGGCGACTTCTGCTCGCTCGCCAATGCGAAGTCGATTCCGATCGCCGACGCGATCACGCGGCGCTTCGACGACCTCGACTACCTGCACGACATCGGCGAGCTCGACCTCAACATGTCGGGCTGCATGAACGCCTGCGGGCAGCACCACATCGGGCACATCGGCATCCTCGGCGTCGACAAGAACGGCGCCGAGTTCTACCAGGTGACGATCGGCGGCGCTCAAGGCAACGACGCAGCGCTCGGCAAGGTCATCGGCCCGTCGTTCGCCGCGGCCGAGATGCCCGACGTGATCGAGCGCCTGATCGAAACCTATCTCGAGCTGCGGCATGAGGACGAGCGCTTCGTCGACGTGGTGCGCCGGCTCGGCATCGAACCGTTCAAGGAGCGTGTCTATGGCACAACTCATTCGTCATCACGCGATCGTCGAGGATTCATGGACGCTGCTGCGCGCGCCGGCGCCGATCGCTGAGCTGCCCGACGGCGTCGCGATCATCGTTCCGCTCGCCGCGTGGCAGGCGCAGCGGGCGGTGTTGATCGCGCGTGGCGAGACCGGTGTCTGGCTCGCGCCCGATGACGATCCGGCCGCGCTCGCCGTCGACGTCGAGCGCCTGCCGCTGATCGCGATCGATTTCCCTCACTTCACCGACGGGCGCGGCTATTCGCTCGCGCGCCTGCTGCGGCACCGCTACGGTTTTCGCGGCGAGCTTCGCGCGATCGGCGACGTGCAGCGCGACCAGCTCTACTATCTCGCTCAATGCGGCTTCGATGCGTTCGCCCTCCCCGACTCGCGCAGTACCGAAGATGCCCTCATGGGGCTGCGCGACTTCAGCGACGGGTATCAGGCGAGCGTGCAACGCAAGGCGCGCTTCGCCCGGGCGACGTTCTCGCAATGGTCACGCGATCCCGGAAGCGCCCATGCCTAGCGGTGTCGTCTATCTCGTCGGGGCTGGCCCGGGCGCGCCCGATCTGCTGACGCTGCGCGCGGCGCGGATCCTCGCGCGCGCCGACATCGTCTTCCACGACGCGCTCGTGCACCCGGACACGATCGCCCTCGCGCGATCCGCGAAGATCGTTTCAGTCGGCAAGCGTTGCGGTGTCATGAGAGCCGCAGCGCCGTCCCAAGGCTCGAATTGCGCCCCCGTCGGGGGCAGCGAAGCGGCGAAGCCGCGCGCGTGGGGGGACCGGCGTTCGACGGCACAGCGGTTCATCGACAAGCAGATCGTCGACGCGGCAAAACGTTACGCCGTCGTTGTGCGCCTCAAAGGCGGCGATCCGATGCTGTTCGGACGCGCGCAGGA
>DASTIY010000131.1:0-9922 GCA_035717085.1 Casimicrobiaceae bacterium | reverse complement strand
GAGCTTGTCGTTCGCGATGCCCACGCGCGTCTCCACCGGCATGCGCTGCGGATCGTCGGTGCGGCGGATGCGCGGGTGGATGAACTGTTCCGACACATCGTTGGCGAGCAGGCGGCCCTCGCGCTCGCTGATCAGCGCGAGCATCATGTCGAGCGCGGCGGTGCCGCCCGAGCAGGTGCGGCGATCGCCGTCGGCGACGAAGAGATCCGGCGTGGCGCGAACGCGTGGAAACTGCTCGGCGAAGGCCGCGAGGCTCTCCCAGTGCAACGCGCAGCGCCGGCCGTCGAGCAGTCCCGCGCGCGCGAGGGCGTAGGCACCGAGCGATACGCCACCGACCGCGATACCGCGGCGCGCTTGCGCACGCAACCACTTCGCGAGGCCAGGATCGCCGGCTCCCGCATCGCGCGTGCCGGCGCAGACGAGCAGGAGATCGACGAGCGCGTTCTCGGCGATGCCGGCATGAACGCCGATCGCGACCCCGTTACTCGCATTCACCGGCGCACCGTCGCGCGAATAGAGACGCCAGTCGAACAGTCGCGCGTCCCGCATGCGATTGGCCGAGCGCAGCGGCTCGATCGCCGCCGCGAACGACATCATCGGAAACGAGGGCACGAGGAAGAAACCGACCACGTATGGCGAACGGGTCGCGCCTCCCTCGCGGCTTTGGGCTGGAGTCCGCACGGGGACCGCCTTGCGCTGTTTGCGCGACGGCTTCACGGCGCCGCATCCCTGTGCAACCACGCGGCGCGCAGTTCGGCGACGAGTTCCGCCTCGCGGCCTTCGTAGCGCGGCGAAAAATGGAACGGACGCACCGCCTTCGCGCCGGCGAGGCGCGCAATGCGGCCCGCTTGGCCCGCCGTGAGATGGTTCTTGCGCGCGCCGTGCTCGGCGTCCTCGTCGAGGAACACGCACTCGATGAACAGCACGTCGGCACCGCGGAACAGGTCGGCGAGCGTGGCGACGTTCGCTTCACTGTAGCGAAGGTCGGTTGCGTAGCCGATCTTCTGCCCTGCGACGACGTCGAGGATGAGATGGCGCAGTTCGCCCACGCTGCGCGTCATCGCGTGATCGCCGTTGCGATCGCGCCAGGCGACCTCGATCGGCGTACTGTCCGGCACACCCGAGAGGACCGCGTGCTTCAGGTCGCGCAGCCACGCACCGGTCGCCACACCGAGCGCGTCGAGCCGATCCTTCGCGACGTTCACGTGCGCCTTCTCCTCGATCGCGTAGGACAGGCAGGGAATGTCGTGGTCGACGAAGCGCGCGCGAATGCGAAAGGTCGCTTCGTCGTGGATCACGTCGTCGTCGAGCACGAACGATGACGTCGCTTCACGAACGAAGTTCGTCCGCGTCGAGAAGCGCGCCCACTGCCCGCGCCCATCGGGTTCGATCTCGCAGACGTCGAGCACGAGCTCGTCGTAGCGATGGACGACGTTCCACGCGTACGCGCATAGCTTGTGTTCGACCCGGGCGACGAAGTCCGGGCCGCCGACGAGTGTCAGCCGCGGCTTGCGTCCGAGGATGACCGCAAGCAAATGATCGAATCCCGCGAAGTGATCCATATGCGTGTGCGTGACGAACACATGCGACAGCCGCATCAGCTTGCGTGGCGGCAGTGCAGTGATGTCGCCGACGTCGAACAGCAGCGCGCGGCGCTCGTCGCGGAAGTCCACGTAGAGGCCGGGGTCGCCGAACGCAGCGTTGGTGAGCTGGGGTTCGAAGAGCCAGCGCATTTCGGGACGTCCCCGCCTGTTGCACGACGCCCCGGGGCGCCTTCAGGCTACGCCGCGAACGTCTGCACGAGCTCCAGCAGGCGTGGCTTCGCCGCGCCGAGGATCGACACGCCGTCGCCGACGAGAAGCGCATCGAAATCCAGCTTCGCGAGCTCGACGACGCTGCGCCGCAGGCGCGCGGGATCGTCCATCACTTTCTCGCGCAACAGCGAGCAGCGCCCCGGCGGATTGCCGATGACGACGTCACCGACGAAAAGCATCCGCCGCACCCGCCAGAAAAACGCGACCTCGCCGGGCGACTTGCCCGCTGCCGATACCACGGTGAACGGGCCGATCGTGTCGCCGGCGTTCAGTGCGCCGTCGATCGGCGTGCCCTGGTCCTTGGCATGCTGCGCGTCGTCGGGCGCGATCAGCACCGGTGCGCCCGTGCGCTCGCGCACGAGATTCGCGGCGCGCGAATGATTGCGGTTGGTGAGCAGAATCTTCGCGACGCCCAATCGCTCGATCCGCGACAGAACGTCGTCTTGCGGCTGAACCGGATCGATGCAGAGATTGCCGTCCGCGTGGCGCACGAGATAGCCGTTGAAGTCGTAGCCGTGCGGCTCCGACCATCGCGACCAGGTGAAGACGTCGGGCACGATCTCGTTCATGGCGGACTCGGTGAATACGCGTCGGATAATTCTAGCGTGCCCATGCGTGGCTATACCGCGTCGAACTCGATCGGCGCCTCGAGTACGTGTCCTTCGGTCGTCGCCGCGGTCTGCAGCAGATGCCACGCGTCGGCCCCGAAGCTGCGCCCGACGAGGACGATGAACGCCGGTGACTCGCGTGGACGGTGGATCAACGCGTGCGTGTGGCCGAGCAGACTTTGCGCGCAATGCCCGGCGGGGAACGCGCCGGGGCGCAGATCGAGCGGACATTCGCGGTTCAGCACGCGGGCAGCTTGCGCGCCTTCGATCGACCACCCGACGTAGCCCGCCGAGACGTCGAACAGCGCACCGCCCGCTGCGTTGATCGCACGCCGCGCGTCGTCGAAGCGGCGCGCGCCCGACTCGGCACCAACGTGAAGCCACGTGCGCGGTCCGAGCCACAGCATCGCGGCGTCGGGCGTTCGCGTGCTCGTCATCGCTCGCATCGGAAGCGGCGCGAGTACGCGTTGGACCGTCGCGACGAAGCGCCCGTCGGTCGCGTCGCCGCGCACGTTCCACGCCCAACCGATGCGCAGCGCGCGAAATGTCACGCGCGTGGATGCACTGTTCACGTTGCCGAGCGAAACGCCGGTTTCAGCCACGCAGGCGCTCCCCGGCGGGATCGATGAACGTCGGTGGACCGAGCGTGACGCGCACGCGCGTGTCGGCAAGCGGCGACGCCGCCCACAGCGTCTCGCCGTGGCGCGCGCGCCCATTGGCGACGAGCGCGAGCGCGATCCACGCACCGAGGTTCGGGCTGTAGCACCAGGATGTGACGTGGCCCTGCATGGGGACCGGCTCAGGCGCATCGGGATTCGCAACGATCTTCGCGCCGCGCGGAATGCGCGCGTCACCCTCGGCGCGCAAGCCGACCAGTTGCCAGCGGTCCGACGACGTCAAGGCGGGGCGCGCGAGCAGCGGCTTGCCGATGCACCACTTGTTCGGATTGACGAGCTTCTCCATGCCGAGGTCGGCCGCGGTCGTGCGCCCGTCGATTTCCGCGCCGATCACGACGTGCCCCTTCTCGATGCGCAACGTGCTCATCGCTTCCGTGCCGTACGGCATGATGCCCGACGACTCGCCCGCGTCGAGCACTGCCTCCCACGTCGCGCGACCGCGATCGGCCGGGACGTGGATTTCGTACGCGAGCTCGCCCGAGTAGCTCATGCGAAACACGCGCGCAGGAATGACGCCTTCCCGCGTGCGCACGCCGCACGTCGCGACGGCGAGAAAGGGGAACGCGGCATTCGAGACGTCGATGTCGACGACGCGAGCGAGCACATCGCGCGACTTCGGCCCCGAAAGCGCGGCGGCCGCCCACTGCTCGGTCACGGCGGTCGCGTAGACGTCGAGGTCGGGCCAGTCGATTTGCAGCAACCGCTCGATCGTTTGCATGATCGCCGCTGCATTTGCCGTCGTCGTCGTCATCAGGTAATGCGATTCGTCGAGGCGCGACGTCGTGCCGTCGTCGCGCACGATCCCGTCCTCGCGCAGCATCACGCCGTAGCGGCAGCGACCGACCTGCAGGTTGTCCCAGCGGTTGATGTACACGCGGTTCAGGAACTCGGCGACGTCGCGTCCCTGCAGCTCGATCTTGCCGAGCGTCGACACGTCGACCACCCCTGCGTTCTCGCGGACGTTGCGCGCCTCGCGGTTGGCGGCGTCGTCCTCCGATTCGCCCGCGCGCGGGTACGAATGCGGCCGCTTCCACAGCCCCGCGTCGACGAAGCGTGCACCGTGCTCCGCGTGCCAGCCGTGCATGGCGCCGAAGCGCGTCGGCTCCGCATGCGCGCCGCCGTGCGAACCGACCAACGCGCCGAGCGTCACCGGCGTGTACGGCGGGCGGAACGTCGTGGTACCGACCGCCTCCATCGGCACGCCCAGCGCGTCACCCATGAGACCGATGCCGACGACGTTGCTCGTCTTGCCTTGATCGGTGCCCATGCCGAGCGTCGTGTAGCGCTTCAGATGCTCGACGGCCTGGTAACCCTCGCGTCGCGCCAGCGCGACGTCGCGCACGGTGACGTCGTCCTGCAGGTCGACGAAGCACTTGGCGCCGCGTGCATCGGGCACGCTCCATACCGGATCGACGTGCGCGCGCACCGCCGGCGGCTGCGGATGGGTGACCTGCGCGCTCGCGACGCCTCCCGTCGTCCCGCGCATTCGCGCGAGCGCACGGCGCGCCGCCGCGTCGCCTTCGGCACGTGCCGTTGCGACGTCGCATTGCCCGTTCACGGCACCGGCGGTCTCGATTGCCATCGGCGAGTGATCGGGTACGAAACTCGCGCTGCTCGCGTCGTAACGCAGACGGCCCCGTGCCTGCGAGAACAGGTGCACGACCGGACTGTAGCCGCCGGAGACGGCGACGACGTCGCAATCGATCGACGTCGTGGCGCCGCCTGCGCGCGAGGCGACGTCGACGCGCGCCACGCGGTGACGCCCGTGCGCCCGCGCGATCACGGCGTTCGCGTGCGTGACGATGTTCGCCATTCGCACGCGCTCGCGCGTATCCGGCGATGCGATTTCGCCGCGCGTGTCGACGATAGCCGCCACGTCGATGCCCGCCTCGTGCAGCGCGAGCGCATCGTCGTACGCGCCATCGTTGTTCGTGAACACGACCGCGCGCTTTCCGAGTCGCACCGCGTAGCGCTGCACGTAGCTCGCGGCTGCACCCGCGAGCAGCGTTCCCGGGAGGTCGTTGTTGCCATACGCGATCGGACGTTCGATCGCCCCGCTCGCCAGCACGACCGCTGCCGCGCGGATCAGCCACAAGCGCTGCCGCGGAAGATTCGGCGACGCCTGCGCGTCGTGCACGAGATGCTCGACGGCGCCGATCAGGTTCGCGTCGTAGTAGCCGAACGCGGTCGTGCGCGCGAGAAGGGTCACACCTCGATTCGCGCGCAATGCCGCGAATTGCGGCGAGACGTCATCCGACGGAGAACCCGGCGCGTATGGACCGTTCGTTGCGGGCTGCGTCGCCTGCTCGCACACGATCACGCTCGCGCCCGCTTCCGCCGCCGTGCTCGCCGCGGCGAGTCCCGCCGGGCCACTGCCGACCACGAGAATGTCGCAATGCGCGAACTGGCGATCGTAGCGGGCGGGATCCGGCTCGTATGGACTGCGGCCCATGCCGGCGGCGCGCCGGATGAAATGCTCGTAGCGCATCCACCACGCGGGAGACGGTGGCCACTTGAACGTCTTGTAATAGAAGCCCGCAGGCAGCATCGGCGACAGCAGGTTCGCGACCTCACCGATGTCGAAGCGCACCGACGGCCAGCAGTTCTGGCTGGTCGCGACGAGCCCGTCGTAGAGGTCGATCGTCGTCGCGCGCGTGTTGGGCTCGGTTCGCGCACCCTCGCCGAGTTGCACGAGCGCGTTGGGCTCCTCGACGCCCGCGCTGAAGATGCCGCGCGGCCGGTGATACTTGAAGCTGCGGCCGACGAGGTGAACGCCGTTCGCGAGCAACGCGGACGCGAGCGTGTCGCCGGCGTAGCCTTCGTAGCGCACGCCGTCGAACGTGAATGCGAGCGGCCGCGTACGATCGATCGCCCCACCCTGCGCGAGTCGCCATGCCTGTGTCATTGCTGGAATGGTTCACCGACCGGCGCGCTCGCGAGAATCGCATGCGTGCGCGTGTCGCGCAGGACGTGCAGCCAGCTGCGGCATCCCGCGCCGTGGAACCACAGCTCGTCGAGCGGGCCGGCGGGATTGTCGCGCAGATACACGTAATCGACCCAAGCGGTTTCCGGCGCGTCGGGCGCGGGCCTTTGCACCGTCGCGTCGCCGCCGTACGTGAACTCGATCTGGTTGCGCGGCCCGCACCACGGGCAGGGTATCAGGAGCATCTCAATGCGCCCATGGATACGGCCCCGCGCCCTTCTCGTCGATCGTGCGGCCTTCGGCGAAGCGCTCGAGCGTGAATTCGGCGTTGAGCCGATGCGGCTCGTCGTGCGCGATCGTCCAGGCGTGCACGTAGCCCGATGCGGGCGTCGCCTTGAAGCCGCCGTAGCACCAGCCGCCGGTCATGTAGAGGTTCTTCACCGGCAGCTTGCCGATGATCGGGCTGCCGTCCATCGTCATGTCCATGATGCCGCCCCACGTGCGCATCAGGCGCAAGCGGCCGAAGGATGGAAAAAGCGACACGCAGGCGCTCACGACGTTCTCGATGGCGGGGAGGTTGCCGCGTTGCGCGTACGAATTGTAGAAATCGAGGTCGCCGCCCATCACGAGCTCGCCCTTGTCGGACTGGCTGACGTAAAAATGCACCGCGCCGGACGTGACGACGGTGTCGAGGACGGGCTTGATCGGCTCGGACACCATCGCCTGCAGCACGTGCGACTCGATGGGGAGCCGGATGCCCGCCATTTCGGCGACCTTGCTCGAATGGCCGGCGACGGCGATGCCGACTTTGCCCGCGCCGATGTCGCCGCGCGTTGTGCGCACGCCGGTCACCGTGCCGTTCTCGACGCGCAGGCCGGTGACTTCGCATTGCTGGAGAATGTCGACGCCGAGCGCGTCGGCAGCGCGCGCGTAGCCCCAGGCGACTGCGTCGTGCCGCACCGTGCCGCCGCGCGGCTGCAGCAAACCGCCGAGGATCGGGAAGCGGGCGTCCGGCGAGCAGTCGAGGTTCGGGATCCACGCGGCGATGTCGTCGCGTGAGAGGAATTTCGCGTCGATGCCGTTCAAGCGCATCGCGTTGCCGCGCCGCAGCGCCGCGTCCATCTCGGACGGCGTATGCACGAGGTTCAGCACGCCGCGCGGGCTGTACATGACATTGAAATTCAGCGCCTGCGACAGCGACTCCCACAGCTTCAGCGAGAACTCGTAGAAGTGCGCGTTCGGCTCGAAGTGATAGTTCGAGCGCACGATCGTCGTGTTGCGCCCGGTGTTGCCGCCGCCGAGCCAGCCCTTCTCGAGCACCGCGACGTTGCGGATGCCGTGCTCCTTCGCGAGGTAGTACGCGGTCGCGAGCCCGTGCCCGCCGCCACCGATCACGATCACGTCGTAATGCTTTTTCGGCTCCGGACTGCGCCACGCGAGCGGCCAGCGGTCGTGCCCCGAGAGCGCGTTGCCGATGAGCGAGAAGATCGAGTAGCGCTTCATGCAGCGGTCAGTGAGGAAACCAGGGTCGGACTCGATTCATTTCGGATGTCGATCTCGGGAATGCCGGGTCGCTTCCGAAAATGATTCGAGTCCGACCCTCCTGTCCTAGAGCACCTGCGACAGGAACGCCTTCGTGCGCTCCATCTGCGGATGGTCGAACAATTGCGCCGGCGGGCCCGCCTCGACGATCTTGCCGCCGTCGGTGAACAGCACCTCGTCGGCGAGCTCGCGCGCGAAGCGCATCTCGTGCGTGACGAGGATGCACGTCATCCCCTCCTTTGCGAGCTCGCGGATCGTGTTCAGCACTTCCTTGACCGTCTCGGGGTCGAGCGCGGCGGTCACCTCGTCGAAGAGCATCACCTCGGGGCGCATCGCGAGCGAGCGCGCGATGGCGACGCGCTGCTGCTGGCCGCCCGACAGCTCGCCCGGGTACGAATCGCGCTTCGGCGCGAGGCCGACCTTGGTCAGGAGCGCGATCGCGCGCTCGCGCACCTCGTCGCGGTTCTCGCGCAGCACGTGCACCGGCGCCATCATCACGTTCTCGAGCGCGGTCTTGTGCGGGAACAGGTTGTACTGCTGGAAGACCATCGACACTTCCTTGCGCAGCGCGATCTTCTCCTTGTCGGTGTGCAGCCGATGCACCTCGAAGTCGGCGACGCGGATCGAGCCGCTCTGGATCGGCACGAGGCCGTTGATGCAGCGAAGCATCGTCGACTTGCCCGATCCCGAAGGACCGATGATGCAGACGACACCCGCCTTCGGCACGCTGAACGACACGCCCTTCAGCACCTCGATTGCGCCGAACGCCTGATGCACGTCGCGCACCTCGACGATCGCACGCGTATCGCTCGGATCGCGCGCCTTGCGCGTGCGCGGGGCCGTTTGCGCCTTGTTCGCATTGTTCATTGGTTGACCGCGTAGCGCGCCTCGAGGCGAACCGTCCAGCGCGCGATCGGATAGCAATAGACGAAGAACCAGAGAAGCACGTAGCTATAGAACGAAAGCAGCAGTCCCGGCCGATTCTCGGCCGACAGCGCGCGCTGCGTCAGCGTCATCATCTCGTTGACGCCGACGATCGACGCAAGCACGGTCGCCATCGTCAGGATCGCATAGAGGTTCATCCACGGCGGCAGCATGCGCTTGACGCACTGCGGGAAGATGATCATCCACATCGTCTGCCGGCGCGTGAAGGCGAGCGACGAGGCCGCCTCCCATTGCGTCGTCGGGATCGACTGCACCGCGCCGCGGAGGATTTCGGAGACGTTCGCCATGACGGGCAGCGCGAGGCCCAGCGTGGCCTTCGTCCAGTCGGGGATCGGGATTCGCACGCCGAAGAGCGTCGTCTCGAACGGGATCAGGAACATGCAGTAGAAGAGCAGCACGAGCCACGGCGCATTGCGGAAGAAGTGCGTTAGAAACCGTGCGCTCTTTCGCACCGGCTTCAGCAGCGAAATCTGCGCGAAGCCGAGGAACAGCCCGGCGAGCGTGCCGATCCCCATCGCCATGAAGCTGATCGCGAGATTGAACACGAAGCCACGCGCGAGCAGCGGCGTCCACTTCCAGATCGTCTGGAGGATCGACGGCTGGCCCGCTGCGGTCTGCGCCTGCGCGATCGCACATCCCGCCGCGAAGGCACCGAGCAGCGCGAGACCGTGCTGCCGCTGCAGGCGCAGCCGCCAGCCGTCGCGACGCTCCCGCAACGCCGCGCGCATCATGCGCTCGGCCGACGGCAGCAGCACGGGCAGCGGTAAGCTCATATCCCGAACCCCGGCACGCGCAGCGCGCGCTCCCACCGGTGCATGCCCCACACGAGGATGCCGACGAGCAGGAAATACGCGACCAGCAACACGTTCATCATCACCGGCACGTTGAGCTCGTCCGACCAGATCTGGCTCGACACGTAGAGCATCTCCGGAACGGCGATCGCGTAGGCGAGCGTCGTCGTCTTCACGAGATTGACCAGGTTGTTGTTGAGCGCCGGCAGGCTGATGCGAAACGCGAGGGGAAACACGATGCGCAGGTACGTCTGCAGCCGGCTGAAGCCGAGCGACTCGGCGGCTTCGATCGTCGTGCGCGGCACGGCCTCGATGCCGGAGCGGAAGATCTCGACGTTGAAAGCGCCCGCGAAGAACGACAGCGAGACGATCGCCCACGTCACGTTGGTGACGAGCGGGCCGGTGACGCCGCGCAGAAGCGCGCCGACGCCGAAGTAGAAGAAGTAGAGCTGGACGAGCGGCGGCGTGTTGCGAAACGCCTGGATGTACCAGTAGACGATCGTGCGCAGGATCCGCCGTCGCGAGCCCTGGATCCACGCGCCGACGATGCCGATGACGACGGACAGGACGATGCAGACGACCGACAGCTCGATCGTCAGCCAGAAGCCGTGCGCGAAGCGGC
>DASTIY010000130.1:0-5318 GCA_035717085.1 Casimicrobiaceae bacterium | reverse complement strand
GGTTCAAGTGGGCGAACAAGGACAAGGATGCGGCGCGCGTGTTCAAGACGCAGCTCGAGATCATGGAGTCGCCGACCTGCGGCTACGTGACGCCCGAAATGTACAAGGGTTTGAAGCTCGAGGCTTGATCCGGCCAGCTTGGACCGGACTATCCGGCAGCACTGAACGACTTTGCGGCGACCCGACGGTCGCCGCAAAGTTTATGGACATCTCATGCCCGCCCTGACATTCACCCTCCCGCACTGGCTCTACTGGGCCGGTCTGTTGCTGTTCCCGCTGATCGCTGCCTATCTCGTGCGCCGGCAGCTGCGCATTGCCCCGCACTCACGGCCAGCGCTGTTCATCGCGTACCTGTTCTGGCTCACCGCGGGTTTCATCGGCATCCACCGCTTCTACCTGCGCAGCGCGGTCGGCGTCATATTCATCCCGGTCTTCCTGTTCATCCTGTACTGCAACGACCAGGTCCGCGAAGTGCGCGACGACCCGTCGCGCACGTTTGCCGCGGTCGAGCGGGCGCAGCATGCGGCGGACATCGCGAAGCCCGACACGCCGACGCCTGCGCCCGAGGCCGCCGCCGCCTACCAGCGCGCACAGGACGACCTCGCGAAAACCAAGAACGAATACGACACTGCCCAGGCGGTCACCGACACCTGGAACGGTCGCGGACGCTGGGGCGCGATCGTGCTTGCGATCATGCTGCTCGTCGACGCGGCGCTGCTGCCAGGACTCGTGCGCAGGCAGGGCGCGCGCGAGATGGCCGACCCCCACCGGCCACTCGTGGCGGACGTGGCGCCCCCGACCGTGGCCGAACCGGTGCTCGCGGAAGATCCGACGCTGCACTTCCATACGCGCGTGACCGACTGGATCGAGGGGATCAACGTCAAGGCGGGCGAATACGTGGCGTGGTGGTCGCTGATCGCCGTTTTCGTCTACTACTACGAAGTCGTCGCGCGCTACGTGTTCAACTCGCCGACGAACTGGGTGCACGAGAGCATGTTCCTGATGTTCGGCATGCAGTACATGCTGTCCGGCGCCTATGCGTATCGCGAGGACCAGCACGTGCGCGTCGACGTCATCTACGCGAAGTTCTCGCCGCGCGGCAAGGCGATCGCCGACATCGTGACGTCGCTGTTCTTCTTTATCTTCGTCGGCACGATGTTCATTACCGGCATCCGCTTCGCCGGCGACGCGATCAACGTGCGCGAGGTTTCGTTCACCGAATGGGGCATTCAGTATTGGCCGGTGAAGCTGATGATCCCGATCGGCGCGGGACTCCTGCTGCTGCAGGGCATCGCCAAACTTCTCAAAGACGTGTTGTTCGTCGTGCGCAGGGGAGCGTAACGAATGGGCCTCGAGATCGGCATCGGCTGGCTGACCATCCTGCTCTTCGGCGGGCTCGCGCTGCTGCTCGCGCTCGGCCTGCCGATGGCCTTCTGCACCGGAAGTCTCGCGACGATCTTCCTCTACCTGTTCGGCACGAGCGCCGTGCTGAACATGATGCCGTCGCGGATCTTTCCGTTCATGACGGACTACCAGCTTTCGGCGGTACCGCTCTTCATTTTCATGGCGGCCGTTCTCGAGAAAGCGGGGATCATCGAGGAGCTCTTCGACGTCATCTACAAGTGGCTCGGTGCGCTGAAAGGGGGCCTCGCCTCCGCGACCGTCGTCGCGTGCACGTTGCTCGCCGCCATGGTGGGCGTCGTCGGTGCGACCGAAGTGACGATGGGGATGATCGCCCTCCCCGCGATGCTGCGGCGGAAATACGATCCGAAGCTCGCCTGTGGCTCGCTGCTCGCCGGCGGCACGCTCGGCATCCTGATCCCGCCGTCGGTGATGGCGATCGTGTACGCGGTCGTCGCGCAACAGTCGCTCGGTGAATTGCTGATCGGCTCGGTGTTCCCGGGGTTGCTGCTCTCCGGCATGTACATCCTCTACATCACCATCCGCTGCTACATCAATCCGTCGCTCGGTCCCGCGCTGCCGCCCGAGGAGCGCGTCGACATGCGCGAAAAGCTGCGACTTCTGCGCAACACGATCGCGCCGGTGCTCCTGATCATTCTCGTGCTCGGCGTGATCTTCGTCGGCATCGCGACGCCGGTGGAAGCGGCGGGGATCGGCACGTTCGGCGCGCTCGCGGTGTGCGCGCTGCATCGCCGGCTCACGTGGGTCGCGCTCTACGAAGCCGGCATGGCGACGCTGAAGGCGACCGCGATGGTCATGTGGATCTTCTTCGGCGCGACGATGTTCGTCGGCTTCTTCATCATCAAGGGCGGCCAGACGTTCGTCGCCGACCTCATCATCGGCACCGGCCTGCCGCCCTACGGCATCCTGCTGCTGATGATGGTCGTGCTGTTCATCCTCGGGATGTTCCTCGACTGGGTCGGCATCATGCTGCTGACCGTGCCGATCTTCCTGCCGATCCTCGTCAGCCTGTCGTTCCCGGGGCTCGCCGGGTTGGCGGGCGTGGAACCGAAGGACATTTCGCTGTGGTACGGCGTCATCTTCATGGTCAACATGCAGATGGCGTTCCTCAGTCCGCCGTTCGGCTATTCGCTGTTCTACCTGAAGAGCGTCGCGCCGAAGGAGATCACGATGGCGATGATCTTCCGCTCGGCGATGCCGTTCATCGGCCTGCAGGCGCTCGGCAACCTGCTCTGCATCGTCTTCCCGCAGATCATTCTTTGGCTCCCGAGCGTGCTGTACCAGGGCACCAAGTAACCCCGCACCTCTGACACGTGTCTGACACTCCTCTGATACGTGTCTGACACTCCTCTGACACGTGTCAGAGGAGTGTCAGAGGTGGCGGTTACACCGAGAGGAGTGTCAGAGGTGGCGGTTACACCGGCCGCCGCTCGCGCAGCGCCTCGGCCAGCGTGCCCGCGTCGACGTATTCGAGCTCACCCCCAACCGGCACGCCGCGCGCGAGACGCGTAACGCGCAGGTTGCGCGCGGAGAGCAATTCGCCGAGGTAGTGCGCGGTGGCCTCGCCCTCGTTGGTGAAGTTCGTCGCGAGGATCACTTCGCGCACGACGCCGTCGGTCGCGCGCTTCAGCAGGCGCTCCAGCCGGATCTCGCGCGGGCCGATGCCGTCGAGCGGCGAGAGCCGGCCCATCAGCACGTAGTAGAGACCGCGATAGGCGTGCGTCTGCTCGACCACGAGGAGGTCGGCCGGCGTCTCGACGACGCAAAGTTGCGCCGCATCGCGCTTGCCCGATGCGCACAGCGTGCAAAGCACCGCTTCGGTGAACGTGTTGCAGCGTTCGCAGTGGCGCACGATGCGCGTGGCATCGACGAGCGCGCGCGCGAGCCGGGCGGCGCCGTCACGGTCGTGTTGCAGCAGATGCAGCGCCATCCGCTGCGCGGCCTTCGGGCCGACGCCCGGCAGGCAGCGCAGCGCCTGCGCGAGTTCGGCGAGGCTGCCGAGGTTCTCGGAAGAGGCGTTGCTCATCGGAGTTGCAGCGCTCACGACCCTCACGCCGTCGAATCGTTCTAGAACGGCAGCTTGAACCCCGGCGGCATCGGCAGGCCGGCCGTGAGGCTGCCGAGCTTTTCCTGCGACGTCGCCTCGGCCTTGCGCAAGCCGTCGTTGAAGGCCGCCGCGACGAGGTCTTCCAGCATGTCGCGATCCTCGCCGAGCAGCGACGGATCGATCGACACGCGCTTCACGTCGTGGCGGCACGTCATCACGACCTTGACCAGGCCGGCGCCCGACTGCCCTTCCACCTCGGTGCGCGCGAGTTCCTCCTGCGCGCGCTGCATCGTTTCCTGCATCTGCTGCGCCTGCTTCATCAGCCCGGCGAGCTGGTTCTTGTTCATCATGGCGTGTCCTGCCTCATGGAGTGCTTCGCGTCGTTCGCGGAGCTTTCGATCGTTTCCGGACGCACGGTGGCGCCGAAACGGTTGACGAGATCGCGCACGAACGGCTCGTTGCGAAACGCGGTCTCGGCCTGCGCGCGCGCCTGCTCGCGATCCCGACGCGTGATCGCGGCGAGCGATCCTTCGCCTTCGCCGATCTCGAACGCGAGCAGCAGCTTGCGTCCGGTGGCGGCCTCGATCGCCGCCTTGAGCTTGTCCGCGTAGACCTTGTCGGCAAGATGCTTCTGCGAAGCCGGAATCGCAAGGGTCAGCGCGTTGCCGCGCAGCGATTTCCACTCGGACTGCGCACCGAGCTGGGCGGCCATGCCGATCAGCTTGAGACTCGCGACGAACGGCGGCCACTCCGCCGCGGCCTCGGGGACCGCGCGTCGCGGGGTGTCGGAGGTGTCGGACCGCGGCAACGCGTCGGAGCGCGCGGCGCGTTGCGAGGGCGCGGTCAGTCCAGTGCGCGGTGCGTCCGAAGGCGGGGGGGACGCATCCTCGCGCGCCGTGATCGCCGGCCGCAGCGCGCGCACGTTCGCTTCGACCACTTTTGCGGTCGGCGAAGCATCGCGGCGCGTGTCCGGCGCACCACCGCGTGGCGGCGCCGACGCCGGCGCGCGCTCGGCATCGGCGGGCTCGAAGGCAAGCAGGCGCAGCAGCGTCATCGAGAATCCGATCGCCTCGTCCGGCGCGAGCGCGAGATCGCTTCGTCCCTGCACGACGATCTGATAGGCGAGCTGAACGTTCTCCGGCGACATCCGCGCGGCATACGCCGCGACCTGCGCGCCGTCGTCGGCGGCCGGCGCATCGGGAACGACTTGCGCGATGGCGACGCGATGAAAAAGCGACGCGAGCTCGTCGAGCGCCGGTGCGAATGCCTGCCCGGACGCCGCGAGCGCGTCGACCTCGGCGAGCAGGGCCTTGCCGTCGTTGGCGAGCAGCGCGTCGACGATGCGATAGAGGTAGCCACGGTCGACGACGCCGAGCATCGCGCGCACCGCGTCCTCGCGCACCTCGCCTGCGCCGAATGCGATCGCCTGATCGAGCAACGACAGCGCGTCCCGAAGCGATCCTTGCGCCGCCGCGGCGACGAGCCCGAGCGCCGGCTCCTCGAACGCAATCGATTCGGCCTGCAGGATCTGCGCGAGCCGATCGCCGATCTGCGCGCGCGGCAGCGGTGTCAGGTTGAGCTGCAGGCAGCGCGACAGCACGGTGACCGGGATCTTCTGCGGATCGGTCGTCGCCAGCACGAACTTGAGGTGCTCCGGCGGCTCTTCCAGCGTCTTCAGCATCGCGTTGAACGCGTGGCCGGAAAGCTGGTGCACCTCGTCGATCACGTACACCTTGAAGCGTCCGCTGGTCGGCGCGTAAATCGAGCGCTCGAGCAGCTGCGTCATCTCGTCTACGCCGCGGTTGGAGGCCGCATCGAGTTCCACATAGTCGGGGAAGCGCCCGGCGTC
>DASTIY010000129.1:0-6122 GCA_035717085.1 Casimicrobiaceae bacterium | reverse complement strand
TAGGGGATAAGGGATCGGGGATAGGGGATAAGGGATAGGGCGCAGCACGACATGCGATCCTCGTTGCCGACAGCGACGCAACTCTGTCGGCGACGCCGCAGGCATGTCGCCGCCTGACCCTATCCCCGATCCCTTATGCCTTTTAAGTCCCCGCCCACGAACACCAACCCCTCCCCGTGCGCACGCTCGACCGTGACGACCTCCCCGATGAAGATGACGTGATCGCCGGCGGCGAAGCGCGCATGGTGATGGCATTCGAACCACGCGACGCAGCCCTCGATCAACGGGGCGTCCGACCAGCCGAGGCGAAACGGCACGTGCGAGAAGCGATCCTCGTGCGGGCGTGAGAAGCGCCGCGCGAGGTCGACCTGCCCGGCGGCGAGAACGTTGACCGCGTAGCGCCCGGCGGCTTCGAACGCGGCGAGGCTCGTCGATCGCTTCGAGAGCGTCCACAGGATCAGCGGCGGCTCGAGCGACACCGAGCTGAACGAGTTCGCGGTGAATCCGACGTAGCGGCGGTCGGGGGCGCGCGCGCACACGATCGTCACGCCGGTCGCGAACTGCGCGAGCGCGTCGCGGAATTGCCGCTCGGAGAACGCGGTCGGCGTACCCGCGGGACGGCCTTTGCCCGGCATTTGACGGACTGTAGCAAAGCGCGAGTGCGGGCCCGCTTGCTACACTCGGCAGTTCCTGCCTGTCCGTCGAACCACCGCCAAGAGATGCTGGACGCCTTGCAGAAAATGATCACGCGTCGTTATGCGGGCCGCGACCTGCCGGTCGCCCTGGTCCTGCCCGACGGCGCGCGCGTGCCGCTGTCGTCGTCGCCCGAGCTCGACGTCATCGCGCGCTCGCTCAACGGGTTGAAGGCGCTCGCCACGCCGGCGATGGGGCGGCTCGCGCGCGCCTACGTGCACGACGACGTCGACTTCACCGGAAGCGCGCGGCGTGTTCTGGCGATCGCCGAGCGCATGGTCGGCGACGTGGCGAATGGCGCCGACAGCACGCGGGCTCGCGTGCTGTCGTTCGTCCATCATCGCCGCAGCAACCGGCGCAACATCGCGCATCACTACGACGTGTCGAACGCGTTCTACCGGATGTGGCTCGACCGGAGAATGGTGTATTCGTGCGCGTACTTTCACGCGGCCGACGACTCGCTCGACGACGCGCAGGCGCAGAAGCTCGACCACATCTGCCGCAAGCTGCGGCTCGCGCCCGGCGAGCGCTTCCTCGACATCGGCTGCGGCTGGGGCGCGCTGATTCTATGGGCCGCCGAGCGCTACGGCGTGCAGGCCACGGGCATCACGCTGTCGCAGAATCAGTTCGAGCACGTGACGCGCGAGATCGAGGCGCGGGGGCTGCGCGATCGCGTGCGCGTCGAGCTCCGCGATTACCTCGATATGCCCGACGAGCCGTCGTTCGAGAAGATCGCGAGCGTCGGCATGTTCGAGCACGTGGGTCCGCAGAACTACGATCGCTACTTCGGCAAGATCCGCAGCCTGCTCGTCCCCGGCGGCTTCGTGCTGAACCACGGCATCACGCAGAACGATCCGTCGCGCCGCGCGCTGGGGAGCGGCATCGGGGAGTTCGTCGAGGAATACGTGTTTCCGGGCGGCAGCCTCGCGCACGTCGCCCGCGTCATCGAGGGCATGGCGAGGCAGGGCCTCGAGGTCGTCGACGCCGAGGCGTTGCGCGAGCATTACGGCAAGACGCTGTGGCACTGGGTCGAGCGGCTCGAGGCGAACGCCGAAGCCGCGCGCGCCGAGGTCGGCGAGGAGAAGTTCCGCATCTGGCGCATCTACATGGCGGGCTCGGCGCACGCGTTCGACCGGGGCTGGCTGTCGTTGTGGCAACTGCTCGGTGGCAAGCCGCTGCGCGACGGCCGCCTGCCGCATCCGCTCACGCGGGGCTATATGTACGAGTGAGCGCGCCGGGCCGCCCCAAGCGCGAACACGCCCCGAAGCGCAAAAGCGCGGAGGGTGGTCCAATGAGCGCGGCGGGACTCGGAAGCGCGGCGTGCGAGGCGAATCCGAGCGACGCGCCAGAGTGCGCGCCTCGGTTGCATCGTGCCTCGTACGGCCGCATATTCCCCGGGAAGCCGAACCCGTTTGCCCGGAGCCTCGCCATGGAAACCCGTACGCCCGCCCCCGTCGCCGCGCAGGTCAGCCTGCTCGAATTCCCGTGCAGCTTCCCGATCAAGATCATGGGTCGGACCGCGGACGGCTTCGCGCAGGCCATCTCCGAAATCGTCTGCCGGCACGCACCCGACTTCGATCCGGCGACGCTCGAGATGCGCGCGTCGAGCGCCGGCAACTACCTGTCGATGACCGCGACCGTCAACGCGACGTCGCGCGAGCAGCTCGACGATCTCTATCGCGAGCTCGTCGCGCATCCGATGGTGGCGATGGTCCTTTGATCGTTCGCCACCTCGGCACGCGCGACTACGAAGCGACCTGGCGCGCGATGCAGGCATTCACGAATGCCCGCAGCGGCGAAACGCCCGACGAGGTCTGGTTGACCGGCCATCCGCCGGTGTACACGCTCGGCCTCGCCGGTCGACGCGAGCACTTGCTGCGCGACAACGGGATCCCGGTGATCAAGGTCGACCGCGGCGGGCAGGTGACCTATCACGGGCCGGGCCAGCTCGTCTGTTACCTGCTCGTCGATCTCCGGCGCGCGCGACTCGGCGTGCGCGACATGGTGTGTCGCATCGAGGACGCCGTGATCGAATGGCTCGCGTCGCTCGGCGTGACCGCCTACGGCAAGCGCGACGCGCCGGGCATTTACGTGCGTGAAGACGGCATCGAATCGAAGATCGGATCGCTCGGGCTCAAGGTGCGAAACGGCTGCACGTATCATGGCGTGGCGGTCAACGTCGCCATGGATCTTTCCCCCTTCACCGACATCGATCCCTGCGGCTACCCCGGGCTTCGCGTGACGCAGGTCGCGAATTTCGGCGTGTCGCGCACCGTCGCGCAGGCGGGTGACGAGCTCGCACCGCGCCTCGAGACGCATCTCTTTTCGGCGCGAAGGGTCGTCGCGTGAGCGAACGCGCGAACGCGGACGTCCCGAGCAACGCCGCGGGCGTCAAGCACAAGGCGGGCGCGAAGACCTCGCGCATCCCGATCCCGATCGTGCCGGTCGAGCGATTGCCCAAGCCCGAATGGATCCGCGTGCGGGCGCCCTCGTCGCCGCGCTTCCACGAGATCAAGCGGATTCTTCGGGAGCACCGGCTGCATACGGTGTGCGAGGAAGCGTCGTGCCCGAACATCGGCGAATGCTTCGGCAAGGGCACGGCGACGTTCATGATCATGGGCGACATCTGCACGCGGCGCTGTCCGTTCTGCGACGTCGGCCACGGCCGACCGCTGCCGCTCGACGCCGACGAGCCGGTGAACCTCGCCAAGACGATCGCGGCGCTGAAGTTGCGCTACGTCGTCATCACGAGCGTCGACCGCGACGATCTGCGCGACGGCGGCGCGCAGCACTTCGTCGACTGTATTCGCGCGGTGCGCGCGAGCTCGCCGGACACCCGGATCGAGGTGCTCGTGCCCGACTTCCGCGGCCGGCTCGATCGCGCGCTCGACATCCTCGCAGCGGCACCGCCCGACGTGATGAACCACAACCTGGAGACCGTGCCGCGGCTCTATCGGCAGGCGCGTCCGGGCTCCGATTACGTGCACTCGCTTGCGCTGCTCGCGCAGTTCAAGGCTCGCTTTCCGGAGCTTCCCACCAAGTCGGGCCTCATGGTGGGCTTGGGCGAAACCGACGCCGAGATCCTGCAGACGATGCGCGACATGCGCGCGCACGCGATCGACATGCTGACGATCGGCCAGTACCTGCAACCGTCGGCGCAGCATCTGCCGGTGCTGCGCTACGTGCATCCCGAATCGTTCGCGATGTTCGAGCGCGAGGCGTACGCGATGGGGTTTCGCCACGCGGCGGTCGGCGCGCTGGTGCGCTCGTCCTACCACGCCGACGCCCAGGCCGAGGACGTGCTCGCCGGCGCGTAGCCGGCTACGACGCCGTCTTGAGCTGAGACTGCAGGTAGTTCTGCTCGCCGACGTCGGCGAGCACGCGCAGTTGCGTCTCGAGGAAGTCGATGTGCTCTTCCTCGGACTCGAGGATGTCCTCGAAGATCTCGCGCGACACGTAGTCGCCGACCGACTCGCAATGCGCGATCGCCTGCCGCAGCATCGGGTGCGCGCGCCGCTCGAGCGTGAGGTCGCATTCGAGCGCTTCCTTGACGTTCTGCCCGATGAGGAGCTTGTCGAGATCCTGCAGGTTGGGCAGGCCTTCGAGGAACAGGATGCGCTCGATCAGCCGGTCGGCGTGCTTCATCTCGTCGATCGACTCGTGGCGCTCGTGCTCGCCGAGCCGCGCGTAGCCCCAGGTGTCGAACATCCGCGCATGCAGGAAGTACTGGTTGATCGCGGTGAGCTCGTTGCGCAGCACCTGGTTGAGGTGCTGGATGACCGTCCGGTCGCCTTGCATCCCGCCTCCGATCGGTTCGCGTCAGTCGCCGCCGCCCGCCGGCTCGGCGCGCGCGCAGCTTTCGTCGATCAGGCTGCTCGCGCAATCCGCGCAGCGGCCGCAGCACGATGCTACGCCGAGCGTCGCCTTGAGATCGGTCAGCGTTCGCGCACCCTCGGTGATCGCGCTGCGGATCTGGCCGTCGGTGATTCCGTTGCAGAGGCAGACGTACATGGCTCGGTGGCGATTTGAGTGAGAAGCATTCGCATTATGCGGCCGGTCGCCGGGTCGCACAAGCGGCGCTCGCCGCGCCGTTGACCTGCATCAAGCGATCCGGCGTCCCCGGGGCGTCCGCCCGCGCGGCGTCAGAGGTTCTGACCCGTCCATTGCGGCGGCGGCGCGCCGGTCGGCCACAGCAGCCACATGGCGCCCTGCTGCTTCATCCGGCCCGCCTGCTGACCGGCTTCGTCACCGAAGCCCCAGAAGAAATCGGCGCGAATCGGCCCGCGGATGGCGCCGCCGGTGTCCTGCGCGAGCACCAGCCGCTCGAGCGGTGCGTCGGACAGCGGCATGGTGGTCGACAGGAAGACCGGCGCGCCGAGCGGAACCGACCGCGGATCGACGGCGATCGTGCGTTGCGCGAGCAGCGGCACGCCCAGGCTGCCGATCGGGCCGTCGATCGCCGCTTCGAGCGTGCCCGGCGCAGGCGGCGGCACTTCGCGGAAAAAGACGTAGCTCGGATTCTCGTCGAGCAGGCCGGGCAACTGCTCCGGATGCGCGCGCCCCCACGCGCGAATGCCCTGCATCGATGCTTCGCCGGCGGTGAGTTCCTCGCGCTCGATCAGCACGCGCCCGATCGAGCGAAACGGCTGGCCGTTCTGGTCGGCGTAGCCGATGCGCACCGTCGTGCCGTCGTCGAGCGCGACGCGCCCCGAGCCCTGGATCTGCACGAAAAACGCGTCGACCGGATCGCTCACGTACATCAGGGCCTTTCCCTGCGTTTGCGCCTTGCCGGCCTCGATCTCGGCGCGCGTCCAGTACGGGACGACGCGACGGCCGTCCAGGCGCGCACGCACGCGCTTGCCTTTCAATTCGGGATAGAGCTCGGCGAGGTCGACGGTCAGCAGATCGTCGGGCGGCGCGTAGAGCGGCGCCGCGAAGGCGTCGCTGCGCGTGCGCGAGCCGCGCAGCAGCGGCTCGTAGTAGCCGGTGACAAGGCCGCGGTCGGCCCCGTCGCTGGCGGTGATGCGATACGGCGTAAAATGCGCCTCGAAGAAACGCTTCACCGCCTGATCGTCGCGACCGTCGATCGTCGCGGCCTGATCGCACACGCTTCGCCAAACGTCCGCCGTCCTCGCGCGTGCCACGAGCGTCTTGCAGCCGACGCGAAACGCCGGCCATGCGGCGGCGACGCGGTCGTCGCTCCACCCTCGTAGCGCGGCGTAGCTCGTGCGCGTGAAGACCGCATGCGGCGGCCCCGCGGGCGGCGTCACGACCGGCGGCGCGACCTGGCAGCCGGCGAGCGCGAGCACCATGGCGAGAAGCGAACCCAATCGCACGCGGTGCGCGGAGACGCCGAATGGGCTGGCTGCTGCTCGAATCAGCGATCGCATTCCTGATCCTCGTCGCGATCGTGGCGTGGACGATGATGC
>DASTIY010000128.1:0-46166 GCA_035717085.1 Casimicrobiaceae bacterium | reverse complement strand
TAGGGGATAGGGGATAAGGGATAGGGTAAAACGGTGGCCATTACGCGTTGTGCCCTATCCCATATCCCCTATCCGATCGGCGCTATATCCCTTGTCCCAGCCGTTATTGGCCCACCACATCCGCGCCCTTCGGCGGCGTGAACCGGAACAGGTTCGTCGCGAGCTTCGGATTGCGCTCGACGTCGCTGAACGTGAGGTCGGTCGTCTGTCCGAAGGCGTCGCTCAGGATCATCTTCTTCGGCAGGCCATTCGCGAAGCCGATGCGAATTTTCCTGAACTGCGAATCGCCCGCGCGCGGCAGCGCGTCGACGAACTCGAGGCCCTGGTCGCTGCCGCTCGCCGTCAGCGTGAAGTTCTTCTCGAGCGCGTTGTCGCCGGCCAGCAGCGCCGCGGGCGTCGCGCCGAGTGCCGCGTCGAGCTTGCGCACGATCACCTGGTTGAGGTCGCGGTCGTAGACGTACACCTTCTCGCCGTCGCCGACGATCAGCTGGTCGAACGGTTTCGCGTACGTCCAACGAAACTTGCCGGGACGCTCGAACGCGAACGTGCCCGAGCTCGTCTGCGTCGTGCGCCCCTCGCGATTGGTCACGACCTGCGCGAAGTTGCCCTGCGCCGTCTTCGTGCCTTCGAGGAACGCGTGCAACTCGTCGAGACCGGAGGCCATGACGCTGCCGGGCAGGCTCAGCGCGAATACGCCGACGCCGAAGCGGCGCACGACGCGCCGCAGTCGCTCACTCATACCGGCTCCCCTGCTCGGTCCCGGGGATGTTCGCGTAGCAGTTGCCACGCCCGTCCAGGACGACGTAGGTGTGAGTGAGGCCACCCCAGTCGCGTTCCGTGCCGCGCAGGCGGTATTGATGAAAGTAGATGCGCCATGACCCGAGCGATTGCTCGGGAATTACGTCGCAGCCGCTGACGAACGTCGACGGGCCGCAAAAGCCGTCGGGCAGCAGCGACCGCGCGCGCTCGATCACCTGCGCCTGCGAGAGCTCGGGCGCATCTTGCGCGCGGTCGTGAGGACAGTAGCGCGCGCCTTCGCGATAGACCTTGACGGGTCCCGCGTGGGCGACGGTGGTCAGCGCGCAGACGACGAAGGCGGCTAAGCGCAGCACGAAGCACGTTCCCAAAGGAACTATTTGCGCTATTTTGCCTCTGCCGGCACGAGGACTTCGCGATTGCCGTTCGTTTGCATCGCCGACACGAGTCCCGCGCGCTCCATCTGCTCGATCAGCCGCGCTGCCCGGTTGTAGCCGATGCGCAGGTGCCGCTGCACCAGCGAGATCGACGGGCGGCGCGTCTTCAGCACGACCTGCACCGCCTGGTCGTACATCGGATCGGATTCGGCGTCGGAGCCCTCCCCGGCCGCCACATCCTCGTCCTCCGCCGATGCCGTACCGCCTTCGAGGATGCCCTCGACGTACTGCGGCTCGCCCTGCGCCTTCAGGTGCTCGACGACGCGATGCACCTCCGCGTCGGAGACGAACGCACCGTGCACGCGCTGTGGATGACCGGTGCCCGGCGGCAGGTACAGCATGTCGCCCTGGCCGAGCAACGCTTCCGCGCCCATTTGATCGAGGATCGTGCGCGAGTCGACCTTGCTCGCGACCTGGAAGCCGATCCGCGACGGAATGTTCGCCTTGATGAGGCCGGTGATGACGTCGACCGACGGCCGCTGCGTCGCGAGGATCAGGTGAATGCCCGCGGCGCGCGCCTTCTGCGCGATGCGCGCGATCAGCTCTTCGATCTTCTTGCCCGTCACCATCATCAGGTCGGCGAGCTCGTCGACGACGACGACGATCAGCGGCATCTCGTCGAGCGCCTCGGGCGTTTCCGGCGTGAGCGAGAACGGATGCGTGAGCGGCTTGCCCGCCTTCTTCGCGTCGGCGACTTTCTGGTTGTAGCCCGCGAGATTGCGCACGCCGAGCTGCGACATCAGCTTGTAGCGGCGTTCCATCTCGCCGACGCACCAGTTCAACGCGTTCGGCGCGAGCTTCATGTCGGTGACGACCGGCGCAAGCAGGTGCGGAATGCCCTCGTACACCGAAAGCTCGAGCATCTTCGGGTCGATGAAGATGAGGCGCACGTTCCGCGGCTCGGCCTTGTAGAGCAACGACAGGATCATCGCGTTGACGGCGACCGACTTGCCGGAGCCCGTCGTGCCCGCGACGAGCAGATGCGGCATTCGCCCGAGATCCGCCACCACCGGCTTGCCCGCGATGTCCTTGCCGAGCGCGAGCGTGAGCATCCCCGGCGCGTCGTTGTACGTCGTCGACGCGAGCAACTCCACGAGCTTCACGACCTGCCGCCGCGGATTGGGCAACTCGAGCGCCATGCACGACTTGCCGGGAATCGTTTCCACGACGCGAATCGAAACCACCGACAGCGCGCGCGCGAGATCCTTGACGAGATTGACGATCTGCGCGCCTTTGACGCCGACGGCAGGCTCGATCTCGTAGCGCGTGATGACCGGACCCGGATACGCGGCGAGCACTTTCACCGCGACGCCGAAGTCGGCGAGCTTGCGTTCGATGAGGCGCGACGTGAACTCGAGCGTCTCGGCGCTGACCGTTTCGGTCGCGGCCGGCGCTTCCTCGAGCAGCGATAGCGGCGGCAGCGGCGAATCGGGCATCTCGGTGAAAAGCGGCCGCTGCTTCTCGCGCGTGACGCGCTCGGACTTCTGCACCGCGATCACGGGTGGGACGACGACGATCGGCTCGTGCTGCGCCGAATCCTCGCGCAACTGGAACAGCGCCTCGGCGCGCTCGGCCGCATGCTGCGCGCCGATCTGGCGGTCGAGCGCGGCTTCGCGGCGCGCGCGCAGCCGCATGAACAGCGCCTCGACGGCCGCACCGATCCGCTCCATGACGCGCAACCACGAGATGCCGAACAAAAGGGACGTGCCGACCGCGAAGAACGCGAGCAGCAACAGCGTTGCGCCGTTGAAGCCGACGCCGCGGGCGAGCGCTTCGCCGAGCGCATCGCCGAGCGCGCCGCCGGGCGCGAGCGGCAACGAAGCGGGAAGCCGCCACATGCGGATCGCCTCCAGCGATGCGCTCGACAGCAGCACCAGCCCGAAGCCGAGCGCGGCGAGCACGAGCGGATGCTCGTGCTCGCGGTCGGGATGCACGACGCGCCGATAGCCGAGCACGACGAGCGCGATGCCGCCCGCGACCCACCACCACGCCGAAAGACCGAACAGATAGAGCAGCAGGTCGGACAGCCACGCGCCGACGACGCCGCCGCGATTGGCGATGGCGCCGCCCACCCCCGTCGTCGACCACGCAGGGTCGGTTTTGGTGTACGTGACGAGCGTCAGCGCGAGATAGAGAAACGACGCGGCGACGAGCAGCCACCACGATTCGCGCAGCAGCCGCGCCATGCGCGGCGAAAGCTCCGGGGCCGGCGGCGGAGGCCGCCTGCGGGCATTGCCGTTTCGCTTGGAAAACATCAGGCTAGCGCCCAAAGCTCATGCGAGCCATTATACGGTCGCCGCTGCGCGCGCAATAGCGCGGGCCCGGCCGTTCGCAGCGGCCACACGAGGGTTGTTGTAATCACAGCGACCGGCCGGCCGACGTCAACGGCTTCGACGCGCCGTGGACCCGCGCCTTGCGCGCCGGTCCCCGATCCCCATCTCCCAGTAAAATCGCCGTCGGCCGGGCGTTTTCACTGCACCGCGCGCCCGGCCCGACCTTCCTTTCGTTCGATCATGCCCACCAAGCACGCCCGCCTTCTGATCCTCGGCTCCGGTCCCGCCGGCTACACCGCCGCCGTTTACGCTGCCCGCGCGAATTTGCATCCGGTGCTGATCACCGGCCTTGCGCAAGGCGGGCAACTGATGACGACGACGGAGGTCGACAACTGGCCCGCGGACGCGGACGGCGTGCTCGGTCCCGAACTGATGGCGCGCTTCGAGAAGCACGCGGCGCGCTTCGACACCGAGATCGTGTTCGACCACATCCATGCGGTCGACCTGTCGCAGCGACCGTTCCGACTGCAGGGCGACAGCGGCGAATACACGTGCGACGCGCTGATCATCGCGACCGGCGCCTCCGCGCGCTACCTGGGATTGCCGTCCGAAGAGGCGTACATGGGCCGCGGCGTGTCGGCCTGCGCGACCTGCGACGGCTTCTTCTACAAGGGCCAGGACGTCGTCGTCGTGGGCGGCGGCAATACCGCGGTCGAAGAGACGCTCTACCTGTCGAACATCGCGCGCACGGTGACGCTCGTGCATCGTCGCGATCGCCTGCGCGCGGAAGCGATTCTCGTCGACCGCCTGCACGCGAAGGCCGGTCCCGACGGCAACATCCGCATCCTCTGGAACCACGTGCTCGACGAAGTGCAAGGCGACGCGAGCGGCGTCACCGCTGCGCGCGTGCGCGACGTGCCATCCGGCGCGACGAAGACGTTGCCGGTGCACGGCGTGTTCGTCGCGATCGGCCACACGCCGAACACGCGGATCTTCGAAGGCCAGCTGGCGATGAGCAACGGCTACATCCGCGTCAAGGGCGGCGCCGACGGCAACGCGACGGCGACGAGCGTTCCGGGCGTTTTCGCCGCGGGCGACGTCGCCGATCAGGTCTATCGACAGGCGGTCACGTCGGCTGCGACCGGCTGCATGGCGGCCCTGGATGCCGAAGTCTTCCTCGAAACGTCGGCGGTGACGGCGGTCGAGCCCGCGGTCGCATGACGCCGTGGCGCGACTCGATGAACTGAAGTCGCTGCTCGACGCGGCGCGCGCCCGTGCCGAACGCGAAGCGCCGCGTGACGGCGCGCGCGACCGTTCCGGGCACACCGAAGGCCGGCCGCCCGTGCGCGCCAACGGGCACGCCGCCGCCACGAAGCATTCGGCGCACGTCGCGCCGCGTCCGCTGTCGGGGAAGCGCCACCTCGGTGCGACGAAGCATGCCGACGGCGACATCGACATCCGCGAGGCGTTCTCGGACGTGACGCGCATCCCGCCGCGCAATCGCGCCGCGTCGACACGCACGCCGCCCGCGCCGCATGCGCGCTCGCGAATGCAGGACGAGCGCGAGGTCCTCGAGCTGGCGAAGTACGGAGCCGAGCCGGCGCCGCATTCGTGGGACGTCGGCCAGGAGCTCGAGGGCGAGCAGACGTTCGTGCGCGCCGGGCTCGGCAGCGACGTGCTCGTCAAGCTGCGCCGCGCGCACTGGGTGGTGCAGGCGGTGATCGACCTGCACGGGATGACGCAGACCGAGGCGCACGACGCGCTCGCCGACTTTCTGCTCGACGCGCGCAACCGGGGCTTTCGCTGCGTGCGCGTCATCCACGGCAAGGGCCTCACGTCGCCCAATCGCGAACCGGTGCTGAAAGGCAAGGTCCGCCGCTGGCTCGCGCAGTGGGACGACGTGCTCGCGTACTGCGAGGCACCGCCGCACGCCGGCGGCAGCGGTGCGGTCGTCGCCCTGCTGCGCGGCCGCTGAGATTCAGTCCGAGGCGCGCAGGCGCCGCCGATCGGTCACAATCCGCTTTCGCCAAATGATCCCGTCTCGTGGCTGACCAGGCGCCGCGGGGCCCGCGCGTCCATCGATAGGAGCGACCCACCCATGCCGTCCGCCGATCCGCCGCGATTCTCGGACCTCGTTGCCGCCAACGAAGCCACGCTGCTCGCCGACTGGATGAAGCAGCAGAAGGCTGCGCGCGGCACCCGTCTCGATCTGCTCGGCGAGTCCGAGCTCGAGGATCAGTCGCGGCGGTTTCTTCGTGCATTCCGTGTCGCGCTCGCGACCGGCGATCTCGACGACATCGCACAGCCCGCGTGGCAGGACGTCCGCGATTTCCTGCGCGAGGTCTCGCGCTCGCGTGCGCTGCAGGGGTTCAAGCCGAGCGAGACCGCGCTCTTCGTGTTCTCGCTCAAGCAGCCGCTCTTCTCGCTTCTGCGCGGTGCACTGGGCAATGCGCCGGAAAGGCTGGCGCTCGAC
This sequence comes from Casimicrobiaceae bacterium, assembly GCA_035717085.1. Taxonomy (GTDB): domain Bacteria; phylum Pseudomonadota; class Gammaproteobacteria; order Burkholderiales; family Casimicrobiaceae; genus VBCG01. Next base: position 40,227 of record DASTIY010000128.1, on the reverse strand, counting down.
ACGTGGCAGGTCTCGACGCTGCTCGACCAGCTCGGCCTTTTCACGATGGAGGCGTACCAGCAGACGCGCGAGGAGATCATCGTGCGCCAGCAGCAGGAGCTGCTCGAGCTGTCGACGCCCGTCGTGCAACTCTGGGATCGGATCCTCGCGTTGCCGCTCGTCGGCACGCTCGACAGCTCGCGCACGCAGGTCGTGATGGAGAGCCTGCTCGAGCGCATCGTCGCGACCGGCTCGGAGATCGCGATCATCGACATCACCGGCGTTCCGACCGTCGATACGCTCGTCGCGCAGCACCTGCTGAAGACGATCGCCGCGACCCGGCTCATGGGCGCGGATTGCATCATCAGCGGGATTCGCCCGCAGATCGCGCAGACGATCGTGCACCTCGGTGTCGATCTCGGCACGGTGGTGACCAAGGCGACGCTCGCCGACGCATTCGCCGTCGCGCTGAAGCGCACGCGCGATGCGTCGCATGCCGCCAACAGGGATCCGACGGCGTAGGCGTCATGGACCGCATCCCGATCCTCAAGATGGGCGAGTACCTGCTCGTCACCATCCAGGTCGACATGCACGACCAGCTCGCGCTGGCGCTCCAGGACGACCTGACCGAACGCATCAGTCGCGAGCGCGCCGTCGGCGTGCTCATCGACGTCTCGTCGCTCGACGTCGTCGACTCGTTCATCGGGCGCATGATCGGCCATATCGCCGCCATGGCGCGCGTTCTCGACGCCGACACCGTCGTCACCGGCATGCGCCCGGCGGTGGCGATCACGCTCGTCGAGCTCGGCCTGTCGCTCGAAGGGGTGCACACCGCATTGAACGTCGAGCGCGGCATGGCGCTGCTCCGGGAGAAGGTGGCTGCGCGCGATGCCTGAAGGCGACGGCGATTCGACCCCGGCCGCTCGGACATGCGATCTTCGACTGCCGATCCGCGCCTCCGAGGACGTCGTGCGCATGCGCCAGGTCGTGCGCGAGCGCGCGGTCGCGCTCGGCTTCGGTCTCGTCGACCAGACGAAGCTCGTCACCGCGGCGAGCGAGCTCGCGCGCAATGCGCTGATTCACGGTGGTGGCGGCGAGGCCGAGATCACCGCACTACGCGTGGGTGAGCGCAGCGGACTGCGCCTCGAGTTCATCGATCGCGGGCCCGGCATCCCGGACATTCAGCAGGCGATGCAGGATGGATTCACGACCGGTTCGGGCCTCGGTCTGGGCCTCGGCGGTGCGCGTCGACTCGCGAGTGAATTCCGCATCGCGTCGACGCCGGGACAAGGCACGCGCGTGACGATCGTGCGATGGCGATGAATCGCGTCATTCGGGTCGATGAGCGCAGTCAGGTCGCGGAGGCGCGCCGCGAGGCCGTTCGCCTCGCGCAGGCCGTTGCGTTGGACGCTCAGTCGGTCGACCGGCTCGCGCTCGTCGTGACCGAGGCGGCCACGAATCTGGTCAAGCACGCGCGCGAGGGCCAAATCCTGCTCGCGCCTATCGCCGCGGACGCGGCGATAGGCGTCGAAGTGATCGCGCTCGATCGCGGGCCCGGCATGGCGAACATCAGTGCAAGCATGCGCGACGGTCATTCGACCGCGGGCAGTCCCGGCGTCGGTCTCGGCTCGATCATGCGTCTGGCAAGTGGCCTCGACATCTACTCGCAGCCGCAGCGCGGCACCGTGCTGCGTTTCGAGGTCTGGCAGCACGCGCCCGAACGCACGTCGGCGCTCGTTGTCGGCGGCGTCTGTACGGCCAAGTCGGGCGAGCCGGTGTCGGGCGACGCCTGGTCCGCGACGGGAGACGCGACGACCCGTCGGCTGCTCGTCGTCGACGGCCTCGGCCATGGTCCCCAGGCATTGGCGGCGGCAACGGCAGCCGTGCGCATCGATGCGGAGAAGCGGACGCTGGCCCCCGATGCGCTGCTTTCGGCGATGCACGGCGCCTTGCGCAGCACGCGCGGCGCGGCAGCGTCGGTCGCGCAGGTGTCGTCGACCGAGGCGGCGGGCATCTACGCAGGCGTCGGCAACATTCGCGCCGTCGTGCACGAGCACGACCGGGTACGAGGGCTCGTCTCGCACAACGGCACGCTGGGCCAGCAGGTGCGCAAGCTGCAAGCGTTCGATTTCGCCTTTCCGGCCGGGGCGGTGCTTGTCATGCATTCCGATGGAATCGCGTCGCATTGGAACCTCGAGGCCTATCCCGGACTCATGCGGCATCATCCGGCCGTCATCGCCGCGGTCATCCATCGCGACCACGCGCGCGGGCACGACGATGCAACCGTCGCGGTGATGTGCCACGGAGTACCGACTCGATGAACGAACGGGTCGAACGGCTGACGCTTCGCAACGAGCACGACGTCGTCGTCGCGCGGCAGCGCGCGCGCACGATCGCAACCGTCGTCGGCTTCGATACCCAGGATCAGGCGCGCATCGCGACGGCGGTCTCGGAGATCGCACGCAATGCCGTGCGTTACGCGCACGGCGGCCGCATCGAATTCGCACTCGAAGGGTCGCACGCGTGCTCGGCCCTGGCCATTCGCATCGACGACGACGGACCGGGCATCGAGGACCTCGCGTCGATCCTCGACGGAAGCTACCGGTCGCCTCACGGCATGGGCCTCGGCATCGCCGGTGCGCGCCGATTGATGGATCGCTGCGAGATCGCCTCGGATGCGCGCGGCACGCGCGTCGAGATGGCGAAGGCGCTCGCGCACGGGTACGGGCCGCCGATACACGAGTCGCTCGCGCGCGTCCGGCGGGCGCTTGCCAACGCTCCGGTGAGCAACACCTCGGACGAGCTTTTGCTGCAACAGCGCGAATTGCTCGTCGCGCTCGCGGAGACGCGCGATCGGCAGGAGCAGCTTGCGCATCTGGAACGCGAGCTGGAGGACACGAACCGCGGCGTCGTCGCGCTCTACGCGGAGCTCGATGAAAAGGCCGCGCGACTGCGGCAGGCCGACGAGATGAAATCGCGGTTCCTGTCGAACATGAGCCACGAGTTCCGCACGCCGCTCAGCTCGATCCGCGCGCTCGCGGGGCTGCTGCTCGGACGCGTCGACGGGCCGCTCACGGAGGAACAGGCACATCAGGTCCGCTTGATTGCCAAGGCGGCTAACGACCTCGCCGAGCTCGTCGACGACCTGCTCGACATCGCACGCATCGAAGCCGGAAAGCTGGAGATCGTCAACGTCGAGTTCACCGTCGACGCGCTCTTCAGTACCCTGCGCGGGATGCTACGACCGCTCGTGAGTCACGATGTCGCGCTGAAGTTCGTTCCCGCGCATGACGTACCGCCGCTCGTGTCCGACGAAGGCAAGGTCGCGCAGATCCTGCGGAACTTGATTTCGAACGCGCTCAAGTACACCGAGCGCGGAAGCGTCACCGTGGCGGCGCGTCGACACCCCGACATCGTCGAGTTCGTCGTCGAAGACACGGGGATCGGCATCGCGCCCGAGGACCACGAGCGCATTTTCGAGGAGTTCGTGCAGGTGCGAGGGCCGCTGCAGACTCGTGTCAAGGGCACCGGTCTTGGCTTGCCGCTCTGCCGGCGGCTCGCGCATGCGCTGGGCGGCCATGTCGCCGTCGACAGCCGTCTCGGCCATGGCTCGCGCTTCTTCCTGACGCTGCCGGTCGCACCTGAGACCGCGAGCGAGCGCATCGGTGCTTCGCCGGACACCGTACCCGCACAATCGACGGGCACGCGCGTGCTCGTCGTAGAGGACGATCCCGGGGCGACGTATGCGATGCGCCGGCTGCTCGAAAGTGGGGCGTTCCATGTGCACTCGGTCAGGACCGGCGAGGCGGGCATCGAGTCGGCGCGCACGCTGAAGCCGGATGCGATCGTGCTCGATCTCGGCCTGCCGGACATCGACGGCTTCGCGCTGATCGAGCGGCTGCGCGGCGCGCCGTCCACACGCGACATTCCGCTCGTGGTTTGCACGTCGCGCACGCTCGACGACGTCGAGCGCGCGCATCTCGGCGACGTCGTGCATGCGGTGCTCGCGAAGGACGAGATGTCGCGGGCACTCGTGCAAAGCGTGCGTGCCGCCATTGCGCGTAGGCCGGCGTTCCGTTCGGAGGCCGCGTGAAGCCGACCCCTTCGTCGACGATCCTCAACGTCGACGACAACGAGCCCGCGCTATATGCCAAAACGCGGATTTTGCGCCGCGCAGGCTTTCACGTGCTGGAGGCGCGCGACGGCACCACCGCGCTTCGCCTCGTCGCACAGGCGATGCCGCAGCTGGTGCTCCTCGACGTCCAGCTTCCGGACGTCAGCGGGCTGGAGGTGTGCCGGCGCATCAAGAGCGACCCGGCGACGCGTCGTATCCCCGTGCTGCATATTTCTGCCACGCATGTCAGCGAGACGGACCAGCAAATCGGAATGGAAAGCGGCGCCGAGATCTACCTCGTCGAGCCGCTGGCACCCGAAGAGCTCATCACCGTCGTCCGCACGCTGCTGCGGCTGCGCCAGACCGAAGCGGGACTCGCCGCCAGCGAGGAGCGGCTGCGGCTCGCGACGGAAAGCGCCGGTTTCGGAACCTGCGACATCGATTTGCGCACCGGCAACGCCGTGTTCAGCGTCGCGATGTTCGACATCCTCGGTCTGTCCGCGGCGCCGGGCCCGGCGAGCATGAACGCATGGATCGATCGCATCCATCCCGACGACCTGCAGGCGACGATCGCCGCATTCGACGCGGCGCGCGACGCGAGCACGCATTTCCGCCACGAGCACCGCATCGTGCGCGCAAGCGACGGCGACGAGCGCTGGCTCGCGCCGACCGGGCTCTTCCATCCCGACGAGGCCGGCCAGCGCACGCGCTTCATCGGCGTGATGCTCGACGTCACCGAGCGCCGGAGCGCCGACGTCGAGCGCAACGCGTTGCTCGCGCGTGAATCGGCCGCGCGCGCGGCGGCGGAGGAGGCGGCGCGCATCAAGGACCAGTTCCTCGCGACGCTGTCGCACGAATTGCGCACGCCGATGAGCGCAGTGCTCGGCTGGCTGCACCTGCTCAAGAGCGGGCGGCTGACCACGGTCCAGCAGACGCAGGCGCTCGAGACGATCGAGCGCAACGCACGCCTGCAGAATCAGCTGATCAACGACCTGCTCGACGTGTCGCGCATCATCACCGGACGGCTGCGCCTCGAGCGCGATCGTGTCTATCCGTCCGTCGTCGTCGAGGCCGCGATCGCGGCGGTCCGTCCGCAGGCCGATGCGCGTGCGATCCAGATCCGCGCCAGCCTGCCGAACGTGCCCGTCACCGTCTTCGGTGACCCGATGCGGCTGCAGCAGGTCGTTTCGAACATCCTCGTCAACGCGATCAAGTTCTCGCACGATCAATCGGTGATCGACGTGTCGATGCGCGTCGAAGGCGACAAGGTCGAGATCGCGATCGCCGACCAGGGCGAAGGCATCGCCGCCGACATGTTGCCGCTGATCTTCGAGCGCTTCCGCCAGGCCGATGGCTCGATCACGCGACGCCACGGCGGCATGGGCCTCGGGCTCGCGATCGCGCGCCATATCCTCGACCTGCACGGTGGCAGCATCACCGCGCGAAGCGACGGTCTCGGCCGCGGCGCGACGTTCACGATGACGCTGCCGGCCGAGATCGACCACGTCGCATCCGCGGACAGTGTCGCCGACGCCGGCGAAATGCAGCCGGAGGATCGCCTCGCCGGCCTGCACGTGCTCGCCGTCGACGACGATGCCAACGCGTTGTCGATGCTCGCCTCGATGCTCGAGCTCGGCGGCGCGCGCGTCACGACGACGCAGACGGCGAGTGCCGCGTTGGCCGCGTTCGCGACCAACGCCGACATCGCGATCGTGCTCTCGGATATCGGCATGCCCGTGCACGACGGTTACGAGCTCGTCACGCGCCTGCGACGCGAGCACTCCGAGCGGATGGCGACCACACCCGCGATTGCCGTATCGGGTTACGCGCGCGACGAGGACCTCGCGCATGCGCTTCGCACCGGGTTCGACGCGCACATCGCGAAGCCGTTCGGCATGAACGCCCTGTTCGACCTCATCGTGCGGCTGGTCCACGAGCGCGCGCCAGCCGCCGCCGACGGCAGGGAGACCGCAGCGTAGTGCGCGATCAGGCCGGGCGTGCGCCGCGGTCGACGTGCAGCAGTTCCGCGAAGACCGCCTCGAGGCGCTGGATCGAATACGGCTTGATGAGCGGGATCACGCCGCGATCGGTCCCCTCCTCCGCGGCGTCGGGGTAGCCGGTCCCGAGCACGACCGGCAAGCCGCGCTCGCGGGCAGCGCGCGCGAGCGCGAGACCGCTCGTCTTCGGCATGACGACGTCGGAGAAAACGAGATCGACGTGCGCGCCGGTGTCGAGCAGCGCGAGCGCCTCGTCGCTCGACGATGCCGTCAATGCCTCGCAGCCGAGCGAGCGCACGACCTGCGCCGAGAGCTCGAGATTATCGGCGTCGTCGTCGACGACCAGGATCACGAAGCCGCGCAGCAGCCGGTCGGTTGTCATCGTTTCGTCCTCCGCGTCCTCGACAGTCGTTATCGGCCGAGGCGACGATGGAGCACGGCGGGCAGCCGCGCGCGCACGTCGGCGATGCGCGCGGCGTCGACGTCGCCGGTCACGATACCCTCGCCTTCGGCCTGCGACGCGATGACGTCGCCCCACGGATCGACGAGCATCGAGTGTCCGAACGTCCGGCGGCCGCCCGGATGCGTCCCCGCTTGAGCGGCGGCGAGCACGTAGCACTGGTTCTCGATCGCGCGTGCCCGCAGCAGCACTTCCCAATGTGCCGCACCGGTTCGCGCCGTGAACGCCGCGGGAACGACGATCAACGCGAGATCGCCCTGCTCACGGTAGAGCTCGGGGAAGCGCAGGTCGTAGCAGATCGACAACCCGACGCGCCCGCACGGCGCGTCGAACGCTGCGGGCGTGGCCCCCGCGACGATCGTCTTCGCCTCGTCGTAGTCCTCGTCGCCGTGCGTGAAGCGGAAGAGATGGATCTTGTCGTAGCGCGCGATGCGCTCGCCGCCCGGCGCGTACACGAGCAGCGACTGCCGTGTGCGCGCCGGATCGTCGCATGCGAGCGGCACGCTACCGCCGATGACATAGAGGCGATGATCGCGCGCCACCTCGGCGAGAAACGCCTGCTGCGCTCCCTCGCCGTCCGGCTCGCGTGCGGCGACCTTGTCGGCCGCATGCAGCGCCATCAACCCGAAATTCTCGGGAAGAAGCGCGAGCGACGCACCGGCCTCTGCCGCGCGGGCGACGAGATCTCGCGCGCGCCGCAGGTTCTCCGCGACGTCGGAGCCCGACGTCATCTGGATCGCAGCGACGCGAAACGGACTCGCGCGGTTCATCGCGCCATTCTATCGGGATGCCGACGAGTCCGCGCTCGTCGCGGCGGCGCCGATGCGCGCGACGACCGGATCGTCGAACGTCCCCGTTACCGCATAGCGGTAGCTGAAGAGCTGGTCGAAGGGATTGTTCAGCATCTTCTGTGCGAGCAGCGTGCCGGCACCGACGGCTGCGCCGAGCAACGGATTGGCGATGAAGAGCGCCGCCGCGCCGGCGGACACGCCCGTCGACAGCGACGGCTTCACGCGCACTTGCAACTGCTGCGTCTCGCGCGCGAGATCGACGTCGCCGGACAGGTCGACCGCAGCCGCGGGCCCGGCGAGCCGCAGGTCTTCCGTGTGCATGATGCCGTGATCGATCACGATGTTGCCGGCGATCGTGTCGAACGCGAACCCTTCGCTGAAGACGTCGCGAAAGTCGAGTGAGATGCGCCGCGGCAACGCTTGCAGCGACAACACGCCGAGGAGGCGGCCGACGCCCGGCTCGAGGCGCGTGAACTGGCCGGGTCCGGCCCGTAGCGCAAGGCGTCCGCTCAGCGACGGATAGTCGAAGTCGCCGGGCGACCCGGCCCACGCAACGCGACCGTCGATCTTCGTGGCCGCGCCCTTCACCGCGTCGGGCCAGCCGAAGCGGCCGAGAAACGCGCCCGCTTCCTTGACGTCGATCGCGATGTCGAGCTCGGTCTGCGGCGGCGACGCCGCCACGTGCCACGATCCGTGCGCGTCGATCGCGCCTGCCTCGTTCGCGAGCACGAGCTTGCGGATCTGCCACGCGCCGCCGGCAGGTTGAGCGTGGACCTCGAGTCGCCCGAGCGAGCGACCCTTGCGCATCAGGTCGTCGGCGACGAGGTCGACTGCGGGCCAGTGACTCGCGTCGGTGACAGGATGAGCACCTTCCACACTCGCGCTCGCATCCGGTGCGGGCGTCGACACGAGGCGCGTCAGGTGCGCCACGAGCCGTCCATCGGGCTGCTCGCGCGACGACGCGCGCCACGTCGCGTTGCCGGCGAGCTCCGGACCATCGAGCGCGACGCGCCAGTCGGCGGCAGAACGGCGCGCGGTGGCCTTCACCTCGGCGAACGATCGCCCGAGCACCGTCACCTTCGCCGCCTGCAGATCGATGCCCCGCACGGCCGGCATGTCGCTGCTGCCACCTGCCGGCGCCTTTGCAGCGGACGCGAAATCGAGCCAGTCGTCGACGTTCGCGTCGGGCACGTTCGCGCGAATGAACACGCCCGGTTGCGACGCATCGACGTTGTCCGCGATCGACTTGCCGACGAGGACGATGGCGCGCTCGATCGTGGGCGTCGAATCGACGGCACGCCGACGCAAAACGGCGCGCGCGATGCGGCCGTAGTCGATGGTGATGCGATCTTCCGACACCTTCGACGCCTTGCGTTCTCCGGTGATGCGCGTATCCGCCGTGGCGAGCGGCTTGCGCTCGACACGCAGCGGAACCGCATCGGTGGCCGCCTTGCGCAACGGCGTCGGCATGTCGACGCGCGCACCAACGAGCGAGCTCTCGACGCTCCACGCGACGTCGCGGTCGACAGCGTCGAGGGCGAGCTTCCAATCCGTGGTGCCATCGATTCGCGAAAGAAACGGAGCGTCGAATGCCTGCCGCACCTGCGCGAGCTCGGCACGCCCGCTCGCATCGACGTGCACCCGCCCACCGCTCGCCGAAAGCGCGAGCGTCAGCGGACCGCCGAGCGTTTGCGCCGTGATGCCCGCGGCGGACACATCGTGGCCGGTGAAGGCGAGCTCGCCGCTCGCCGCGCCGAGCCGCGGCGCACCGGGCAGCTCGATGGCGTTTTGCGCGAAGCGGTAGCGGCCGCCGACGCTCGCGTGCGCCATGTCGTGCAGCGGCAATGCCAGGTGCAGTGCGAGCTCGCCGTCGCCCGTCACGCGAGTGTCGTCGGTGGCATGCGCTGTCCATCCCGCCACCGGCGTCGCCGCGATGAAATCGAGGAAGGCGCGGGTCGGCCCGCTCGCGCGTCCGTCCACCACGAGTTGCGCGTCGTGAAAATCCGCCATCTCCGCGTGCGTCGGCCCGAGCGCGATGTCGCCCATGCGGCCGCGCGCCGCGTCGATCGATACGTGCGCACCCTCGATGCGCACGTCGCCCGCAATGCCCGTGATGGCCGGCCAACCGTCCGCATAGGTCAGCGCCACGTCGCTCGCCTTGACCTGCAACGCGAAACGACCGCCCTTGCCGTCGCGAAACGGGAATTGCGCGAGGTCGCCGACGAGCACGAGCGTCGCATCGCTGGTCGTCCCGCCGCCGATGCCACGCCGCAGCCATTCGCGGAGCGACGGTGCGATGATGGTCGGCACGTAGCGATGCGCATCGGCGAGCGGCGCGCGCGCGAGCTTCACGTGCAGATCGATCGTGCCCGGCCCCGCTGCAGCCGGATGCCACGCGCCCGACGTCGCGCCGGCAAGGCCCGGGCTGTCGAACGTGACGTCGCGCCAGGCGACGCCCGTCTTCCCGTCGACGCGTTGCCACGACACGTCACCGCGCAGGCGACCGAGCGTGAGCGGCTCGGCGAAGACGTGCGGCAATGTCACCGATGCATCGGTGGCCTCGACGTCGAGGTCGCCGCCCGCCTCGTTCATCGACAATCGACCCGACAACGACGTCATGCCCGGCGCGCCGTCGCGCGATGCGACCGAGACCGCCTGCACTTCGGCGGCGATCGCATAGCGCGCGGGCTCGCGCGCGTCGCCGGTCCATTCAATGCGGCCGTTGCGCAGCGTGCCGCTCGGCGCGAGCCGCGCGATGTCGGCGCGTGCCGCGTCGGGCAACGGCAGATGCGCGGCGAGCGCAGCGAGCGGTGCGAGGTCGAGCACGCTGAACGACAGCGTGCCGCCACCCGGCACGCTGTCGCGCGGCTCCCGCAACGCCAGCGTCACGTTCGTCGAGCCGACGCCGCTGCCGTCGGGAAGCGCGAGTACGAGGTCGCTCGCGCTGAACGTGCGGGCGGTCTCCGATTGCCTCCACTCCACGCGGCCGGCGAGATGCGCGACTTCGATCGGTGCGAGATCGGGGCCCAGCACCGCCTGCACGTCGGCGAGCTCGAGGTCGGCCGTGCCGGCGCGCGCCTGACCCTGCGCGACGTCGACCCACAGCCGCAATGCGCCGCGGCCGCTGTCGAGCGCGAACGGCAACGGCAGCCATTCGCGCCACGCTGCCACGTCGGCGTAATCGAGACGCACGTAGAACCTGCCGTGCAGCGAAGCCGGGTCCTTCAGCGACGCGCCCGTCAGATCGGCCCGAATGTCGATCGGCGCCGCCAGTTCTGCCGGCGGAACGCCGGTCAGGCCCGCCTGATGGCGCCCCGCGCGCTGCACCAGCCGGAACTGCACGCGGTCGAGGAGCAGTTGCGGCGTGTGCCGCAGCTCGTCGTCCCACGAGACGAGCGCGTCGCGGACGACGACGTTGGGCTGGCGCAGCAGCCAATCGGCGAACGGCGAATCGTCACTCGTCTCTTCGGTGCGCCATTCGAAGCCGCCGACGTGCAGGCGTCCTCGCGCGTCGCGGCGCACCGCGAGGCGCGGTGCGTCGATCGCGAGCTCCGTCAGGCGCAGGTCCAGCCGCGGAATGGACGTCCACGCCACGCGCAGATCGACGCGCGGCAAGTCGAGGACGACGTTGTCGTGCACGCGATCGCGCAGGCGGAAACCGCGAATCGAAAGCTTCGGGTTCCAGCCGTCCCAGCCGGTGACGATCCGATCGATCTCGACCGGCTGGCCGATGCGCATGCCGAGCCAGCGGGCGATGTCCGCGTGACGCGTCTCGAGCTGCGGATAGACGACGACGCGGATGCCCAGCAGCAGCGCGAGGAAGACGCCGAGAGCGGTGACCGCCAGCTTCGCGACGAGCCGCGCGAGGCGACCCGCCCTCGTCGGCGCCCGCGCGGTGGAAGGCATAATGAGCGAGAGATGATGCGCGAACGATTGTAACGGATGGACGTCGAGCGCGCGCTCGCCTTCAGTCACTATGCGGGGCGATCGCTCGCCGCGGACCCGTCGCTGCGCGAGGCGCTCGCCGCCACGCTCGACGCGCCGTTCGATTGGGACGACGCACGTACGGCGCTCGCAACGGTCGTGATCCGTGGCGACCCCGAAGGGCTCGCGCAAGCGTTGCGGCGCCTTCGCCGGCGCGTTTTCCTGCACACCCTCGTGCGCGACCTGACCGGCCGCGCCGCCTTCGCCGAAGTGGTGGATGCGATGACCTCGCTCGCCGATGGCGCGCTCGTCGCGGCGGTCGACGTCCACGCGGCGCAGCTCGAGAAGGTGCATGGCGTACCGCGCGGACCGACGGGCGACGCGCAGCGCCTCATCGTCGTCGGCATGGGCAAGCTCGGCGGGCGCGAGCTCAACGTCTCGTCCGACGTCGACCTCGTGTTCGTGTACCCGGAGGACGGCGAGACGGACGGCGCGCGCGTCGTGTCGAATCGCGAATTCTTCGATCGGCTCGCGCAACGCGTCATTGCCGCGATCGGCCAGCTCGACGCGGACGGCTACGTCTTCCGCGTCGATACGCGGCTGCGCCCGTACGGCGAAAGCGGCCCGCTCACCGTCTCGTTCGGCGCGCTCGAGCAGTACCTCGTGACGCAAGGCCGCGCGTGGGAGCGCTACGCGTGGCAGAAGGCGCGGCCGATCACCGGCGATGCGCACGACGAACTGCAGGCGCTCGTCACGCCCTTCGTCTACCGCAAGTACCTCGACTACGACGCGTACGACGGCCTGCGCGACATCCATCGCCAGATCCGCGAGCAGGGCGCACGCCGCGGCCATGCCGACGACGTCAAGCTCGGCGCGGGCGGCATTCGCGAAGTGGAATTCGTCGTGCAGGCGCTGCAGATCGTGCGCGGCGGGCGCGACGCCGGCCTCCGGGCGCGCGGGACCTTGCCGGCGCTCGACGCGCTGACGCAGCGCAACCTGATCGCGCCGCATGCGGCGTCGATGTTGCGCGACGGCTATCTGTTCCTGCGCCGCCTCGAGCATCGGCTGCAATACCGCGACGACCGGCAGACGCACCGCGTGCCCGACGACGCGTGCGAGCGGCTGCTCGTCGCCGAATCGCTCGGCCTGCCGTCGGTCGCGGCGTTCGACGCGGCGCTCGCTGCGCAACGCACGCAGGTGTCGCGGCAGTTCAACGCCGTGTTCGAGACGCCGGAGCGCGCGAGCGCGAGCGACGCGACGACGGCGCGGCTTGCGGCGATCTGGGAGGACCCCGACGCGAGCGGGGAAACGCTCGACGCGTTGGCGCGTGCCGGCTTCGAGGCACCGGGCGAGCTGGTCGCGATGCTCGATCGCCTGCGCGCGAGCCGGCGCTACCTGCAATTACCCGCACGATCGCGCGAGCGCTTCGATCGTCTCGTGCCGGCGTTGATGGCCGTCGCCGCCGCGCATCCGCAACCGGGCGCAACGCCGCAAGCCGTGCTGCGGCGCCTGCTCGATCTGCTGGACGCCGTCAGCGGGCGCAGCGCGTACCTCGCGCTGCTCGTCGAGCATCCGCCGCTGCTGCCGAGACTTGCCGCGCTGATGGGTGCGTCGGCCTGGGCTGCCGATTACCTCACGCGGCGCCCGTTCCTGCTCGACGAGTTGCTCGACGCGCGCGTGCTTCTCGCCGAGCCGGACTGGGCGTCGTGGCGAAGCGAGCTCGAGCGTCTGCTCGCCGCCGACGCGGGTGATGCGGAAGCGGCGATGGATACGCTGCGCCATTTCCAGCATGCGCACGCGTTTCGCCTGCTCGCGCAGGATCTCGCCGGACAACTGACCGTCGAGCGTCTCGCCGATCACCTGTCCGCGCTTGCCGACACGATTCTCGCCGCGACGCTCGCGCATTGCTGGCGCCTGCTCCACGGGAACGACGCGCCGCCGCCGCGCTTCGCGATCATCGGCTACGGCAAACTGGGCGGGAAAGAGCTGGGTTACGCGTCCGACCTGGACCTCGTCTTCCTGCATGCGAGCGACGACGACCCGGTGCAGGCGCAGGAGGCGCAGGCGCGCTACGCGCGGCTCGCGCAGCGCATCAATACCTGGCTCACGAGCGCGACCGGTGCCGGGCGCCTCTACGAAACCGATCTGCGCTTGCGGCCGGACGGCGCCAAGGGCCTGATGGTCTCGAGCACCGCGGCGTTCGAGCGCTACCAGCGCGAGCAGGCGTGGACGTGGGAGCACCAGGCGCTCACGCGCGCGCGTTTCGTCGCCGGCGACGCGGCGATCGGCGCGGCATTCGAGGCGTTGCGCGAGCGCATCCTGCGGCTGCCACGCGATCGCGCCCAACTCGCGCACGACATCGTCGACATGCGCGCGCGCATGGCGGAGGGACATCCGAACCGCACGCCGCTGTTCGACCTCAAGCACGATCCCGGCGGCATGGTCGACATCGAGTTCGCGGTGCAATACCTCGTGCTCGCGCATGCGCACGCACATCCCGAGCTCACGCGCAACGCCGGCAACATCGCGCTTCTCGGCATTGCCGCGGAGGCGGGACTCGTCGATGCGTCACTCGCGCGCGCCGCGGCCGACGCGTATCGCGAATACCGCCGGCTGCAGCATCAGGTGCGGCTCACCGGCGCGGCGCATGCGCGCGTGGAGCCGGATGCGCAGGCCGCGCGCCGCGCGAGCGTCGACGCGTTGCGGACCGCCGTATTCGGTGCTCGGGGGTCGGAGCTGTAAGGATTCGCGCGTTCGGCGCGCGAGTCCCGGCAGCTCCGACCCCCAGGCACCCTACTGCTAAAATCGCGGGTTTCCGAGAGACGAAGGAGCGCGCGCCATGTCGATGGCCGACCGCGACGGGTGGATCTGGTACGACGGGAAGATGGTGCCGTGGCGCGACGCGACGACGCACGTGCTGACGCACACGTTGCATTACAGCATGGGCGTCTTCGAGGGCGTACGCTGCTACGCGACCGCGAAAGGCCCCGCGATCTTCCGGTTGCGCGACCACACGAATCGCCTCTTTCGCTCGGCGCGCATTTTCGCGATGAAGATCCCCTATACGCCGGACGAAATCTTCGAGGCGCAACGCGCCTGCGTCCGCGAGAACCGGCTCGAGGCGTGCTACATCCGGCCGATCGCGTTCTACGGCTCGGAGGCGATGGGCGTCGCCGCCCGTTCGAACCCGGTGCGCGTGGCGATCGCGGCGTGGCCGTGGGGCGCATACCTCGGCGCCGAAGGACTCGAGAAGGGCATTCGCGTACGCACGTCGTCGTTCACGCATCACCACCCGAACGTGACGATGTGCGGCGCGAAGGCGGTGACGAACTACGCGGTGTCGATCCTCGCCAACCAGGAGGCGACGCACGACGGCTACGAAGAGGCGATGCTGCTCGACACGCAGGGCTACATCTGCCAGGGATCGGGCGAGAACGTGTTCATCGTGCGCGACGGGAAGCTCGCGACGCCCGACCTGGCCGGCGGCGCGCTCGCGGGCATCACGCGCGACACCGTGCTGACCTTCGCGAGCGAGCTCGGGATCCCGGTGCAGGAGCGGCGCATCACGCGCGACGAGGTCTACGTGGCGGACGAGGCGTTCTTCACCGGAACGGCAGCCGAGATCACGCCGATTCGCGAATACGACAATCGCATCATCGGCGACGGCAAGCGCGGACCGATCACGACGAAGCTGCAAAGCCTGTTCTTCGATACCGTGAACGGTCGCAATGCCCAACACGTCGACTGGCTCGCGTACGTCGACGAACGGGCATGACGACGACGCGCGAGGCGACGAGGGGAACGGCCGCGGCATGAACGAGCGCGCGCACGAGATCGAGGCGCCGGAACTGCCGGTCGTGTCGGTGCGCGCCGAGGATCTGCCGATCTTCTGCCCGAACCCCGGCATGCCGCTGTGGAGCTCGCATCCGCGCGTCTTCCTCGACGTCGCGAGCGCTGGCGAGGCGATGTGCCCGTATTGCGGCACGCGCTATCGCCTGGTCGGCGAAGCGAAAGCCGGTCACTGACGCAGCGCCCGCCGACCGCGGACGATGCGCGCAGCGCGCTGCGCGCGCTCGTCGTTGCGCCGTCGTGGGTCGGCGATGCGATTCTCTCCGAGCCGCTGATCGCCGCCCTGGCGAGGCGCGGTGCGGACGTCGACGTGATCGCGCCCGCATGGTGCGCCCCCGTCTACGCGCGCGTCCAAGGCGTTCGTCGCATCATCGACGCTCCGTTTGCGCACGGGCGCTTCGGCTGGACGACGCGCCGCGCGCTGGGGCATGCGTTACGCGACGCGCGCTACACGCACGCGTACGTGCTGCCGAACACGTGGAAATCCGCACTGGTGCCGTGGTTCGCGCGCATTCCCGTGCGCACCGGTTACGTTGGCGAGATGCGCTACGGCCTTCTCACCGATCCCCGGCGCATCGATCGGCGGCGCGTGCCAAAGCTCGTTGCCCGCTACGCTGCGCTCGCCTCGCCGCGTAGCGAAAGTTCCCCGATCGACGAGGCGCAGCTTGCGCCACGCCTCGTCCCCGACGCGGCGAACCGCGACGCGGCGATGCGCGCGATGCAGTTGACGCGCGAGCGTCCCGTCGCAATCCTTTGCCCGGGTGCCGAATTCGGACCCGCGAAACGGTGGCCGGCCGAGCACTTCGCCGCGCTCGCCCGGCGCCTGCACGACGACGGTTGCGCGATCTGGATCCTCGGCTCGCCGAACGATCGGGCCGCCGCCGCGCAGGTCATCGCGGCGCTCGACGGCGCGACGCGCGTCGTCGATCTCACCGGGCGCACCGACCTCGGAAGCGCGATCGACCTGATGTCCGTCGCAGCGCTCGTCGTCACGAACGATTCGGGGCTCATGCATGCGGCAGCGGCGGTCGGCGTGCCGCTCGTCGCGCTGTTCGGTTCGTCGTCGCCGGCGTACACGCCGCCGTTGTCGGAGAAAGCGAAAATCGCGCGCATCGACATCGCGTGCAGCCCGTGCTTCAAGCGCGAATGCCCGCTCGGGCATTTCCGTTGCATGCGCGATTTGTCGCCGGACATGGTCTACAATCTCGCGCGCAGTTCGTTGGTTCTGCAGGCCCCGCCCAGCTGATCATGCCCACGGCACGCACACCGCCGATCTACACCTCGCCGCAGGACGTCACGCAGGCGTTCTACCAGGCGTTCGAAGCGCGTGATCTCGATGCGATGATGGCGACGTGGGCCGAGGACGAGGACATCGTCTGCATTCATCCGAGCGGCGCGCGGCACGTCGGCTACGAGGCGGTACGCCAAAGCTTCGAGCAGATGTTCGCGAGCGAGTCGAAGGTTTCGTTCCGTATCGACGGTCTCGTCGCGATCGAGACCGTCGGCCTCGCGATGCAAAGCGCGATCGAGCACCTGCGCGCCGGCGAGGACGGACGACGCGGCGCGGCGATCGCAACCAACGTCCTGATGCGCACGCCCTACGGCTGGCGCGTCGTGTGTCACCACGCGTCGCCGTCGCCGCCGGTGAGCGAGGCGCCGCAAGGCGGCCCGCTGCACTAAGACTTCGGGGTCAGCGATGAGGATCGCCGGGACTCCGGGTCAGCGCGACGAGGATCGCCGCATTTCGTGCGGCGATCCTCGTCGCTGACCCCGAGGGCTCAGCCGAAGTCGATCAGCCCGACGTTCCGCCGACGGTCAGTCCGTCGATGCGCAGCGTCGGTTGACCCACGCCGACCGGCACGCTTTGCCCGTCCTTGCCGCAGGTTCCGACGCCGGCGTCGAGTTGCAGATCGTTGCCGACCATCGACACGCGCGTGAGCGCATCGGGTCCGTTGCCGATCAGCGTCGCGCCTTTCACCGGATACGTGATCCTGCCGTCCTCGATCATGTACGCCTCGGCCGCCGAGAACACGAACTTGCCGCTGGTGATGTCGACCTGGCCGCCGCCGAAGTTCGCGGCGTAGAGCCCCTTCTGCACCGAGCCGATGATCTCCGCCGGATCGTGCGCGCCCGACAACATGATCGTATTCGTCATCCGCGGCATCGGCAGATACGCGAACGATTCGCGGCGCCCGTTGCCCGTCGCGCCCGTCTTCATCAACCCGGAGTTGAGGCGATCCTGCATGTAGCCGCGCAGCACGCCGTCCTCGATCAGCACCGTGCGCTGCGTCGCATGTCCCTCGTCGTCGAGATTGAGCGAGCCGCGCCGCTCGCCGAGCGTGCCGTCGTCGACGACGGTCACGCCGGGTGCGGCCACGCGCTCGCCGATGCGTCCGGAGAACGCGCTCGTGCCCTTGCGGTTGAAGTCCCCTTCGAGGCCGTGGCCGATCGCCTCGTGCAGCAGGATGCCCGGCCAGCCGTTGCCGAGCACGACCGTCATCGAGCCCGCCGGCGCTTCGCGCGCGCCGAGGTTCACGACCGCCTGGCCGACCGCCTGCTTCGCGAACGCGTGCAGTTGCGCGTCGGTGAAGAATGCGTAATCGAGCCGCGCGCCGCCGCCCGCATGGCCCTGCTCGCGGCGGCCATGCTCTTCGACGATGACGGTGATCGACACGCGCACGAGCGGTCGCACGTCCGCCGCGACCAGGCCGTCGCTGCGCGCGATCAGCACCGTCTCGTGCTCCCCGGCGAGCGACGCCATCACCTGCACGACGCGTGGATCGAGCGCGCGCGCGATCTTCTCGAGGCGCGTCAGCAGATCGACCTTGGCGGCGTCGCCGAGGCTCAGCACGGGATCGGCGGTCGGATACAAAAGGCGCGTGTCGGCCGTGCGCCCCAACGCCGTCGAGGCGGATTGACCCTGGCGGCCGATCGCCCGCACCGCCGTCGCGGCTTCCTCGAGCGCCGGCAGCGAGATGTCGTCCGAGTACGCGAACGCCTGCTTGTCGCCCGACACGGCGCGCACGCCGACGCCGCGGTCGATGTTGAACGTCCCGGCCTTGACGATGCCCTCCTCGAGGCTCCAGCTCTCGAAGCATGCGTGCTGGAAGTAGAAATCGGCGAAGTCGACGTCGTGGGCGTGGATCGATGCGAGCACGCGCGAGATCTTGTCGAAGTCGAGGTCGGCGGGCGCGAGCAGCAGCCGGTCGGCGTCGGCGAGGAGCGTGGGGGCAATCGGAGCGAGGGTCGTATCGTTCACCGGGATCCTTGGCGAGGGGTTCGAGGCCTCGAAGGGCGATAGCCCTTCGAGGAATCTGACCCCGTGATTTTGGTGGGGGTTCGTTTGACGATGGGGCTTGCCGGCGCCGTGTTCAACCGCCAAGCGCCGGCATCGCGCTTGCCGAGTGGCCCTTGCCGAGATACGTCGCGGCGACGCGCGGATTCGCCGCGAGATCGCCGCTGTCGCCTTCGAACGCGACCTGGCCGGTCTCCAGCACGTAGCCGTAGTCGGCGATCGCGAGCGCGGCGCGCGCGTTCTGCTCGACGAGCAGAATGGCGACGCCGGTCGAACGCAGCGTGCCGATGATGGCGAAGATGTCGCGCACGACCAGCGGCGCCAGGCCGAGTGACGGCTCGTCGAGCAGGAGCACGCGTGGCGACGACATCAGCGCGCGGCCGAGCGCGAGCATCTGCCGCTCGCCACCCGACAGCGTCCCGGCGAGTTGCGCCCGCCGTTCCTCGAGCCTGGGGAAACGGCGATACACATCGGCCAGACGCCCGGCGCGCGAATGATCGCCGCGTCGCGCGAAGGCACCGAGCAGGAGGTTGTCCGCGACGCTCATCGATGCGAACAGCTCGCGACGCTCCGGCACGAGCACGACGCCGCGGCGCACGCGCTCCTCCACCGGCCAGCCGTTGGCGATTTCGCCGAAGCAGCGCACCTCGCCGGTCGCCGGCAACAGCCCCGCGATGGCCGAGAGCAGCGTCGTCTTGCCCGCGCCGTTGGGACCGATGACGGTGACGATCGTGCCCGGGGCCACCCGCAGCGTGACGTCGCGCACCGCGGGCACCTTGCCATAGGCGACGCATATGTCGCGAACGTCGAGGGCCTCGGCCTCCGAGGCGGATGCCCTCATGCCCCGGCCTCGGCCTCTTCGACGCCGAGATACGCCTCGAGCACGCGCGGATCGCGCTGAATGTCCGCCGGGCGTCCTTCCGCGAGCTTCTCGCCGAAATCCATCACGACCAGCCGATCGGTGAGGCCCATGACGAATTCCATGTCGTGCTCGACGAGCAGGATCGTCATGCCGTCACGCTGCAAGGCGCGCAGCAGTTCGGCCAGCGCCCGCTTCTCGAGATAACGCAAGCCCGCGGCGGGCTCGTCGAGCAGCAGAAGCGACGGATCGGCGGCGAGCGCGCGCGCGATCTCGACGATGCGCTGCTTGCCGAGCGGCAGGCTGCCCGCCTCGTCGTACGCGTGGTCGGCAAGGCCGACGCGTGCGATCTCGCGAAGCGCGAGCGCGCGCGTGCGCCGCTCCTCGGCACGATCGAGGCGCAGCGCCGCCCGAAGCACGCCCGCGCGCGTGCGGCGATACGCGCCGAGCGCGACGTTGTCCTGCACGGACATCGTCGGCAGCAGTCGCACGTGCTGGAACGTGCGGCCGATGCCGAGACGCGCGATCTCCCACGGCCGCTTGCCGGCGATCGACGCGCCACCGAACACGATGTCGCCGCCCGACATGGGCAGTGCGCCGCTGATGAGCGCGAACGTCGTGCTCTTGCCGGCACCATTCGGCCCGATCAGTCCGACGATCTCGCCGGCGCGCACCTCGAACGAGAGGTCGTCGACGGCGACGAGGCCGCCGAAGGCCTTGCGCGCGTGGCGCACGTCGAGGAGCGCGCCCGTAGCCCGCGGCGGCTTGTCGCCGGCGGGCAGCGGTGGCGCATCGCGCGGCGGTACAGGCGCGCGCCGTGGCAGGACGCGCAGCGCCCAGTCGACGACGCCGTTTCGGGCGAACTGCAAAAGCAGGATCATCAGCACGCCGAAGACGACGATCTCGAAGTTGCCGCTGCGCCCGAGGAGCGTCGGCAGCACGTCCTGCAGCACCTGCTTCAGCACGGTGATGAGCGTCGCGCCGACGACGGCGCCCCAGACGCTGCCCGCGCCGCCGACGACCGCCATGAACAGGTATTCGATGCCCTGGTTGATGCCGAACGGCGTCGGATTCACGAAGCGCTGCAGATGCGCGTAAAGCCAGCCCGAGACGCAGGCGAGCAGTGCCGCGTAGACGAACGCGAGGATCTTGAGCCGCGCCGCGTCGACGCCGAACGCCTCGGCCATGTCGACGCAGCCCTTCATCGCGCGGAGCGCGCGTCCCGGGCGCGAATCGAGCAGGTTGTGCGTCGCGAACAGCGCCCCGAGCGTGACGACCCAGATCAGGATGCAGAAGTGCCGCTCGTTCTTGAGCTCGATGGGCCCGAGCGACAGCGAAGGGATGCCGGTGACGCCGGTGTGGCCGCCGAGCGATTCGAGGTTGCCGAAGAGGAAGAACAGGCTGATGCCCCACGCGATCGTCGCGAGCGGCAGGTAGTGCCCCTGCATGCGCAGCGTGATGAAGCCGAGCGCGAGCGCGACCACGAGCGTGATCGCAATCGCCGCGGGCAGCGTAAGCCACGGCGAGACGCCGTAGTGCGTCGTGAGAAAGGCCGTCGTGTAGGCGCCGAGACCGACGAACGCGGCCTGCCCGAACGACGTCTGCCCGGCGATGCCGGTGAGCAGCACGAGGCCGAGCGCGACGATGCTGTAGAGCCCGATGTAGTTCGCGAGCGTCACCCAGAACGGCGGCCCGGCGAGCGGAATCGCGGCGAGGACGACGACGACGATCGCCGACGCGATCGTCGCGATCGGCAGCACGCGCTGCTCGGCGGCGCTCGGCATCGTCATTCGTCCTCCTCGTGATGGCGGGTGGCGAGGCTTCGCCACAGAAGGACGGGAATGATCAGCGTGAAGACGATCACTTCCTTGAACGCGCTCGCCCAGAACGACGAGAACGCTTCGAGCACGCCGACGAGAAGCGCGCCCGCGGCGGCGAGCGGGTAGCTGACGAGCCCGCCGATGATCGCACCGACGAAGCCCTTGAGGCTCACGAGGAAGCCCGAGTCGTAGTAGACGGTCGTGATCGGGCCGATGAGCACGCCGCAGAACGCGCACAACAGCGCCGCGAGCACGAACGTAAGCGAGCCCGCGAAGCTCGGGGAGATGCCGACGAGCCGCGCGCCGATGCGATTGACCGCGGTCGCGTGCAGCGCCTTGCCGTACAGCGTGCGGCCGAACAGCAGGTACAGCGCGCCGATCAGCACGAAGCTCGTGACGACGACGAGCACGCTCTGCACGCTGAACGTCAGCGCGCCGGCGCGAAACGATGCACCGGTGAATGCGGGCGTGCGCGAACCTTCGGCGCCGAAGAACCACAGGCCGAGTCCGACCAGCGCGAAGTGCACGGCGACGGAGACGATCAACAGCACGAGCACGCTCGCATCGGCGATCGGTTGGTAGACGATCCGGTAGATGAGCGGACCCAGGGCGGTGACGGCGGCGAGCGTCAACGCGATCTGCAGCGCGAGCGGAAGGCCGCGCGGCGCGAACCACCAGACGGCCCACGCGATCGCGAGCGGTACGCCGAGCCACAGCGCGAGCCGCAGCGGGAGCTTGCGCGGCTGGCCGTGGCGAAGCGTCGAGATGGTTTCGACGACGGCGGCCACGAGCGCGACGCCGATCAGCAGTCCGACGGTCCCCGGCGGCTTGCCGAGTTGCAATCCGGCGAGCGTCAGCGTCCCGTAGGTGACGAACTCACCGGACGGGATCCAGATGATCCGCGTCACGGTGAACACGAGGACCAGCGCGAGCGCGAGCAGCGCGTAGATCGCCCCGTTCGTGATGCCGTCCTGCATCAGGAACGCGGCGATCGAAAGATCCATGCGTGAACGGCCTCGTCGAACGTGGAACGGGCCGCGTGTTGCCGCGGCCCGTCCGCCAAGCGATCCGGAAACGACGTCGGAAAAGCGTTATTTGGCGAGCACCCACTTGCCGTTGTCGATCGTGATCATCACGACGGCGCGCTCGTCGAGGCCGTTGTGATTCTGCGGGCTCATGACGAACACGCCGTGCGTGCCGACGACGTCGGCCTTCTCGAGCGCGTCGCGCAGCGCCGCGCGAAACTCCTTGGTGCCCGGTTTCGCCGACTTGAGCGCCACCGGGATCGCGTGCTCGAGCAGCACGAACGAGTCGTACGCGTGGCCGCCGAACGTCGTGCGCGAGTCCTTCCCGTACTTCGCCTCGTATTGCGTGATGTACTTCGCCGCGACCTTCTTCACGGGATTGGATTCGGGCAACTGCTCGAACACGAGCATCGGCCCGATCGGCAGCAGCGTGCCGTTGCAGTCGGCGCCGCAGACGCGCAGGAAGTCGGGATTCGCGACCCCGTGCGTCTGATAGATCGTGCCCTTGTAGTGGCGCGCAACCAATTCCTTCTGCGGTGTCGCGCCCGGCGTGCCCGACGCACCGATCAGGATCGCATCGGGATTCGCAGCGACGAGCTTCAGCACCTGGCCGGTCACCGACGTGTCGTTGCGGTTGTACTTCTCGTCGGCGACGACCGAAAGCCCGTTCGCGCCGGCGGCGCGCTTGATCTCCGCGAGCCAGCTCTCGCCGTACGCGTCGTTGAAGCCGATGTAGCCCAGCGACTTCACGCCGTGCGCCTTCATGTGCTTGGCGATCGCATCGGCCATCAGCGAATCGTTCTGCGGAACCTTGAAGACCCACTTGGTCTTCGGATTCGCGGGATCGACGATGCGTGCCGACGCAGCCATCGACACCATCGGCACCTGGGCGTCGGCGACGATGTCGACCATCGCGAGCGAGTTGGGCGTGACCGTCGAGCCGACGATCACGTCGGCGTTGTCCTCGCTGATGAGCTTGCGCGTGTTGGTGACCGCGCGCGTCGTGTCGGAGCCGTCGTCGAGGACGATCCACTTGACCTTCTCGCCGCCGATCGTCGGCGGCAGCAGTTCGATCGTGTTCTTCTCGGGAATGCCGAGCGATGCGGCGGGCCCGGTCGCCGACAGCGTGACGCCGATCGTCACGTCGGCCAAGGCGACGGGGGCGAAGACCGCGGCGAGCGCGAACGCGGCGATGGCCGAGCGAATGGAACGAGACATGGAGGCTCCGGATCGAGGTGGAAACGGCGCCGTCCCTCGCGGCGCGTGGCCGCGATTATGCCCGATCGCCGCGAGGCGGCGATCGGGCAGCGCGACGGTCAGGCTGTGCAGCGCACGTGGCGCGCGCCGGGATTACACGCGGTGCCGGACGCGTGCGCGCAGCGAAAAGCCCATGCCGAGCAGTGCGAGCGCGAGCAGCGCGAGCGTCTGCGGCTCGGGTACGCTCGGAATCTCCTGCTCACGGATCGTGCACCCCGACGTGCACGCACCCGCGCGATGGTCACCGCCCGTGCCCCAGTAGAACTGCACGCCCGTGATCATCGGCGTCGTGATGAAGTCGTCGAACGCGAAGGTGAACGTCACCGGGCCGAGCAGCCGCTCGTCGCCGGGCGCATCGCCATCTGCCGACGCGGCGACGGACCGCACTGGCGTCCCGAGGGCGCCGCGCGGCCCGTTTCTGTATGGAAAGGCGACGATTCAGCGCACGCGTACCGCGTCGCGGATTTCGCGCAGCAGCACGACCTCCTCGGGCGGTGCGGGCGGCGCCGGCGGCGGCGCCTGGCGACGCAGGCGGTTCACGCCTTTCATCATCATGAAGATGACGAACGCGAGGATCAGGAAGTAGATGATCGCGGTGATGAAGCTGCCGTAGGCGAAGAGCGGCACGCCGGCCTTGGTCAACGCGTCGTAGGTCATCGGCCCGTTGTAGCCGGGCGGCGGCGCCTTCAGCAGGATGAAGTAATTCGAGAAGTCGAGCCCGCCGAGGATCGCGCCGATGACCGGCATGATGATGTCCTTGACCAGCGAATCGACGATGCGCGAGAACGCGGCGCCGATGATGATGCCGACTGCCAGATCGACGACGCTGCCCTTGACCGCGAACTCGCGAAACTCGCTTGCAATCGACATGCTTCCTCCTTCGCGTGGCGCCCGCGCGGCCCGCGCGGGCGGGTGGAAATCAGATCGCCGCTTCGCCCGTCTCCCCGGTCCGGATGCGCACCACCTGCTCGACGGCCGTGACGAAGATCTTGCCGTCGCCGATCTTCCCCGTGCGCGCCGCTTTGACGATCGCCTCGATCGCCTGCTCGACGATGCCGTCGCCGACGATCACCTCCACCTTGACCTTCGGCAGGAAATCGACGACGTACTCCGCGCCCCGGTAGAGCTCGGTGTGGCCCTTCTGGCGGCCGAACCCCTTCACTTCGGTGACGGTCAGTCCCGACACGCCGACCTCGGACAGCGCCTCGCGGACCTCGTCCAGCTTGAACGGCTTCACGATCGCTTCGATCTTCTTCATCGCCCGACCCTCGCGTTGGCGCGAAGGATACACCCCCCATCGTCGTGAAGCGGGTGTCGGAGGCGCAGTCGTTTGCCGACCGGCGCCGCGAACCGTTGCGCGTCCGACATCAATGCGGACTGCCGACGTTCTCCCATTCGTTCCATCGCGACGTGATCGGGTAGCGCCAGTCCTTTCCGAAGCCGCGCGGCGTAATGCGAATGCCGACCGCTGCCTGGCGTCGCTTGTACTCGTTGATCTTGATGAGGCGCACGACCCTGCGCACGTCGTCCGCCGGAAAGCCGCGCGCGACGATGTCGGCGGGCGCCATGTCGTGCTCGACGTACGCCTCGAGGATGCCGTCGAGGACGTCGTAGGGCGGCAGCGAATCCTGGTCGAGCTGGTCCGGACGCAATTCCGCGGACGGCGGTCGCGTGATGATGCGTTCCGGAATCACGCGGCCGAGGCGATTGCGGTAATGGCACAGGCGATAGACGAGCGTCTTGCTGATGTCCTTCAGCACGGCGAAGCCGCCGGCCATGTCGCCGTAGAGCGTGGCATAACCGACCGCCATCTCCGATTTGTTGCCCGTCGTGAGCACGATGGAACCGAACTTGTTCGACAGCGCCATCAGCAGCGTGCCGCGAATGCGCGCCTGGACGTTCTCCTCGGCGGCATCGCGCGGCATCCCCGCGAATTCCGGTGCGAGCGCGCCGAGGAACGCATCGAACATCGGGCCGATCGGAATCTCGTCGTAGCGGACACCGACGATTGCCGCCATCTCGCGCGCGTCCTCGAGGCTGATCGCCGCACTGAACTGCGACGGCATCATCACCGCGCGCACGCGTGACGCACCGAGCGCGTCGACCGCGATCGCGAGCGTCAGCGCGGAATCGACGCCGCCCGAAAGCCCGAGGATCACGCCGGGGAAGCCGTTCTTGCCGACGTAGTCGCGCACACCCATGACCAGCGCGTGGTAGACGTTGGGCTCGAGCGCGGTGTCCAGCGCGCCGCGCACCGGCCGCGGTGCGGCGCCGTCGAACTCGGCGATCGCCAGCGCGGATTGCCAGGCCGGCAACTGCTGCGCGATCGCGCCTTGCGCGTCCATCACGAACGATGCGCCGTCGAAGACGAGCTCGTCCTGCCCGCCGACCTGGTTCAGGTAGACGAACGGCACGCCGTTCTCGCGTACACGCGCCTCGATCTGCAATACGCGCGCGCGTTGCTGCTGCGTGTGATAAGGCGAGCCGTTCGGAACGATGACCATCTGCGCGCCGGCCGCTCGCGCCTGCGCGGCCGGCTGCGGAAACCAGCAGTCCTCGCAGATCAGGAGGCCGATGCGCACGCCGGCGACGTCGAACACGCAGGCGTCGCGCCCCGGCTCGAAGTAGCGCTCCTCGTCGAAGACCGTGTAGTTCGGCAGGTAATGCTTGCGATAGATGCATTCGACGCGCCCGTCGCGCATGACCGCCGTCGCGTTGTGGCGCGCGCCGTCGTGCCGCTCCGGAAAGCCGACGAGCGCGACGACGTCGTGCACGCATGGAGCAAGCGCCGCGAGCTCCGCCGCGCAGGCGTCGAGGAACGCCGGTCGCAGCACGAGGTCTTCCGGCGGGTAGCCGCAGAGCGACAGCTCGGGCGTCACGACGAGATCGGCCTGCGCGCGACGCGCGGCGTCGATCGCGTCGACGATCGCGGCGGCGTTCCCTCGGAGGTCGCCGAGCGTCTGGTCGAGCTGCGCGAGCGCGATCCGCATCGAACGATGTTAGCACTGCGTAAAATCGAAACCGTCATGCACGCGCCCGTCCCGTATTCGCGATCGCGACCGCCGGTGGCCGCACCGGTGATTCGCGACGACATCGCGTTGTCCGCCATCGCGCCCGCGACGTGGAACGCGCTCGCCGGGCGCGCGCCGCTCCTGTCGCATGAATATTTTTCGGCGCTGCACGACACCGGTTGCGCGTCGCCGGCCACCGGGTGGGAACCACGGTTCGTCACCGCGTGGGAGCGCTCGACGCTGATCGGCGCGATGCCGCTTTATGCGAAGACGCACAGCTACGGCGAATACGTGTTCGACTGGGGATGGGCCGACGCGTATCGGCGCTACGGCCGACGCTATTACCCGAAGCTCGTCGCCGCCGTGCCGTTCACGCCGGTGCCCGGCGCGCGGCTCCTCGCGCCGCTCGCGACCACGCGGCGCGCACTCCTCGAGCACGCGCTGCGAAAGCTGCGCGACGGGTATTCGTCGCTGCACGTGCTCTTCATCGACGAGCGGCAGGCGCACGAAGCGGCGCCCGCCGGCATGATCGCGCGCGAAGGCGTGCAGTTCCATTGGCGCAACGCCGGCTATCGCGACTTCGCCGATTTTCTCGCCGTGATGAGCCACGACAAGCGCAAGAAGATCCGGCAGGAGCGGCGCAAGCTCGGCGTGGCGGGCGTGACGTTCGAGCGGCGGATCGGCCGCGAGATCGGCGGTGACGATCTCGCCTTCTTCTTCGACTGCTATCGTCGCACGTACCGCGCGCACCACTCGACGCCTTACCTGTCGCTCGACTTCTTCGAGCGGATCGTCGACACGCTCGGGTCGCACGTGATGCTCGTGCTCGGCTATCGCGACGGGCAGCGCCTGTGCGCTGCGCTCGACGTCTTCGACGACAAGACGCTCTGGGGCCGCTACTGGGGCACGCGCGAGTACGTGCCGGGCCTGCATTTCGAGGCGTGCTACTACCAGGCGATCGACTTCTGCATCGAGCGCGGCATCGCGAGCTTCGAGGGCGGCGCGCAAGGCGTGCACAAGCTCGCGCGCGGCCTGTTGCCCACACCGACGCATTCGCTGCACGCGATTGCCGATCGCACGTTCGCGCGCGCCATCGCCGACTACTGCGCGCGCGAGCGCGTGGACGTCGCGCATTCGATCGACGAGCTCGAGTCGTCGAGCCCGTTTCGCGACCCTCTCTGACACGTGTCAGGACCATCTCTGACACGTGTCAGAGATGGGCGTGTCGATCACTTCTCGTCGAGCAGCAGCCGGCGCAAGGCAGGATTGTCGGCCGCGTCGGCCGCCATGTCCGCCTGCACCACGGTGCGCGTGCGCTTCGCACGAATCTGCGGTTGTCGCGTCGGCCGCTTGGGTGCGCTGTACTCCGACGGCATCGAGAGCTCGACGCGGTCCGAGCCGGCACCGGTGAGCTGTCGTCCGCCGCGCCCGTTCGCCTGCGCGACGCGCTTGGCGCGCGGACCGCTCCTCTGGCGTGAGCCCTTGTTGTTGCCGTAACCGTGTCCAGCGTTGCCCGGCGCGCTCGTGCGTCCGAACGGCGCCGCGTTGGCATTGCTGTGCGGCTGCCGCTCGTCGAAGTCGTGCCGTGCGCGCGGCGGCCGCGCGCCCTGTTGTGGCTTCGGCTTGCCCGGCTTGCGCATGAACGGCTTCGCAGACGGCGTCTCGCCATTCGCCGCGGGCTTCGCTCCGCGATGCTTCCACGGACGGCCCTTGCGCGGATGCGCATACTGCCCGGGTTTTGGCCCGTGCGCAGGCGCGCCTTGCGGCGGTTGCGTGAAGCCGTCGGCGTCCGCGGATACTGCATTGATGTCGGGCCGCGGCGAATGCGGCGGCCGCGAGCGACCGGGCGGCACGCCCGGGCGTCCGCGCTTGCCCTTGGCGGGATGCGCATGGCGCGGGCCGTTCGCCTGTGCAGGTCCGCGCGCGCCTCGCAGCCCCGCGGACGTCACGAGCGCGTCGACGTCGGCCGCCTCGAGCTCGACCATCTGCCCGCGCTTCAGCGACGACGGCATCGCGATCATGCCGAAGCGCGTGCGGATGAGACGGCTCACCATGAGGCCGAGCGCCTCGAAGATGCGCCGCACTTCGCGATTGCGCCCTTCCTTCAGCACGACGTGATACCAGCGATTCGCGCCGTCCTCGTCGCCGCCGCCGTCCGTGACCTTCTCGACGCGCGCCGGACCGTCCTCGAGCTGCACGCCTTCGGTCAGCGAGCGCGTCTGCTCGTCGGAAAGCCGTCCCATCACGCGCACCGCGTACTCCCGCTCGACTTCGTAACGCGGATGCATCATGCGGTTGGCGAGCTCGCCCGAATTGGTGAAGAGCAGCAGGCCTTCCGTGTTGTAGTCGAGCCGGCCGATGTTGATCCAGCGTCCGTTGCCGATCGACGGCAACTTCGCGAACACGGTCGGACGCCCTTCGGGATCGTCGCGCGTGACGAGCTCGCCCGCGGGCTTGTGATACATGAGCACGCGCGGCCGCGGCTCGGCGAAGCGGACCTTGACCACTTCGCCGTTGATGCGAACCTCGTCGCCGGGACCGACCTTCTGGCCGATCTCGGCGGGCATGCGATTCACGGTGATGCGCCCGGCGAGGATCAGCTCCTCCATCGCCCGGCGCGAGCCGAAGCCGCAGCTTGCGAGCACCTTGTGCAGGCGCTGCGGCTCGCTGAAGACTTCGTCAGTCGACCGTTTGTGCTTCGGTGGCGGCAGGCTCTCCGCGATCCGTTGCAGCGCCAGGTTCGGCTGTTGGGTCGGACCCGAGGATCGGGCTCGCGAGTGCGCTTTGCGCCTCGGCGGCCTTGGTGGGGGCATCAGGCATCTCCAAAAGGTGGGACGTGTCGAGTTCGGCGAGCGGAGGCAGCTCCGCGACCGAGGTGAGGCCGAGATCGTCGAGGAAAGTCTTCGTCGTGGCGTAGAGCGCGGGGCGCCCGGGCGTCTCCCGGTGACCGACGACCTCGACCCATTGCCGGTCTTCGAGCGTCTTGATGACGTTCGTCGACACGGACACGCCGCGGATCGCCTCGATGTCGCCGCGGGTGACGGGTTGTTGATAGGCGATGATCGCGAGCGTCTCCATCACCGCCCGCGAATAGCGTGGCGGCTTTTCCGGAGCGAGGCGATCGAGATACGGCTGCACGTCGCGCCGGCCCTGGAAGCGCCAGCCGGACGCGACCTGCACGAGCTCGATCTTGCGCGCCGACCACTCCTGCGCGAGCGCGTCGAGCACCTTGCGCACCGTGTCGGCGTCGAGCGGCGGATCGAAGAGCTTGGCGAGCTGCGCCGCCGGCACCGGCTCGCCGGCGACGAGGAGCGCCGCTTCCAGGACCTGCTTGATGTCGTTCAGTTCGTCGTTCATGGATGCATGGATCATTCGGCCGCGAGCGCGAACGGCGCTTCGTTGCGAAGCTGCGCGTAGATCGGCGCGTAAGGCTCCGCTTGCGTGACGCGGATCAATTGCTCGCGCGTGAGCTCGAGCAGCGCGAGGAACGTGACGACGAGATGCGGAACGTCGGCGTGTTCGGCAAAGAGCGCCGTGAACTCGCTGTAGCGCGCAGGCTCGAGCACCTTGAGGAGCCGGCTCATCTCGGAGCGCACCGACAACTGCTCGCGCGTCACGAGATGATGACGGTTCGCGCGCGCCCGGGCAATGAGCCCGGCCCACGCGGCGCGCAGATCCTCGGGCGCCACGTCCGGGAAACGCTCGCCCGCGACGCGCTCGAACCACACGCGGACCGTCGTGAAGTCGCGTTCGGCAAGCGGCATCGCGTCGAGTTCCCGCGCCGCCTGCTTCATCCGCTCGTATTCGAGCAGCCGCCGCACGAGCTCGGCGCGCGGATCTTCGGCCTCGCTTCCGGGCGGCGCCGGCGGCCGCGGCAGAAGGAGCCGCGACTTGATCTCGATCAGCACCGCGGCCATCAGCAGATACTCGGCCGCGAGCTCGAGCTGCGTGCGCCGCATCATCTCGACGTAGCCCAGGTACTGCCGCGTGAGCTCGGCCATCGGGATGTCGAGCACGTTGATGTTCTGGCGGCGGATCAGGTACAGCAGGAGATCGAGCGGACCTTCGAAGGTCTCAAGGAACACCTCGAGCGCCTCGGGCGGGATGTAGAGATCCTGCGGCAGCTCGTTGACCGGCTCACCGTAGACGCGCGCGAGCGGCTTCGGCTCCGCCGACAGGTGCTCGAGATCGAGCGCAGCGCTCGTCACCCTCGTCGCGGCGGCGCTAGTCATAACGCAGTCCCATCGCGTCGCGCACGTCGCGCATCGTCTCCTCGGCGAGCTTGCGCGCACGCTCGCAGCCGTCGGCGACGATGTTGCGCACGAGTGTCGGATCGTCGAGGTAGCGCTGCGCGCGCTCGCGAATCGGCTGCTGCTCGGCGATGATCGCGTCGATCACCGGCTGCTTGCATTCGAGGCAGCCGATGCCCGCCGTCGTGCAGCCGTGCCACACCCAGTCGCGCGTTTCCTGCTTCGAGTACACCTGGTGCAGGCCCCACACCGGGCAGCGCTCGGGATTGCCGGGGTCGGTGCGCCGCACGCGCGCGGGATCGGTTTGCATCGTGCGGATCTTCTGCGTCACCGAGGCCGGATCCTCGCGCAGCATGATGGCGTTGCCATACGACTTCGACATCTTCTGTCCGTCGAGGCCGGGCACGCGCGGCGTGTCGGTCAACAGCGCCTGCGGCTCCGGCAGGATCATCCGGCGCGCACCTTCGAGGTAGCCGAACAATCGCTCGCGATCGCCGAGCGAAAGGTTCTGCGCGTCGTCGACGAGCTCGCGCGCGGTTTCCAATGCCTGCGCGTCTCCCTGCTCCTGGAACGCGGTGCGCAACTGCTCGTAGCGCTTCGCCTTCTTGCTGCCGAGCTTGCGGATCGCCGCGCGCGCCTTCTCCTCGAAGCCCGGCTCGCGCCCGTAGATGTGGTTGAAGCGCCGCGCCAATTCGCGCGTGACTTCGAGATGCGAGACCTGGTCCTCGCCGACCGGCACCTTGTTCGCGCGATACACCAGGATGTCGGCGCTCATCATCACCGGATAGCCGAGGAAGCCGAACGTCGACAGGTCGCGGTCGGCGAGCTTCTGCTGCTGATCCTTGTACGTCGGCACGCGCTCGAGCCAGCCGACCGGCGCGATCATCCCGAGGAGCAACGCGAGCTCCGCGTGCTCGGGAATGCGCGACTGGATGAAGAGCGTCGCGCGCGTCGGATCGATGCCCGCGGCGAGCCAGTCGATGAACATCTCCCACACGCTCTCGGCGATCGTCTCGCTTTCGTTGTAGTGCGTCGTGAGCGCGTGCCAGTCGGCGGCGAAGAACAGGCACTCGTACTCCTCCTGGAGCCGGATCCAGTTCTTGAGCGCGCCGTGGAAATGGCCGATATGCATGCGGCCCGTCGGGCGCATGCCCGACAACACGCGATCGGGAAACATGAACGTGATGAGTTTTTTGGATCCGGGCGCGTCAGTGCCCGAGCAACGCCTGCAAAAGCCAGTCGGCGGCACGCAGCAGCGGCCGCATCGCGTCGTCGAGCACGCCAAGCGCGAGCAACGCCACGATCACGAACAGCCCGTAGGGCTCGAGGCGCGCGTAGGCGCGCGCGGCACGCTGCGGGAGCAGGCTCACCGCGATGCGGCCACCGTCGAGCGGTGGAACGGGTAACAGGTTCAATGCCATCAATACGAGATTGACCGAGACGCCCGCGATCGCCATCGTCACGAGGCCGTGCGACGCGTCACCCGAGAGCCACTTCAGCAGCAATCCCCAGGCGATCGCCATCGCGAAATTCGCGCCGGGTCCGGCCGCGGCGACCCACAGCATGTCGCGGCGCGGATTGCGCAGGTTCGCGAAATTCACCGGAACGGGCTTCGCCCAGCCGAACACGAATTGCGGACCGCCGAGTTTCGCCGCCAGCAGCAACACGCCGGGGACGACGATCGTCCCGATGGGGTCGATGTGCTTCAGCGGGTTCAGCGTGATGCGGCCCTGCAGCTCGGCGGTGCGGTCGCCGAACGCCTTGGCGACGTAGCCGTGCGCGGCCTCGTGCAACGTGATCGCGAAGACCACCGGCACCGCTATGAGCACGATGGTCGTGAGCGACAAGTCCATCAACAGGCGAAGTGTACCGCGATCGGCCGCCGACCGGGGGTCGAGGTCGAGGGAAACATCGAATACGGTCTGGTGGGCATATAATTGCCGTTTTTGCAAACCTTCGGTTATATCCGTTGAATCTCCAGCAGCTGCGCTATCTGTGCGGCATCGTCGACCACGGGCTCAACGTGTCCGATGCCGCCGAGGCGCTCTACACGTCGCAGCCGGGCGTCAGCAAGCAGATTCGCCAGCTCGAGGACGAGCTCGGCTTGCGCGTATTCGTCCGCCAGGGAAAGCGGCTCGCCTCGCTTACGCCGGCGGGTGAGGTCGTGGTGGCGACGGCGCGCCGGGCGCTGCGCGAGATCGGGAACCTGAAGCGCGTCGCCGAGGAGTTTCGTAACGAGGACAGCGGCGTACTGGGCATCGCGACGACGCACACGCAGGCGCGCTACGTGCTGCCCCCCGTGCTGTCGCGCTTCGCCGCGCGTTTTCCCAAGGTGCGGGTCGTGCTGCACCAGGGCAACCCCGCACAGGTGGCCGAGCAGACGCGCAATGGCGAGGTCGACGTCGGCATTGCGACCGAGGCGATTGCCGACGACGCCGAGCTCGTCGCCCTGCCCTGCTATCGCTGGAACCGCGGCATTCTGGTGCCGAAGGGCCATCCGCTCGCCGCGACGTCGCCGCTCACGCTGGAGGCGATCGCAGGCTATCCGATCGTGACGTACGACTTCGCGTTCACCGGCCGCTCCGCGATCAACGCGGCGTTCGCGGCGCGCGGCCTCGTGCCGAACGTCGTGCTGACCGCGCTCGACTCGGACGTCATCAAGACGTACGTCGACCTCGGCATGGGCGTCGGCATCGTCGCGAAGATGGCCTACGATCCGGCCAAGGACGGCGGGTTCGAGATGCTGGACGCGAGCCACCTCTTCGCCGCGTCGATGACGCGCCTCGCGCTTCGCCGCGGCATCTTCCTGCGCGGCTTCGTCTACGAGTTCATCACGCTCTTCGCGCCGCAGTACACACGACGCGCCGTCGATGCGGCGCTCGCCGGCCAGGCGGGCACCGACGAAACGCTATGATTTCCACGCCATGATTCGTTCGCTCGCGCGCCTTGTCGCCGCGTCGCTCGTCGTCGTCGCCTTTGCTGCGCACGGCGCCGATC
The DNA here is from genome assembly GCA_035717085.1 of Casimicrobiaceae bacterium. Taxonomy (GTDB): domain Bacteria; phylum Pseudomonadota; class Gammaproteobacteria; order Burkholderiales; family Casimicrobiaceae; genus VBCG01. Next base: position 6,599 of record DASTIY010000128.1, on the reverse strand, counting down.
TGCCCACGCGCACGCTCACGATCGACGGGACGGCGTTCACCGTCGAGGTCGCCGCGACGCCGGAGACGCGCGAGCACGGACTGATGAACCGCTTCAGCCTGCAACCCGACCACGGGATGCTGTTCGTCTTCGAATCGCCGCAGCCGCTCGCATTCTGGATGAAGAACACGTACGTCGCGCTGTCGATCGCCTTCGTCGACGCCAATGGCCGCATCCTGAACATCGAGGACATGCGCCCGGAGGACGAGTCGACGCACTGGTCGAAGGGTCCGGCGCTCTACGCGATCGAAATGCGCAGGGGCTGGTTCGCGGCCAAGGGCATCGCGGCCGGCGACCGCGTCGAAAACCTCGTGGCACGCTGAACGCGCGCGAAGTTCCGCGGCGCGCCCGTGCGCCGACCCGTCATTTTTGACAGTTGCACACCGCGAATCCGGCGCCGGCGACAGCGAAGCCGGGCGCAATTTCGCCGCGATCGGAGGCGTTGACAACCCACGCGCCGCGGCGGCTATGATCCAGCCGCGAGGCATGGGACAAGGGGGGTGTCATGCTGCACGTCATCGATCCGGGCACGCCGGCGACGATTCACGGCTACCTCGTCAACGATCACCTGCGGCGCCTCTCCGATGCTGCACTCGCGGGACGATCGCTCGCCCCCGTCATGCGCGAGATCGTCGGTGAACTGGGCTTCGTCAGCTTCACCTACGGCACGGCGGCGGATCCGCATCCGACGCGTCGAGACACACCCGCTTATGCGTGGACGACGCTTCCGCACGCGTGGCTGAATCTGTACGGCGCGCGCGGCTACATCGAGGTCGATCCGCGCATTACGCGCACCGATCACCGCAGCGTGCCGCTCGTCTGGGAGGCTGGCGACTTTGCCGGCGACGCGCGTTGCCAGGACTTCCTGCGCGAGGCCGCGCGCTTCGGGGTAGCAAGCGGCGTCGCGCTGTCGTTTCGCGATCCGCGCCACGGGCGCATCCTGGTCGCGCTCGATTCGTCGATCGCGGTGCTCGACGACGCGCGCAAGCGGCTGATCGGCGATCGTCTGGGCGAGATCGTCCTGCTCGCGATGGCCTTCCACGACTTCTTCATGGCGCATCTCGGCGGCTGCCGGCCGTCGCTGATGACGCGCGTCACGCCGCTGTCGCCGCGCGAATCGCAGTGCCTCGAAATGGCGGCGAACGGCCTCACGAGCGAGGACATCGCAGTGAAGCTCGGGATCAAGGCGCGCACCGCGAACTACTATTTCGGCAACATCATGACGAAACTTGGCGTGCTGAATCGCAAGGAAGCCATCGCGCTCGGAATGGCGCACGGCCTCATTCGGCCCAACCCGCTCGCCATGCGCCCGCTGCCGCAACCGCGGCTGCATCCGCGGCCGAAGTAAGCGTTATTGCCAGTCGCCCGCGCTGACCGTCCCCCGCTGCTTCGCCAGGTCAGCGTTTCGCGGGGCCCAGCGCGGCGACGAAGCGCGCGAGGTCGGCGGGTAGCGGGGACAAGACGACGACAGGCTCGCCGGTCGCCGGATGGCGGAAGGTGATCGTCGCCGCGTGGAGAAACATGCGACGCAGCCCCGCCTTGGCGAGCTCGCGGTTCCACGCGAAGTCGCCGTACTTGTCGTCACCCGCGAGCGCGTGGCCGAGGTGCGCGAGATGAACGCGGATCTGATGCGTGCGTCCGGTTTCGAGCTCGGCCTCGAGCAGCGCGAGCGGCGGAACGTGCGCGGGCCACGCTTGCAGGCGGCGGAAGATCGTCGTCGACGCGCGGCCCAAGGCATCGACGCGCACGCGCCGCTCGCCCTCGCGTGTGGCGAACCTGAAGAGCGGGACGTCGACGACGCGCTCGCGCGCATCCCACGGTCCGCGCACGAGCAGCTGGTAGCGCTTGTCGACCTCGCCGTCGCGCAATTGCGCGTGCAGCGCCGTCAGCGCGCTGCGCTTTTTCGCGACGAGCAGCACGCCGGACGTCTCGCGGTCGAGCCGATGCACGAGCTCGAGGAAGCGCGCCTGCGGCCGCGCCGCGCGCAGCTGCTCGATCAGGCCGAGCGCGATTCCGCTGCCGCCGTGCACCGCGAGGCCGGCCGGCTTGTCCACGGCGATCACCCAATCGTCCTCGAACAGCAGCGCGGGCTTGAACGGCCTTGCGACCGCCGTGCGCGCCGGCGGCGACGTCGCCGTGCGAACGGGTGGAACGCGCACCACGTCACCGAGCGCGAGGCGCGCGTCCGGGCCTACCCGCCCGCGATTCACCCGCACCTCGCCGCTGCGCAGGATCCGGTAGACGTGGCTTTTCGGCACGCCTTTCAGCATCCGGAGCAGGAAATTGTCGATGCGCTGGCCCGCGCCGGCCTCGTCCACCGTGATCCGCGACGCGGCGTCCTTGCTTAACTCGTTCATTCGCTTATAATCTTGGCGAACGCGCGAGTGCGCGAGAGCGGCCGGCCAGCGCCGCCGCTCCCAACAGCGCCCCGCGAGGGTCCCGTGCGAAACGCGCGGGACGATGCACGGCTAAGTCGCTCGCCGAGCGGTGTTTCACTGCGAACAAAGTAGCGATGGTAAAGGAACAGCGCAGCTCCCGCACCCGGCATGGCCGGCTCGAAGCGGCCGCTCGCGCGGCGCCTGGCGAATCATTCTCTCCCGGCTGCCGACTCGTGCAACGAGCGGCAACCGATTGGACAGTCCGTACCTCTGCGAAGAAGAAGACCGAACGTCGAAAACCCGGCCCGTTGCCGGCATACATCGTGATGCGTCACCCGTCTCGCTCATCCTGCCCTGCCCGGCTCCGGCCGGCGGGCGGAGCGTCTTCGCCCGCCACCGCCGCGTAAGCGTCAACGCGCCGCGCCATTCGCGGCGCGCGTCTTCGTCCGAGCCTATGCCCTGCGTACTGCGCCGGGGATCGAAGGCCCATGAAGCGCATGCTTTTCAATGCCACCCAGGCGGAGGAACTCCGGGTGGCGATCGTCGACGGTCAGAAACTGATCGACCTCGACATCGAATCCGCATCGAAGGAACAGCGCAAGAGCAACATCTACAAAGGTGTGATCACGCGCGTCGAGCCGTCGCTCGAAGCGTGCTTCGTCGACTACGGCACCGAGCGCCACGGCTTCCTGCCGTTCAAGGAAATCTCGCGGCAATATCTCAAGCCGTCGCGCCGCGCCTCGGAGGCCAACGGCAACGGCGACGCCGGTGACGGCGACTCGCGCGGCCGCATCCAGGACCAGCTGCGCGAAGGGCAGGAACTGATCGTCCAGGTCGACAAGGACGAGCGCGGCAACAAGGGCGCCGCGCTCACGAGCTACATCTCGCTCGCCGGACGCTATCTCGTTCTGATGCCGAACAATCCGCGCGGCGGCGGCGTGTCGCGCCGCGTCGAGGGCGAGGAGCGCAACGAGTTGCGCGAGTCGGTTTCCGCGCTCGACGTGCCGAACGGCATGAGCGTCATCGCGCGCACCGCCGGCATCGGCCGCACACCCGAGGAGCTGCAGTGGGACCTGAACTACCTGCTGCAGCTTTGGCGGGCGATCGAAGACGCGGCGAAGCTGCAGACGGGCGCATACCTGATCTACCAGGAGTCGAGCCTCGTCATTCGCGCGATCCGCGACTACTTCCACCCGGACATCGGCGAAATCCTGATCGACACCGAAGCGATCCAGGAGCAGGCGCAGCAGTTCATGAGCCACGTGATGCCGAACAACGTGTCGCGCGTGAAGCTCTACAAGGACGACGTGCCGCTCTTCTCGCGCTTCCAGATCGAGCACCAGATCGAGACGGCGTACGCGCGGCAGGTGCCGCTGCCCTCGGGCGGCGCGATCGTGATCGACCATACCGAAGCGCTCGTCGCCGTCGACGTCAACTCGGCGCGCGCGACCAAGGGCAGCGACATCGAGACGACGGCGTTCAACACGAACCTCGAAGCCGCCGACGAGATCGCCCGCCAGCTTCGCCTGCGCGACTTGGGCGGGCTCATCGTCATCGACTTCATCGACATGGAGAGCGCGAAGAATCAGCGCGAAGTCGAGAACCGGCTGCGCGATGCGCTGAAATACGACCGCGCGCGCGTACAGCTCGGCAAGATCTCGCGCTTCGGGCTGATGGAGTTGTCGCGCCAGCGGCTGCGTCCCGCGCTCGCCGAGTCGGCCTACATTCCCTGCCCGCGCTGCCACGGCATCGGGCACATCCGCGGCACCGAGTCGACGGCGCTGCACATCCTGCGCATCATCCAGGAAGAGGCGATGAAGGAGAACACGGCGCAGATCGTCGTGCAGGTGCCCGTCGACGTCGCGACGTTCCTGCTGAACGAGAAGCGCGCCGAGGTGATGACGGTCGAGGGGCGCTTCAAGGTCAACGTGCTGCTCGTTCCGAATCGCCACCTCGAGACGCCGAATTTCAGCATCCAGCGGATGCGCCACGACGAGCTCAACAACGGCGAGCCGCTGCCGGCGTCGTTCGAGATGGTCGAGCAACCCGAAGAGGCCGACGCGCTCGGGCACAAGGACGACGCGCGCGAGCCGCGCCAGGAAGCCGTCGTCAAGGGGATCACGCCGGCGCAGCCCGCGCCGGTGCGCCCCGAGCCCGTCGCGAGCGCCACCGCTGCGCCCCTGCCTGCGCACGAATCGCACTCGTGGCTTTCGCGCATGCTGCACTGGTTCCGCACGCCTGCGCCGGATACCTCGGCGCCGTCCAGCGTCACGGCTGCGCCTGCAGTCGCGCCCGCGCGGGAGGCGCGCGCTCCGGGACGGCCACGCGACGGCGTCCGCGATGGGCGCCAGCGGGGCGAAGCTCGGCGTGAAGGACGCCGCGACGAGCGCCGGCCGGATCGCGAGCGGCGCGGCGAGCACCGCGGCGCGGAGGCGCGCGAGGCGAAGAGCCGCGAAGTCGCCGAGTCGACGCGCGAGAAGGCGCCGCGTGCCGATGCGTCGGCGCTCGCGAGCGCGCCGCAACGCGACCATGCAACGCGGCGCGAAGGCGAGCGTCGCGAGGGACGGCGCGAGCCGCGGCCGCCGAAATCCGGCACGCCGCGCGCACCGAAACCCGCACCGCGCGAAGCCAGGGATGCTGCCGCGCGCGAGACGCAGCATCCGCCGGCCGAAGCCGCGCTGGAAACCGAAGCGCTCGTGGTAACCGAGGCCGCATCGTCCGGGCAAGCGACCGACGCCACGCGCGAGCCCGCGCAAAGGCCGGGCAACGGCGCCAACGCAAGCAACGGCGACGAGCATCGCGAAGGCGGCCGGCGACGCCGCGGACGTCGCGGGCGCGGAGGCGATCGCGCACGTCGTGAAGGCGAGGCTGAGACCCATGCCGGCGACGCCGTTGCGCCGGTGCACGAGCATGCCGAGGTCGCGGCGCCAGCGCCGGGTGGGCTCGACGGGCCGATGACGGCGAGCGGCGATGGCGGCTTTCAGGATGAGTCGGCTCGTGATATGCCGGATGTGGAAGCACACGAAACCGTACCGGCGGCAAGACCGACGCCCGAGCCAATTCGCGTCGATTCGCCGGTCGCCGCGGCGCACATGCCCGAACCGGTGCTCGAAGCGGCCGTGACGCCGGTCGACGTGCACGTCGATTCGGCGTCCGTCAACGGCGGTGCGTACGAGGCGACATCGCCGGCGGCACACGGCGCGGCGCCTGCAATCGACCCGATCGCGCTCGCCGCGGATTCGGGCCTCGTCCTGATCGAGACGCGCGCAGTCGTGGCGCCACCCGACGAGGATGTCGAGCCGGCGCGACCACGACGCGTGCGGCCACCGCGCGTGACGATCGCCGAGGAGCCATTGCAGCTCGTCGAGACGCGCAAGCACGACGGCGCCTGATCGGCACTCGAATCAGGGTCGGACCCCGGGTCGGGCCCGGGGTCCGACCCTGTTCTACGCGCGCTGGCGAATGTGCTCGAGAAGCGCCGCGCACGCGCGCTCGGTGAGCTCGAGCACCGTTTCGAAGCCGTCGGCGGCGCCGAAGTAGGGATCGGGCACTTCGCGAAGTCCGAGCTCGGGGACGAAATCGAGCAGCAGCCCGAGGCGGCCGGCGTAATCCGCCGGCTGCAATGCGCGCAGATCACGCAAATTGCGCAGGTCCATGGCGAGGATGTAGTCGAATTGCGCGAAGTCCTCGGCGGAGACCTGTCGCGCGCGCAACGCCGTGAGGTCGTAGCCCCGGCGACGGGCATGTGCGATCGCGCGTTCGTCGGGCCGCTGCCCCACGTGCCAGTCGCCGATCCCCGCCGAGTCGACACGCAGGCGCGCGAGCCACCCGGCGCGCTGCGCCTGTTCGCGAAAGATGCCCTCCGCAGTCGGCGAGCGGCAGATATTCCCCATGCAGACGAAAAGCACGCCCGTACGGGCTGCATCGTCGGCGGCGAGGGTCGGAACCTGATGTCGGCGCAGCGGCATTCGCACTCCCCTTCGACCCGAAGATACCGCAGGCTCGCGACCCTCTTGAAATTCCGCCGCGCAGACCTACTGTTCGCGACACCCAACCCGCTGAAAGGAGGTCGTGATGTACGGCAATCTGTTCGGCAGTTTCGACGGCGGCGTCCTCAACGAGCTGCGGCGCTTCGAACGCGACATCGACCAGATGTTCGATCGCTGGGCGCCGGCCGCCGGC
>DASTIY010000127.1:0-12114 GCA_035717085.1 Casimicrobiaceae bacterium | reverse complement strand
CCCACCATGCGCGCGACGTCGGCCAGCCGCGGCAGCGGCACGGCCATCGCCGCGAGCGTGCTCGCGCCCACACTGCCCGTGCGGAAGATCGGACCGACGCGCGCGACGATCCCCGCATCGGCGAGCACCTGCAACGCCGTTAGAACGTCGCTCTCGTGCAGACCGAGCGTGCGTGCAACGTCGGCGTAAGGCGTCGCGCTCGTCGGAAAATCATGCTGGAAGCGATCGAGCAGCGCGCGTTGCGCTGGCGTGAGCCCAACCATTCCCACGTTAGAAGCCGATACGCGCCGCGCGGCTCGTGAAGAAGATGCCGCTCGGCTTCGCGGCGTCGAGCGCAGCGATCTTCGCGAGCGTCGCGGTATCGTAGACGAGCACGCGATCGTCGTCGCGCGCCGAGATCCACACCGCCTCGCCGCGCGGGGTGAATTCGAGGTGCAGCACGGCCTTGCCCGGCTGCAGCGTACGCACGACCTGCCGCGCCTCGGTATCGATCACCTGCACGCGTCCGTTGTCGGGAAACGCGAAGTTGACCCACACCTGGCGACCGTCGGGCCGCGCGATCACGAAGACCGGTTGGCCGGCGACGGGAATCTTCGCGAGCGTGCGCCAGTCGCGCATGTCGACGACGAGCACCTCGTGGCGGCCGATCGCGGGCAGATATGCGACCTCGCCTGCGATCGCCCAACCGCGCAGATGCGGCATCTTGTAGACGGGAAGCTTCTCGCTCCCCTGTCCGTAGCCGTCGAGAATGCGCCTCACGCCACGCTCGGGATGCCACAGATCGAGGAGCGCGAGTCCATCCTCGCCGAAGAGGCCGGCGACGTAATAGCGACCGTCGGGCGTGACGAGTGCATCGTAGGGTTGGCGTCCGACGTCGCGAAAGCGCGTGATCGCCGGATGGGCCGGATCCGCGAGGTCGGCGATCCAGATCTCGCCGGCATCGTAGAGACTGAACACGAGCCGATTGCCCGGCGCATCGGCGAGGCCGACGATCTTCGAGCGCTCGCCACGCTCGCCATACACGGCGGGAATGTCGGCGACCGCCTCGAGCGTGTCGGCGCGAAACACCTTGACGCCGCCCGGCTCGTAGTTCTGCGCGGCGACGTAACGACCGTCCTGCGTGATCGCGCCGCCGATCGAGTTGCCGGCCTGAAGCGTACGCGCGACGACCACACGTCGCAGCAGGTCGACCTTCGTCAGTCCGCCATCGCGGCCGAACACGAACGCGTAACGACCGTCGCGCCCGTACACGACCGACGCGTGCGAAAGATCGCCGAGGCCCGCGATCGTGCCGAGCGCGGCGCGCGCCGTCGTGTCGACGACGCGCAGGCTTCCCTGCTCCCGCTCGACCACGACACCGAGGTCGCCCGTGCCGCGAACGTCGACGTGCGCGCAGGCGCCGACGACGAGGCACGCGGCGACGCCGGCCAGCGCACGGTGGTGTCCCGCTTCGCCGAGCGCGTGCCACGCGGCACACGCCCGAAGCCATGCGGTACGAACGTTACTTGCCATCGGTGTTGCCTTCCTTGAGACGCGCGACGAGCCAGCGCGCCTCTTCTTCCGACATGAACGGCTGCCACGGCGGCATCGGCGTGCCGCGCCGGCCCGAGACGATCGTCGCGACCAGGCTCGCGTCGGGCTTGTCCTTCAGCGCGTTCGGCGTCAGCGCCGGACCGAGGCCGCCGGTGAGGCGCAGGCCGTGGCACGAGCCGCAGTCCTGGTGCAACAGGCGCAGCAGTTCGTGCTGGCGCGGGGGCGGAGGCGGTGCCACGTCGTCTGCGCCGGCCGCGACGAGCGGCGACACGACGAGCAGTGCAATCGCTGCAACGACGAAACGACGCATCAGTGCCTCAAAGGGTCAGACACGATATTCGTTGCGCGTCCCTCTCGAACCGGGACATCACGCTCGAATTTCGTATCCGACCCCGGCGGTCCATCGCGAATCGAAGCATCACGCTCGAATTTCGTATCCGACCCCGACGTTCAATACACGTCGTGCTGTGTGTTGTGGACGTTGAACTTGCCGGTCGGCGTGACCAGCTTCGCGTCCTTGATCACCCCCTTGAGCTTGCGCGTCTTGTCGTCGACGATGACGATCGCGGACTGCTGGTCCTTGCCGCTCCACACCGAGAACCAGACTTCGTCGCCCGCCTTGTTGTACTCGGGTTGCACGACGCGCTTCGCGCCTTCGCCGATCCCTGCCCACTCGGCGATCGGCAACACCTCGAATCCCTTCTCGAGATTGTTGATGTCGTAGACCGCGATCGACTGGCTGATCTTCGGATCGGGATTGAGCGCGGTATCGACCCAGAGGTTCTTCGACTTGGGATGCGTCTTGATGAAGAGCGAGCCGCCGCCCTGCCCCTTCAGCGTGCGCACGACCTTCCACGCGTTCGCCTTGTGGGCCTTGGGGTCGGTCGCGATCACCGAGATCGATTCGTCGCCGAGGTGTCCGGTCGCCCATACGGGGCCGTACTTCGGATCGATGAAGTTGGCGCCGCGTCCCGGGTGCGGCGTATGGCCGACGTCGATCAGCGCCTCGAGCTTGTTCTCCTTCGTGTCGACGACGGCGACCTTGTTCGACGCGTTCGCGGCGACGAGGAAGTAGCGGCCCGTCGAGTCGAAACCGCCGTCGTGCAGAAAGCGCGCCGCATCGATCGTGGTGGTCTTGAGGTTGTTCAGGTCGCTGTAATTGACGATCATCACCTTCCCGGTTTCCTTCGCGTTGACGATGAACTCGGGGTGGTAGTGCGACGCGACGATCGACGCGACGCGCGGCTCGGGATGGTATTCCTGCGGGTCGACGGTCATGCCACGCGTCGACACGATCTTGAGCGGCTTCAGCGTGTCGCCTTCCATGATCACGTACTGCGGCGGCCAGTACGAGCCGGCGATCGCGTACTTGTCCTCGTAGCCCTTGTATTTCGACGTCTCGACGGAGCGCGCCTCGAGGCCGATCTTGATCTCGGCGACGTTGTCGGGCTTCGGCAGCCACAGGTCGATGAGGTTGACCTTGGCGTCGCGCCCGATCACGTAGACGTAGCGGCCCGATGCCGACAACCGCGAGATGTGCACCGCGTAGCCGGTCTTGACGATGTTGATGATCTTCTTCGACGAGCCGTCGATCAGCGCCACCTCGCCCGAGTCGCGCAGCGTGACCGAGAAGAGATTGTCGATGTCGAACGCATTCATCTTCTTCTTCGGGCGCTGCGCCACCGGCACGATCTCCCGATACGTCGCTTCCATCTCCTTCATGCCGAACTCGGGCGGCGTCGGAGGCGTCTGCTGGACGTAGCGCGCCATGAGGTCGACCTCGGCTTCCGACAGCTGGCCCGAGCTCCCCCAGTTCGGCATGCCGGCGGGCGATCCGTAGCCGATGAAAACCTTCAGGTATTCGGTGCCCTTGGCGAGCGTGATGTCGGGCGTGAGCGGCTTGCCGGTCGCGCCCTTGCGCAGCACGCCGTGGCATCCCGCGCAGCGCTCGAAATAGATCTGCTTGCCCTTGTCGAACTCCGCGGCCGTCATCGCCGGCGCCTTCGGATTGATGTCCTGGTGCATCTCCTCGCCCGCAAGCGGCGAGCTCGCGGCGCCCTTGTAGTTCATGAGCGGCTGCTGCGCGTGGCCCTGCTCCGCTTTCGCGGCGTCGTTGTCGGGCGGCGACGGCGTCGTCGCGGCCGGTTGCGGCTGCGGCTTGGCGGACTCCTGCGCGACGAGCGGCGCGCTGATCAGCGACAGCACGGCGAGCGCGACGAGGCCCTGCCGCAATCCGTTCCTTGCATGCTTCACGATTTCCCCTTCGATCGGTGGAGTGAACGAGTGTGTGTGATGTCGTCGATGCGCAGTATCGGCACGCACCCCGGATCGAACATTGACGGGGATTAATGTTTGGCACGCGCCCGCCGACTATCGTTGCGTCGACGCCATGGACATGGACTTCGACGCCAACGTGTTCGACGAAACCCGCCAGGCGCGCGCGCCGCGCTCGCCGGATCCGCATCGCCAACGGGCGTCGCCGCCGCGCGCCCAGGCGCAGCGCGGAAGACCGATGCCGGCGATCGTTTCGCTCGTGGGCGCAGGGCCCGGCGACCCCGAGCTCCTGACGTTGAAGGCGATCCGGCGCATCGAAGCCGCCGATGCGATCGTCTACGACCGCCTGGTGGCGACCTCGCTGCTCGAGTTCGCGCCGACAGCGCGAACGTTCTACGTCGGCAAGGCGCGCGATCGCCACGCGTTGCCGCAGGACGAGATCAACGCGCTTCTCGTACGCCTCGCGCGCGAAGGCGAGCGCGTCGTCCGCCTCAAGGGCGGCGATCCGTTCGTGTTCGGTCGTGGCGGCGAGGAAATGGAGTACCTCGCCGCGCACGGGATTCCGTTCGAAGTCGTGCCGGGGATCAGCGCGGCGAACGGCATCGCGGCGTCGACATGCATTCCACTCACCCATCGCGAGCACGCGCAGCGCTGCGTCTTCGTCACCGGCCATCTGAAGGACGGCTCGATGGACCTCGACTGGCGCAGCCTCGCCGTTCCCGGACAGACGGTCGTCGTCTACATGGGGCTCGCCGCGTTGTCGATGCTCTGCGACGGACTCGTCCGCCATGGCCTGCCCGGCAGCACGCCCGCCGCCATCGTGCAACAGGGAACGCTCCCTGCCCAACGCGTCATGACCGCGACACTCGACACGCTCGCGGCGCGCGCGATCGCCGAACGGCTGGCGTCGCCCACGCTCGTCATCGTCGGCGACGTGGTACGGGTGCGCGAGCGCGTGCTGGCGTACGCGGCCGATCGCGAGGCACAGACGTCGCTCGGCGCGTGAACGCGGCGGGCGCGACGCTCACTGAAACGCAGAAAGGTCGGAAGTCGCGAGGCTCACGCGCCCGCGCGCCGATCAGTTCGTCGCGACGAGCTGCGACAGCGCGAGCCGGTCGAGCAGACGGATCACGCGGCCGCTCACGTCGATCAGCCCCTCGTCGGCGAAGCGCGAAAGCAGCCGGCTCACCGTCTCGAGCTTGAGCCCGAGGTGGCTGCCGATTTCCTCGCGCGTCATGCGCAGCACGAATTCGCTGGCCGAATACCCGCGCGTCTGGTAACGGTTGGAGAGATCGAGCAGGAACGACGCGAGGCGTTGCTCCGCGCGCATCGTGCTCACCATCAGCGTCACCGTTCGCTCGCGGACGATCGCGCCGGAGAGCAGCTTGTACATGCGCCGCTGGAACGTCGGTTCCTCGTGCGCGAGCTTCTCGATCCGCTCGAGCGGCAGCAAGCAAACCTCGGTGTCCTCGAGCGCGATGGCACTGCACGCATGCGCGTCGTTGCCGAATCCCTCGACGCCGAGGATCTCGCCTTGCAAGTGGTATCCCGACACCTGCTCGCTCCCGTCGTCGGTCGTCGTCACGGTCTTGCACGAGCCGAAGCGAATGGCGTACAGGCTCGCGAAGCGGTCACCGGCGCGGAACAGCACGTCGCCCTTGCGCAGGCGGACGCGGTGCGCGACGAGCGAGTCGAACAGCGCCTTCGCGTCCGGATCGACGACCTCGACGGGCATGCAGATCCGGCGCAGGTTGCACGTCACGCACGAGGTCTTGACGTCGTGCAGTGCCGGCCGAATCGGCCGGACGTTGGTGATGCTGGCTTGCGGGGAAACTCGGGCGGCGGTGGCAACTTGCATGGGATCCTCGAGATGGGTTGAGCTATCCGTTCTTCAATGCGGCCGCGCGTCGATCTCGGCGATCGCCTCGCGGATTTGCACGAACTCCGTACTCTTGTCGAAGAAGTAGCGCGCGCCGGCGTCGAGGCACGCACGCCGGTGCTGCGGCGTGGCGTGGTTGGTCAGCACGATGAACGCGGTGCGGGGTGAGCGTGGATGCACGGCACGCAGCACGTCGACGCCGGTGCCGCCGATCAGCTGGTAGTCGAGCAGCACGCAGTCGGGACGGGTGCGCAGGATGCCGTCGATCGCCTCGCTCGGCGTGCCGGCGTTACCCACGATCTCGACGCCCGCGATGTCGCTCACGAGTTCGCCGAGCCGCTCGCGCATCGTGGGGAGGTCGTCGACGATGAAGACGGTGCGAAGTTGCGTTGCCATGGACCGGATTATTCGCACCGCACCCGCACCCGGCCATCGGCAACGGCTGATTGCGGCCATCGGGAAAATCCGGTTCGCGGGGTCGGGGGCACCCGACGGGGGGTAGGGAATTCCCTACGCGAAGAATCGCGGGCCCTCTGGATCCTGGCCCCTGGATCCTGGCCCCCGGACCCTGCCGCTGGATCCTGGCGCCTGGATCAGCGCGCGTCGTCGAGCAGCTTGTGCCGCACCGCGTAGTGCACGAGATCGGCGGTGCTGTCGACGCCGAGCTTCTCCATGAGCCGCGCCTTGTGCGTGCTGATCGTCTTCGCGGAAAGGTGCAGCCGCGCCGCGATCTCGTTCACGGACATGCCGTCGACGAGCATGTGGAACACCTCGAACTCGCGATCCGACAACGACGCGTGCAGCGGTCCTTCCGAATGCGGCATCGCGTCGTGCGCGAGCCGCTCCGCGACTTCCGGCGTGATGTAGGCCCCGCCGCCCGCCACCTTGCGGATCGCGGCGACGAGCTGCGACGCGGCGCTTTCCTTCGTGAGGTAACCCGAGGCGCCGGCGCGGATTGCGCGCACCGCGTACTGGTGCTCCTCGTGCATGCTGAGCACGAGGACGCGCAGCTTCGGTCTCTCGCCCTTCACCTGCTTGATGAGCTCGACGCCGCTCTTGCCCGGCATCGACATGTCGAGGAGCAGCACGTCGAACTCGGCGTGGCGAACGCGCTCGAGCACCTCGAAGCCGTCGCCCGCCTCGCCGACGACGTCGAGGTCGCCGGCCGCCTGCAGCAGCTGCTTCAATCCCTCGCGCAGGATCTGATGATCGTCGGCGATGACCACGCGTATCACGGGCGGTAACGCCGGGCTGTCCGACACCGACGCCGCACCCTCCGGGGACAGCGAGCGTGGGAGTGGTTCATGCGGTGGCACGCTCGCGCGGGATGTGCACCTCGACGGTGGTGCCCGCACCGGGCGCGCTCGTGATCGTCGCTTCGCCGCCCATCAGCGACGCGCGCTCGCGCAGGCCGAAGAGGCCGAACGAGTTCGGCTTGCGGGGCGCCGACGGCGAGAACCCGATGCCGTCGTCCGCGACGCGCACGACGACGTCGTCGTCGCCATCGATGACCGCGATCTCCGCGTGCGCGGCTCGCGCGTGCTTCGCGATGTTCGTGAGCGACTCCTGCACGATGCGGAAGATCGCGCTCGCGTGCGCCTTCGGCACGGCGAGGTCGCGCTCGGCGAGCGTGAGCTTGCACGCGATCCCGGTGCGCTGCGAAAAGTTCTCGACGAGCCACTCGAGCGACGGCACGAGGCCGAGGTCGTCGAGCATCAGCGGACGCAGGTCCGACGCGATGCGCCGCGTCGCCGCGATGGTGCTCTTGAGCAACCCCTCCATCCGCGCGAGACGCGCCTCGAGGGCGTCGTTGCCGTGAGGCAGCTTTTCCTTGCACCAGACGACGTCCATCTGCAGCATCGTGAGCAGTTGACCGAGCTCGTCGTGCAACTCGCGCGCGATGCGGCTTTTTTCCTGCTCGCGCGTCATGTGCGCCGCTGCGCCGAGCGCCTGCAGCTCGTCCTTCGAGTGCCGCAGCGCATCTTCGGCCGCGAGGCGCGCCGTGATGTCGCGCAGGATGACGGTGTAGAAGCGCCGTCCCGACTCCTCGGTTTTCGAAATCGAGGCGTCGATCGGGAATTCCTCGCCGTTCTTGCGCAACCCCGTCACGATGCGAAGCGACCCGCCCATGCGGCGGGACGCCGCGTCGGCGCTGTCGCCGAAGCGCCGCACGTGCCCCCCGTGCGCCGCGCGAAAGCGGTCCGGAATGAACGAGGCAAGCGGCAATCCGATCGCCTCCGCGCGCGACCACCCGAACATCGCCTCGGCGGCGTTGTTGAAGAGCACGACGCGCTGGCCTTCGTCGACGGTGATGATCGCGTCCATCGCGGAATCGAGGATTCCGCGCAGCCTCACCTCGCGGTGGTCGAGCTCGCGATCGGCCAGCGCACGCTCGCGCGCCTCGCGCACCAGCCGCCACAGCGCGATCGCGCCGGCGCACGCGCCGGCAGCCCAGCCCGCGATCAGCCATGCGCGCGGCACGGGAACGCCGGCCAATCCGGCCGCGAGGCAAAGGAGCGACAGCGCGAGCAGCGAAACGACGGCGACGATGGATCCGCGGTGCGCAGTCGGCATGTCCGCCGATTATAGGCGGTGTCGGCGACGTGCCCGAGGCGCGCGACCGCGAAGCGCCGGATACCGGCTTCCGGTCAGCGGAAGGTCGCCTCGTCGATCGTCGCGTGGAAGAACTCGCCCTGTGCTTCGAAGCGCGCGCTGCCGAAATGCCAGCCGACGCGGACACGCGCTGGAATCGTGTACCCGTCGAACACCGCTTCCTGCTCGACCAGTGCCCCGAAATCGTTTTCCGCGAACGCCCCGCCCTCGGGGTTGCCCCATCGCTTCATTTCGACGGCGAGGAGCGACCCGAGGCTCGTCGTGAGCGCGAGTTCCTCGTCGTGACCATTGACGGGGAAGCGCGCGTGCAGCACGTCGGCACCATTCGCCTTCCACGCGACGCGCTCGCTGCAAAACGTCGAGGGCAGCCAGATGGATTCGACGGCGAAGCGATCCGCCGCCGAGCGCGTCACGTCGGGCCCTTCCGCGCGCACGATGGGCAGCATGCCGAAGAGCTTCCACCGCATCGCGCCCTCGCCGTCGACGTAACGGTCGAAGCCGCGCACCACGAGGCGCCCCATCTTCACGTGCGCGCGCCAGATCATGCCGCGGCCGCGCACGATCACCTGTTCGGCGTGGAACGGTCGCCAGCGCTTGAGCTTGATCGATCCGTGCATCCGCAAGCGCACGGCCGACGCGAGCGGCGTCCCGGGCGCGATCGCGCGCGCCAGATAGCGCTGCACGGCCTGCGGCAGATCGGCGTAATTCGCCGGATCGAAGCGCTCGGTGGCGACGGGGGCGCTGGCGAAGAGAGTGTCGAGATCGGAGCGGTCGATCATGCGCGGGTAGCCGGGCGACGCGACCGCGCCCCCAACGAACCGGTGTGTCAGCGGCGGCGCTCTGGAGTTCGCGCGTCGCCTGCTTGCGGTATCGCCGCGCCGCCGGACGGCGCGGAGGACTCCATCCTACGGCACGAGGCAAAGTGCCAGGTTCGCCAAGGTTACGTGCGCGCCGAAGGCGTGCACGAGGCCGAACAGCCCGAACGCTGCAATCAGCGTCGCCCCGGCGTAGCGCAGCACGACTGTCGGGATCGAGCGACGGAGCGCTGCGAGGAGTACGCCGCCGGCGAAAAGGTTCGGCAACGTGCCGAGACCGAACGCCAGCATGACGAGCGCACCTTGCGCCGGACCGCCCGCCATCAGCGCGAGCGGCAGCACGCTGTAGACGAGTGCGCACGGCATCAGGCCCCACGCGAGGCCCGTCGTCACGCGTCCGATCGTGCCGGGCGCGCGAAGGAGCGGTTGCGCATGACGCAGCAAAGGCGTGACCAATGCGACGCCTGCGCGCTGAAGCGCGAGGACCGGCGGCATGCGCACGACGAGGCTCGCTGCGAGCATCAGCAGGAAGGCGCTCGCGCCGACGTGCATCGCACGTTGCACGAACGCGATGTCGCCGGCCAGTTGCGCGCTCGCGCCCGCGACACCGAACGCCGCGCCGAGCAAGGCGTACGTGCCGAGCCTTCCGGCATGATAGAGCGCCTGCGCTCCCACCGCCGTACGCAGTCGCGGTGCGCCGCACGCGGCATCGCGCGCGGCGATCGCGCTCACCAAACCGCCGCACATCGCGGCGCAGTGCGCGCCACCGAGCGCACCCACGAGCCACGCGCTGACGAGCAAGCCGGGCGTCATCGCTCGGGTCTCAGTCGACGAACGCGTCGTCCTGCGGCGCGACCTGTTGCAGGAAGAGCGTCAGCGCCGACGACAGCATACCGAGCAGCCAGAACCCGACGAAGCCGACCGTGTAGACCGTCTCGCGCGTGAGCGCGAGCCGCGCGTTGAAATCGAGCGGGTCGAAGATCGCGAAGAAGACCATCTCGGCGACGAGCGCGCTGAGAAATCCCGGCCAGATGACCCACATCGCGCGGCGCACGCGCGGCGTCGCAAACGCCTTGACCATCGCGCGCCTGGCGCTACGAAGGCACCGCTTCGGCGCGCAGCCGAAGCGTCGCGGGGAGCCGTTCGATCAGCGTCACCGGAAGCTGCCATCCGTCGGCGTCGAGCGTCACGATGTTGCGCCCCGGCGCAACGGCCGCCAGCGTGCCATGCCACTCGCCCGGCGCTCCCGCGTACAACGTCAGCGGTGCGGCGCCGTGCTGCGCGGGTGCGCGTACTGTGATCGCGATCATCGCAGGCGTCATGCCGTCGAGATGCACGCGAACCTCGCCATTCGTCGCGATCGTCACCGTCGCTTCGCCGTGCGATGCGGCGACCGGCGTCGCGGCGAGCGTGCGATTGATCGCCAGGCCGAGCTTGTAATAGTTGCTCGCCACCAGGCCGTCCTCGTGCGTCGCGGCGATCGCGAAAGTCGCGAGCGAAGCCACGACCACGAGCGCCGGGCCCAAGGCGAGGAGCCACGGGAAGCGGTCAGCGCGGGACGATGAAGGTCGACTGTTCATGGCGTTCGACGGGGTCGTGGTCGTGTTCGTGCTTGCGGTTCGCGCTCGGAGCCACCGATTGCACCTCGATCTCGATCTTGTGCGAACCGGGCGCGAGCGCCGGCTTGCCCTCGCCCGGCTCGAGCGGCGCCTGCAGCCGCAGCGCGAAGAGCCGCGTCGAAGCCGCCTTGACCTCGATCGGCTGGTCGAGGCCGACGACGCGCAAGCCGGGAAGGCCCGACGCCTCGACCGCGTAGCTGCGCGGGCGCTCGTCGGTGTTCATCACCTGGATGCGATAGACGTTTTCGACGACGCCGGGGCCCGCCTCGCGGGCCAGCGCGCCGCGGTCGCGGATGACGTCGACGCGAAGCGGCACGCGCGTCGCGAGCGACCACGCGGTCGCGCCGACGATCGCGAGCAGCACGAGCGAGTACACCAGCGTGCGCGGCCGCAGTACGCGCCGCCAGCGCGCCCGATCCGGCAGTCGCCGCTCGAGCGCGTTCTCGGTCGTGTAGCGGATGAGTCCGCGCGCATACCCCATGCGGTCCATCACCTGGTCGCAGGCGTCGATGCACGCCGCGCAACCGATGCATTCGTATTGCAGGCCCTTGCGGATGTCGATGCCGGTCGGGCACACCTGCACGCAGATCCCGCAATCGACGCAGTCGCCTAGGCCCTTCGTGCGCGGATCGACGGACCTCGCGCGCCCGCCGCGCGGCTCGCCGCGCGCGCGGTCATAGGTGATGACGAGCGTGTCCTTGTCGAACATCACGCTCTGGAAGCGCGCGTACGGGCACATGTATTTGCAGACCTGCTCGCGCAGCCAGCCGGCGTTTCCGTACGTCGCCGCCGAGTAGAACAGGATCCAGAACGCCTCCCACGGGCCGAGCGCCAGCGTCGCGACCGCGTGACCGAGCTCGCGGATCGGCGTGAAGTAGCCGACGAACGTGTAGCCGGTCCACAACGCCACCGCGAGCCACGCCGCGTGCTTCGTCCCACGCAGCGCGAACTTGCGCGGCGACATCGGTGCGCCGTCGAGGCGCAACCGCGCGACGCGGTCGCCTTCGATCTTCTGCTCGATCCACATGAAGATCTCGGTGTAGACGGTTTGCGGGCAGGCGTAGCCGCACCACAGTCTTCCGGCGACGGCCGTGAACAGGAAGAGCGACAGCGCGCTGATGATGAGCAGCACCGCGAGGTAGATCACGTCCTGCGGCCAGAACACGCCGCCGAACAGGTAGAACTTGCGCGCGGCGAGATCGAAGAGCACGGCCTGCCGGCCGTTCCACGAAAGCCACGGCAATCCGTAGTAGACGATCTGCGTCGCGAACACGAGCGCGAGACGCCAGCGCGCGAACCATCCGTGCACGGCGCGCGGCTGGATCTTCTTGCGGATCTCGTAGAGCGCGACCTCGTCGGTCGTCGGCTGGATCGGAATCAC
>DASTIY010000126.1:0-9512 GCA_035717085.1 Casimicrobiaceae bacterium | reverse complement strand
GGGCATCCACCCGACGATGGTGCACGCCGGCGTCTACGCCGCGCTGCTGCAGTACTTCAAGGCGGTCGAGGCGCTGAAGAGCGACAGCGACGGCGTGAAGGTCGTCGACAAGATGAAGGAGATGCCCACCGACGATCCGCTATTCGGCAAGGGCAGCATCCGCGCCGACGGCCGCGGGATCCATCCGGCGTACCTCGTCCAGGTGAAGACGCCGGCCGAGTCGAAGCAGCCGTGGGACTACTACAAGATCCTCGCGACGATCCCCGCGGACGAAGCGTTCCGACCGCTGAAGGATGGCGGCTGCTCGCTGGTGAAGTAACGCTGACGCATAACGGAGCAAGCGAAGCGTTGAGCGGCGTCGAAAGGCGCCGCGCCAACGCGAGCAGTCATCCGTCACCGACGCCCGGCTCGCGTGGCGCGCGGCGCCTGCCGGCACGACGGATAATGACTGCAGCGAAGGCGACGACACCCGCATAACGAAGATCTCCGCATGCAGGCACTGTTTGGCCAACTGCTGATCGGGCTCATCAACGGCGCGTTCTACGCGATGCTGTCCCTCGGCCTCGCGGTGATCTTCGGCCTGCTCAACATCATCAACTTCTCGCACGGCGCGCAGTACATGATGGGCGCGTTCTGCGCGTGGTTCCTGCTCAATCATGGAATAGCCGGCGTGACGCTCGGCTATTGGCCGTCGCTGATCATCGCGCCGATCGCGGTCGGCATCACCGGAATCATCATCGAGCGCACGATGCTGGCGCGGCTCTACAAGCTCGACCATCTCTACGGCCTGCTCCTCACGTTCGGGCTCGCACTCGTGATCCAGGGCCTCTTCCGTAACGAGTTCGGCTCGTCGGGCATGCCGTACCAGATTCCGGCGGTGCTCACCGGCGGCGTCAACCTCGGCTTCATGTACCTGCCGATCTATCGCGCGTGGGTGATCGTCGCCTCGCTCGTGGTCTGCCTCGCGACGTGGTATGTGATCGAGCGCACGAAGCTCGGCAGCTACCTGCGTGCCGCGACGGAGAATCCGGCGCTCGTGCAGGCGTTCGGCATCAACGTGCCGCGCATGGTCACGCTGACGTTCGGATTCGGCGTGGCCCTGGCCGCGCTCGCCGGGGTCATGGCGGCACCGATCTACCAGGTGAACCCGCTGATGGGCGCCGACCTGATCATCGTCGTGTTCGCCGTCGTCGTGATCGGCGGCATGGGGTCGATCCTCGGTGCGATCCTCACAGGTTTCGGACTCGGCGTCATCGAAGGGCTCACCAAGTACTTTTATCCGGAAGCGTCGACCACGGTGATCTTCGTCATCATGGTGATCGTGCTGCTCGTGCGCCCCGCGGGCCTCTTCGGCAAGGAGCGATAGATGGCCGCAATCGCGGAAACCGCCGCCGTTCGCGCCGCGTCGCGCAACGGGATCGTGACGGGCACCGTCGTGATGACGGCGCTGCTCGCGGTCGCGCCCTTCGTCGGCATCTATCCGGTATTCCTGATGAAGGCCCTGTGCTTCGCGCTCTTCGCGTGCGCGTTCAACCTGCTGCTCGGCTTCGGCGGCTTGCTGTCGTTCGGCCACGCGATGTTCCTCGGCACCGCGGGCTACTTGTCCGCTCACACGGCGAAGGTGCTGGGCTTTCCGCCCGAACTCGCGATTCTCGCCGGCACGGCGGCGTCCGCCGCGCTCGGCGTCGTCGTCGGTGCGCTCGCGATCCGCCGGCAGGGCATCTACTTCGCGATGATCACCTTGGCGATCGCGCAGATGATGTACTTCTTCTACGTGCAGGCGCCGTTCACGCACGGCGAGGACGGGATCCAGGCGGTGCCGCGCGGACGCCTGTTCGGCTTCATCGACCTTTCGCAGCCGCTGGTGATGTACTTCACGGTGCTCGTGATCTTCGTCGCATCGTTCCTGCTGATCTATCGCATCATTCATTCGCCGTTCGGGCAGGTGCTGAAGGCGATCCGCGAGAACGAGCCGCGCGCGATCTCGCTCGGCTATGACGCCGACCGCTACAAGCTGCTCGCGTTCGTGCTGTCGGCGACGCTCTCCGGGCTCGCCGGCGCGGTGAAGGCGATCGTGTTCCAGCTCGCGTCGCTCACCGACGTGCACTGGACGATGTCGGGCGAGGTCGTGTTGATGACGCTGCTGGGTGGCATGGGCACGATCTTCGGGCCGGTCGTCGGCGCGTTCGTCATCGTCGCGCTCGAGAACTATCTCGCGGGCTTCGGCGAATGGGTGACGATCATCACGGGCGCGATCTTCGTCGTCTGCGTGCTGGCGTTTCGCCGCGGCATCGTCGGCGAGCTCGCCGCGTGGTGGTCCGCACACCGGCGCTGACGCGCCGGCTCGCGGCCGTCGTCTTCGCACTGGCGGCGCACGCCGCGAGCGCGGTCGCCGCCGATTCGGATTCATTCATGCTCGATGCGCGCTGTCGTGACGGACGGCCGCAGGGTTCCTATCGGCTGCGCGACGCGAGCGGGCAGTTGCGCGTCGCCGGCGCGTTCGACGAAGGCGTCCGCACGAGCTCGTTCCTGTTCTGGCGCGCGAATGGCGTTCGCGTCGCGCAGGTCCCCTACGACGACAACGGGCATGTGAACGGCACGCTCGCCACGTGGTTCGACGCCGACCCGGGACGCGAGCCGACGATGCGCTTCGAGTCCGAAGTGCGCGGCGGCGTCCGCCAGGGTGAGACCCGATCGTGGTACGCCGATGGCCGCCCGCGCACGCGCGCCGACTACGATGGGGGGCGCATCGTGGCGGTCGAGGCGTGGGACGAGCGCGGTCGGCCCCTCGATGGCGACGCCGCGCGCGCGCTTGCCGCGCGCGATGCCCGGGACGCCGATGCCGAGGCGGTGCAGCGCGACGCGCTGATCCGGGATCACATGCCCGGCTGCGACTGACAACCGACTTCGGCCGGGCACAAAGGGCCCTCACCCCGGTCCAACCCTCGGGAGGCGAATCCCGATGGACAACCCGTTTGTCGCCGTCGCGCCGCGCGTCGCTCGCCCGCTCGACGACCGGGCGCTCGATGCGATCGCCGAGCGCGCCGCGCATGCGTCGATCGTGCTGATCGGCGAAGCGTCGCACGGCACCGAGGACTTCTACGCGACACGCGCGCAGATCACGCGCCGCCTGGTCACCGATCACGGCTTTCGCGCGGTGACGCTCGAGGCCGACTGGCCGGACAGCTTTCGCGTGCATCGCTTCGTCACCGGGCGCTCCGATGACCGCGATGCGCGCGAGGCGCTTTCCGATTTTCATCGCTTTCCCCGCTGGATGTGGCGCAACGAGACGATGCGCGCGTTCGTCGATTGGCTCGCCGACGAGAATCGGCGCCGCGGCAAGGACGCGCAGGTCGGCCTGTTCGGCCTCGACCTCTACAGCCTCTACGCGTCGATCGAATCCGTCCTGAAGTACCTCGACCGCGTCGATCCCGCGGCGGCGGCGCGCGCACGGAAGCGCTACGCGTGCTTCGAGTACTACGGCGACGACCCGCAGGGCTACGCGCTCGCGGTCGCGCATGGCCATGAATCGTGCGAGGACGACGCGGTCGCCGAGTTGGTCGAGTTGCGCCGTCAGGCGGTGCGGCCACGCCAGCCGGGCACCCGCGACGCCGACGAAGTCTTCTCGGCGGAGCAGAACGCGCGGCTCATCGTCAATGCCGAGCGCTATTACCGCGCGATGTTTCGCGGCCGCGAATCGACGTGGAACATGCGCGACCGACACATGGTGGATACGCTCGATGCGCTGCGCGAGCGCATTCCCGGTGCGGCCGAGGGAACCGTCGTGTGGGCGCACAACTCGCATCTCGGCGACGCGCGCGCGACCGAGATGAGCCACCGCGGCGAGGTGAACGTCGGTCAGCTCGTGCGCGAGCGCCGGGGCAAGGACGTCTACTCGATCGGCTTCTCGACCTACGAAGGCACCGTCACCGCGGCGTCGGACTGGGACGCGCCGATGGAGCGCAAGCGCGTGCGGCCGGGGATGACGGGCAGCTACGAGCGCGCGTTCCACGAAATGGGCGAGGACCGCTTCTGGGTGGACCTCGCCGAGCACGACGCTGCGCAAACGTTGCGCGGGGCGTTGTTGCAGCGCGCGATCGGCGTCATCTATCGACCCGAGACGGAGCGCTGGAGCCATTACTTCGAGGCGCGCCTGCCGCTGCAATTCGACGCGATGATCCACCTCGATGACACGAAGGCGCTGACGCCGCTCGATCGCACCGCCGGATGGGACGAGGGCGAGCCGCCGGAAACCTATCCGACCGGCATGTGACGCGCGCTCTTGACCGCCCGCGAGGCCGGCTGATAACGTCGGCCGCGCGACGCGAGGCACGACCCGTGGCTCGCGCGCTTTCCTGGGGAGGAGCCATGCCACGCCTGATTCGTGCCGTCGCCGCACTTGGTGCGCTGCTGTTCGCCGCATCCGCGTTCGCGGCATATCCCGAGCGTCCGATCACCCTGATCGTGCCGTGGGGCGCGGGCGGCGGCACCGATGCGACGGCGCGCATCATCGGCAGCCTGCTCGAGAAGGAGCTCGGGCAGCCGGTGAACGTCGTCAATCGCACCGGCGGAAGCGGTGTCGTCGGCCACGCGGCGATCGCATCGGCGGCACCCGACGGTTACACGATCGGCATGATCACCGTCGAGATCGGCATGATGCACTGGGTCGGCTTGACGCAGCTGTCCGGTGCGTCGTACACGCCGATCGGGATCGTCAACGCCGACCCGGCCGGCTTGCAGGTACGCGCCGACGCGCCTTACAAGAACGTCGAGGACCTGGTTTCCGCGATCAAGGCGAATCCGGGGAAGTTCAAGGCGTCGGGAACCGGGCAGGGCGGCATCTGGCAGCTCGCGATCGCGGGGATGTTGCGTGACATGAAGGTGGATCCGGCCAGCGTGCCGTGGGTTCCCTCGAACGGCGCGGCGCCGGGCCTGCAAGACCTGATCGCAGGCGGCGTCGAAATCGTTCCATGCTCGCTGCCGGAGGCGCGTTCGCTGATCGACGCGGGCAAGGTGAAGAGCCTCGCGATCATGGCCGACAAGCGAGCGGCGCTGTATCCGAACCTTCCGACGCTCAAGGAGGAAACGGGCAGCAATTGGACGATGGCCGCGTGGCGCGGCATCGCGGCGCCCAAGGGCTTGCCGAACGACGTCGCCGACAAGCTCGCGGGGGCCATCAAGAAGATCGTCGCGAGCAAGGACTACACGGACTTCATGGCGAAGCAGGGTTACGGCGTCATCTACGAAGGCCCGGCCGACATGGCGAAGTTCATGGCCAAGTCGGATGCGGACCTCGGCGCAACGATGAAAGCGGTCGGCATCGCGAAGTGATCGGCGCGTCGTGAAGTTGCACGATGCCGTCTGGGGCGCGCTCGTCGTGTCGCTCGGGATCGCGATCCTGGTCGCGATCCGCAACTTTCCGACGATTCCCGGCCAGCAATTCGGTCCCGCGCTCTTCCCCGGCGTCATCGCCGTCGGGTTGCTGATCTGCGGCGCGGCGCTCGTCTACAAGGGGCTTTCCGCGCGCACTCCCGGCACGCCGGCACGATGGATCGCGTTCGATCCGTGGGTGCGCTCGCGCCCACAGGTCGTTGCGTTCGCCGTGGTGATCGGCGTCAACGTGCTCTATATCGCGCTCGTCGAGCGCGTCGGGTTCGTGCTCACCGCGATCGCCTATCTCGGCGCGTTGTTCGCGGTGTTTCGCGTGCGCCGCCGCTGGATCGTTCCGCTCGCCGTCGTCGTCACGCTCGCGATCCATTACGCGTTCTACAAGCTGCTGCGCGTTCCGCTGCCGTGGGGATGGCTCGCGCCGGTCGCGTGGTGACGCCGGTCGCGGCGCGAAGGGTCGCCCAATGAGCGACGCGTGGCTGCAGGCGTTCGCGCTCGTCTTCCACCCGCACAACGTGCTGGTGATGCTCGCCGCATCGCTGTTCGGCCTCTTCGTAGGCGCGATTCCCGGTCTTACCGCGACGATGGCGACCGCGCTGCTGGTGCCGGTGACGTTCTTCATGCAGCCGATTCCCGCCGTCGCGGCGATCGTCACCGCGACGGCGATGGCGATCTTCGCCGGGGACATACCCGGATGTCTGATGCGGATGCCGGGAACCCCCGCGTCGGCGGCGTATACGGACGAGGCGTACGCGATGACGCGCAAGGGCCAGGCCGAGCTCGCGCTCGGGGCCGGCCTCGTGTTCTCGGCGACCGGCGGGCTCTTCGGCACGATCGTCCTGATCCTCGCCGCGCCGACGCTCGCCGATTTCGCACTGTCCTTCAGCTCGTTCGAATATTTCTGGCTGGTGCTGCTCGGACTGACCTGCGCGGTGTTCATCACGTCCGACCGGCCGCTCAAGGGTTTCGTGTCGCTGTTGCTCGGGCTTCTCGTCGCATCGGTGGGGCTCAACAATCCCGCCGCGATCCCGCGCTTCACGTTCGGCAGCGTCGAGCTTCTGGGCGGAATCGAGCTCATCCCGCTGATGATCGGAATGTTCGCGGTGTCCGAGATCATTCGCTACGCGGTCGACCTCAATCCCCAGTTTCATCTCAGCGACCGGCCGATCGGCAACGTATTCAAAGGCATCTGGGGTGTCACGAAGAAGTATCCGATCCAGCAGCTTCGCGGCAGCGTGCTGGGCACGCTCGTCGGGGCGCTGCCCGGCGCCGGCGGCGACATCGCCGCGTGGATGGCGTATGCAATCTCGAAGAAGTGGTCGAAGGAACCCGAGAAATTCGGCACCGGCCACGTCGAGGGCATCGTGGAAGCGGGTGCCGCGAACAACGCCGCGCTTGCGGGCGCGTGGATTCCCGCGCTGGTGTTCGGCATCCCGGGCGATTCGATCACGGCGATCGTGATCGGCGTCCTTTACATGAAGAACATGAATCCCGGACCGACGCTCTTCATCAAGAACCCGCAGAACATCTACGCGGTGTACCTGCTGTTCATCATCGCCAACATCATCATGATCCCGCTCGGCCTCCTTTGCATCAAGGCCGCCAAGAACATCCTGCTCGTGCCGCGCGCCGTGCTGATGCCGGTGATCATGCTGTTCTGCGTCGTCGGCTCGTTCGCGATCAACAACACGGCCTTCGACGTCGGTGTCATGGTGATCGCGGGCGTCGTGGCATTCGTGCTCGAGAACAACGGCTTCCCGATCGCGCCCGCGATCCTCGGCGTCGTGCTGGGCGGCATGCTCGAGCAGAATTTCGTCACGTCGATGATCAAGTCCGACGGCGACCTGCGCGCGTTCTTCGAGCGTCCGGTCGCGGCCACGCTCGGCATCCTGACCCTGGTCGTGTGGTTCCTTCCGTTGCTCCTGCGTCGCGTTCGGGCGCTCGCCGTCGCGTGAGCAATGGAAGTCCCGCGGTGACCATACGCGCCGCGCGTTGACCGTAACGACGCCGACACGTTAAAATCGACTGTTTTCCGGGCCGGCTTACGAACCGGCGCGTTTGGCAGCATTTGCCGCGCGTCGCCGAGAGGTCGGCGAGGAAGCGTCATCGATGCGAGAGAAGCTCGTCGTCGGCAACTGGAAAATGAACGGCGATCTGGCGGCGAACGCCGAGCTTCTCGGCCGGCTGGCGTCGCAATGGCGGGAAACGGAGCGACGCGCGCTGGCGGTTTGCGTACCGGCACCGTATCTCGCGCAGGCGCGGGACGTGTTGACCGGATCGGCGGTCGCATGGGGTGCGCAGGACGTGAGCGAGCACGCAAGCGGGGCGTATACCGGCGATGTGGCCGCATCGATGGTGAGCGATCTCGGCGGAACGTTCGCCATCGTCGGGCACTCCGAGCGTCGACAGGGGCACGGCGAAAGCGATGCGCGCGTCGGTGCGAAGGCGAAGGCGGCGCTGGCAGCGGGCCTGACGCCCATCGCATGCGTCGGCGAGACACTCGACGAGCGCGAGCGCGGCGACACCGAGGCGGTCGTGCTGCGCGAGCTCGACGCGCTGCTCGCGGCGCTCGACAAGGAGGCGACGCGAATGGTCGTCGCCTACGAGCCGATCTGGGCGATCGGCACGGGAAGGACCGCCTCGCCCGCCGAGGCGCAGGCAGTGCACGCGACGCTGCGCGCGCGGCTTGCAGCGTTCGGCGCGGGCGACGTGCCGGTGTTGTACGGTGGGAGCGTCAAGGCCGCGAATGCGGCGGCGCTCTTCGCGATGCCCGACATCGACGGCGCGCTTGTCGGCGGCGCCTCGCTCGATGCGGACGAATTTTTACGGATCGGCCGGGCCTAGCGTGCGGGCGATCGAGAGAGCGGCATGAACCTGGTGGAATCGGCGGTACTCGTCCTGCACCTGCTTGCGGCCATTGCCGTGTGCGGGTTCGTATTGCTCCAGCACGGCAAGGGTGCGGACATGGGCGCGGCGTTCGGTGGCGGATCGTCGGGGAGCCTGTTCGGCGCGTCGGGATCGGCGAATTTCCTGTCGCGCTCGACGGCGGTTCTCGCGACGGTCTTCTTCCTGACCAGTGTGGGCCTCACGTACCTGGGCTCGCAGCACGGGGCACCGCAGGGCGTGATGGAGAAGGGCGTGATGGAGCGCGCGTTGCCCGCGAAGCCGTCCGACGTTCCGGCTCCGAAGAGCAGCGAAGTGCCGGCCCCGGCATCGTCGAGTTCGAACGCAGTGCCCGCCCCGGCGAGCCCCGGCTCGTCGCCGGCGGGAAGCGGTTCCTCGGAAGTACCGAAGTGATTCAGGTATCAGGTATGAGGGATCAGCAAGGTCGGTGGCCTGCCGGCGACGTACTGATTCCTGACCTCTGATACCTGATCCCTGTTGAAGCCGACGTGGTGAAATTGGTAGACACGCTGTCTTGAGGGGGCAGTGGCGAAAGCCGTGGGAGTTCGAGTCTCCCCGTCGGCACCAGTAATGCTCGAACAATATTTCCCCATCCTGCTGTTCATCCTGTTCGGGCTCGCGCTCGGCGCGATCATGCTCGCGCTCGGACGCATCGTCGCGCCGAACCGGCCGGACCCCGAAAAGCTCTCACCCTACGAGTGCGGGTTCGAGGCGTTCGAGGATGCGCGGATGAAGTTCGACGTCCGCTACTACCTGGTGGCGATCCTCTTCATCCTGTTCGACCTCGAGATCGCGTTCCTCTTCCCCTGGGCGGTCGTGCTGCGCGACATCGGCCTCTTCGGGTTCGTGGCGATGCTGATCTTCCTTGCGATCCTCGTCGTCGGCTTCATCTACGAATGGAGAAAGGGCGCACTGGAGTGGGAATAGCCGGAGGTGATCTTCGTGGCAATTGAAGGTGTTCTCGAGAAGGGCTTCGTCACGACGACGCTCGACAGCGTCATCAACTGGGCGCGCAACGGCTCGTTGTGGCCGATGACGTTCGGCCTCGCATGCTGCGCCGTCGAGATGATGCACGCCGGCGCCGCGCGCTACGACCTCGACCGCTTCGGCGTCGTGTTCCGGCCGAGCCCGCGCCAGTCCGACGTGATGATCGTCGCCGGTACGCTGTGCAACAAGATGGCGCCCGCGCTGCGCAAGGTCTACGACCAGATGGCCGAGCC
>DASTIY010000125.1:0-3286 GCA_035717085.1 Casimicrobiaceae bacterium | reverse complement strand
AGCGCGCGCGCAAGGTGGCGACCGGACCCGGCGATGCGCCGCAAAGTGAAATGGGACCGGTCATCACCTGCGCTGCGCGCGATCGGATCACCGGTCTCATCGACCGCGGCGTCGCGGAGGGCGCATCGCTCGTCGTCGACGGCCGCAAGCCGGTGATCGACGGTTATCCGAACGGCTTTTTCGTGGGGCCGACGCTGTTCGACAGCGTGACGCCTGCGATGACGATCTATCGCGAGGAGATTTTCGGGCCGGTGCTTTGCGTGCTTCGTGTCGATTCGCTGAACGACGCGATCGCGATGATCAACGCGAACCCGTACGCGAATGGGGCGGCGATCTTCACGCGCTCGGGCCATGCCGCGCGGCATTTCGAGCAGGATGCGGAAGTCGGGATGGCCGGCATCAACATTCCCATCCCCGTGCCGATGTCGTTCTATTCGTTCGGCGGCTGGCGCAATTCGCTGTTCGGCGATCTGCACGTGCACGGGATGGATGGCGTTCGCTTCTATACGCGCACCAAGACGATCACCGCGCGGTGGCCCGACGACGGCAGCGAAGGGCCGGGCTTCCACATGCCGACGATGGGCTAGCACCCGTACCTGCGTCATTCGTCGAGGACGCGTAGCGACACGCGCGGGTTCGCGTGCGACGCTGACAGGATCGCCTGCGCGTGCAACGCGCCGCCGGACGCTCCGTCGACGCGCACGCTGACGCGATAGCTGGGTGCGCGCGGCGGCTCGCCGGGCGGCGGCATCCCCTGCGCTGCGTCGATGCCGGGCGGTGAAAGCGCGCAGTTGTCGCGCGTGGCATCACCGGGCAAGACGCACCAGCGCTCGATCACGTGGCGGACGCGATAGCCGCCGTCGACGTCGATGACGCCGGCTTCGGCCGGATAGTCGGCGATCGCCTGCAAGACGCGCGGAATGCCGCGCGCATTCTCGCCCGATTGCCGCGACGCGAAGTAGTTGTGCGGGAGGTCATCGGCGCGGGGATCGATGCGATGGTCGCGCAGCAAATCGACGACGGCCCGCTCGACGGCCGCAGAGGCGGCGAGCGCCGCGGCCCGGCGGGCGTGCACGTTGCCGCCGACGGTGGCGGCAGCCGACGATGCGCGAACGAGCGCGAGCGCAGCGCCGGCGAGCGCGATCGACGTGACGAGCGCGATGATCAGTACGACGCCGCGTTGTGCGTGCGACGCGCAACGGCTTGCGTGACGGTCATCCATGCGCATTCCAGGCGACGTTGGGCAACGGCACGATCGTCTCGACCGTCCGATACCGATACGCGCCCGCGCTCGTCGCCGTGATGCTGCCGGCGAGCCGTCCGGGGCATGTCGATTTGTCTTCACGCTCGCAATCGAACAGCACCCACTCGTAGCGCGACCGCAGCTGCGGATCGCGGGCGTCGCTACGCACGATGAGCCCGACGCGTACCGCCGTAATGCGAGCGAGCGTCGTGCGCGGCGCCGCGAGCAGCGTCGGTGTCGACCAAGGCCCCGACGTGCCGGCGGAGACCCACGTGTCGAGGGCACCGTCGCCGTCGCTGTCGACGCCGTACTGGAATTTAAGGTTGACGATGTTCGCCGCGAGCGGGACCGGCGCGTCGCCATTGGCGATGTCGGTGCTGCGCAACGTGCCCGACGACACGTCGAAGCGAAGCGCCGACGCCGATCCGGCGGGTCCGAGATCCAGCAGCACGCTCGTCACCGGAAAGTCGGTGGCAACCGCCGTATGCCCCACACGTAACAGTCCGGGTGCAGGCGACGTTCGCGACGTCACTTCAGCAAGCGCGCACGCGCCGGTGCGGCTGACCGCGACGACACGGTTGCCGACATCGAAGCCACTCGACGCTTCGACGTCGAACGCTGTTCCTATCGGCGCGGCCGCAGCGAACGCGGCGCCGATCGCCCCGACCGGTGCCACGGCCTGACGGGTCGTGATCGCATCGGGGCGATCGGGGGCGCCGCCGTCGGCGATGAGCACCGCCACCGGGCGCAGCGTCGTCGCGACATCGGCCGACGCCGGGCAGCTGTCGAGCCAGGGCGCGGCCGCGAACCACCCCGCGCCCGCATTGCCGATTTGCGTCACCAGCGTGTCGAGCGCGAACATCGCGGCGACCTGCGCGTCGGAGGCGTCGGCCGCACGGCGACGCAGCGTGTCGAGCGCGACGAACGCGCGATGCACCACGACGATGGCGAGCAGCGCCACGACGATGCCCACGAGCACGTCGACGAGCGACGTTCCCGTCATGCCGGCGCCAAGCGCGCGTCGCTTCCGATCGACGGTTCGATGTCGATTCACGGTGCAGGGAGCACGGTGCCGACGCGCGCATGGTGGATGCGCGTATCGCCGGGCAGTTGCCAAAACAGCGTGACGAGGATGCGGCGACGATCGGCGTCGTCGACGATCGCGACGTCGGGGCGGTTCGACGAAGCCGATACGCCGGGCAGGCGCACGGCGCGCGCGAGGAGCGCGCGATAGCCATCACCTTCGGCGACCGCGTCGTAACGCGCGGCGAGCGTCGCCGGATTCTCGACGCTCATGCGCGCGATCGTCGACGCACCTGCGTCGACGGCCTCGCCGCGCCATTGCGCTGCACCCGCCTGGCGAAGGGCGCCGACAATCGCTGCCGCGAGCCCGAGCAGCGCGAGCGAGAAGATCACGATGGCGACGAGCGCCTCGACCAGGAAGGCCCCCCGCACGTGCTTCATGGGGCTCACTGGACTACCCTGCGCGCTTCGCGCTTCGGGGCTAATTCGCCCTCGGGACGGCCCTTCGGGCTCACTGGACTACCCTGCGCGCTTCGCGCTTCGGGGCTAATTCGCCCTCGGGACGGCCCTTCGGGCTCATGCGCACGTTCCATCGGCGCGGGTTGTCCAGCAGTCGGCGCTGCGCGCCCAGCCGGACGGTACCGAGATCGTGGTGCGCGCGCCCGTCTCGTCGATAGCGTAGGCAAACGCGGTCATGCCCTTGTCGGCGCGGCCGCTGGCCGTGTAGACGAAGCTGGCGCCCGTCGCCGTGCACGTCAACGCGAACGCATCGGCTGCCGCGCTCGCCGGCGGCGGGATCGCGCAGGCACCGCTCGCGTCGACGAACGTGCGCTCGTCGAGGAAATGTTCCTGCATGCGCGCCGCCGCGTCGGAGAGTCGGGCCGCCGCTTCGAGGATGCGGCTTCGCCGCACGTAGTCGGCGTACCCGGGCACGGCGATGGTGGCGAGCGTGGCGACGATCGCGACGACGATCATCGTTTCGATCAGCGTGAACGCGCCAAGACGCCGTCCCAATTTCAC
>DASTIY010000124.1:0-2160 GCA_035717085.1 Casimicrobiaceae bacterium | reverse complement strand
GAGCGGCGGCAGCGCCACGAGCTCGACGACGAGCGATCGCGCGCCGGCGATCCGCCACAACGAGCCGAGGAAGTGCACGTCCTGGTATACCGCAGCGCGTGAGCGTTCGCCGCCGGCGTCGCGATACGCGATCGCGACCGGCTGAATGCGGCCACGGACGTCGATGATCGGCTGCAACAGCGAGCCCTTGAACGGAAGCACCTTCGAGCCGTCGGTCACGGTCCCCTCGGGGAAGACCGCGACGATGTCGCCCGCCGCGAGGGCGTCGGTCACTTCACGATTGACGCGATGCGTGTCGCGCCGGCGCGCGCGCTCGACGAAGAGCGTGCCCACTCCACGCACCAGGCGGCCGATCATCGGCCAATCGCCGATCTCCGATTTGGCGATGAAGCGCACGGGCCCGATCGCGTGCAGCGCGAAGATGTCAAGCCACGACACGTGGTTCGCGACGACCTGCACGTTCGGATGCAGCAGCTCGCCTTGCACGCGCAACTCGACGTGCAGGATGCGCAAGAGCTTGCGCGACCACTTGCGAATGCGCACGCGGCGCGCCTGCGCGTCGAGCGACGGGAACGTGTACGCGACCGTCCGCAGGCCGCGCAGGAAGTGCAGCGTCAGCCGTCCGATTCGCGCGAGGCGGCCCAGCGCCGGCCGCGGGCGGCGGTGCCGGCGGCGGCTACCAGAGGGACTCGCCGAAGGCCTCGCGGTAGCGGCTTGCAACGATATCCCGGTCGATCGCATGATTCTGGCCCCCGCGCGACGCAATCTTGATCGACCCCATCAGCGACGCGAGCTGGCCGGTCTTCTGCCAATCCCATCCGGCCGCGATTCCGTAGAGGAGGCCCGCGCGGTACGCATCGCCGCAGCCGGTGGGGTCGACGAGTGCGTCGGGGCGAACCGGAGCGATCAGGTACGTTTCACCGCCGGCGTGAATGACCGAGCCTTCGCCGCCGTGGGTGACCACGAGCGCGTCGACGCGCTCGGCGACGTCGCCGATCGACAGACCCGTGCGCTCCGCCAGGAGCTTCGCCTCGTAGTCGTTCACGGCGAGATACGACGCCTGTTCGATCAGCGTCGCGAGCTCCTCCGACGAAAAGAGCGGCAGACCCTGTCCCGGATCGAACACGAATGGAATGTTGCGCGCATGAAAGTCGTCCGCATGCGACTGCATCCCGGCCTTTCCGTCGGGCGCGACGATGCCGAGTCCGATGTCCGCGACATCGACGGGCCTGCAGCGGTCGGACGCGTTCATCGCGCCGGCGTGGAACGCAGTGATCTGGTTGTCGTCGAGGTCGGTGATGATGAACGCCTGTGCCGTGTACAGGTCGTCGATGACGCGCACGCCGTCCTGCGCGATGCCGAGCTCGGAGAGCCGCTGGCGATACGTCTCGCCGTCGCGACCGAGCGTTCCCATAATCACCGCTTCACCGCCGAGCGCGTGCAGGTTGTAGCCGATGTTGCCCGCGCAGCCGCCCCATTCGCGGCGCATGTCGGCGACCTGAAACGACACCGACAGCATGTGCGTCTGCTCCGGCAGGATGTGCCGCGAAAAGCGATCACGGAACACCATGATCGTGTCGAAAGCGAGCGAGCCGCAGATCAGGGTGCGCATCAGGACGCTGGCATTGGGTCAGACGCCACTTTCCCACGCCGGCGCACCGAAAGTCGAGTGCCGGCGACAGGGAAAGCGGGGGCGGACCCTGCGTTTGTTGCGCGAAAAGTCGGGTTCGAGAGAAACGGGATGCAAGCCCGCGCGCGTGGCTACGCCGCCGCGCCGTTGATCGCCTCGCGGCCGATCTCGCGCACGATGTACTGCTGGCGCCGCGACACGGGCAGCGACTCGTCGATGCCGTGCATCAGCACTTCCCAGTGCGCGTCGCCGTCGTCGTTCGACCGTCGCTCGAAGCCGCGGATGAAGTCGCGTGCCACCAGGCAGTTGCGGTGCACGCGGACGAAACGCGAACCGAATTCCTGTTCGAGACGCGTCAGCGATTCCTCCAGCAGGTATTCGCGCTGCGCCGTGCGGATCGTGATGTACTTGAGCTCGGCCTTGAGGTAGATCACCTCGTCGACGGGAACGAGCACGACGCGCGAGCGTTCGGTCACGGAGAGGAAGCGGCGCGCGGCCGCGGGCAGTTGGGTGAGCTTCTCGACGGTCAT
>DASTIY010000123.1:0-4909 GCA_035717085.1 Casimicrobiaceae bacterium | reverse complement strand
CATGGGGTCGGAGGAAACACAGCCGTTCGGGGTCGGAGGAACGTCAAAACTACCACGTTCCTCCGACACCTCTGGCACTCCTCTTACACGACACCTCTGACACTCCTCTGACACGTGTCAGAGGAGTGTCAGAGGAGTGTCAGAGGAGTGTCAGAGGAGTGTCAGAGGAGTGTCAGAGGTGTCACGCGTGGCCGGCCAGAACGATCGCGTCCTCGGGGCGAAACTCGACGCCGGCGCTCTCGCCGCGCGCGAGCGGCGAGTTGACGCCCGCGTCGAACACGAGCAGATCACCCCACGGCGTACCGAGCACGTATTCGACG
The DNA here is from genome assembly GCA_035717085.1 of Casimicrobiaceae bacterium. Lineage (GTDB taxonomy): Bacteria > Pseudomonadota > Gammaproteobacteria > Burkholderiales > Casimicrobiaceae > VBCG01. The sequence goes on along the minus strand of DASTIY010000123.1, from coordinate 4,589 downwards.
CGGCTGCCAAGATACGCAGCGCGCCGGCATTCGGCGGGGAGCAATCCCGCGCCGGCGGGCGTGAGGATCAGGCGATGCGGACGCACCGCGAGCGTCGCCGGCCCCGCCGGCACGCCGTCGGCGCGGACCGGCACGCTCACGTCGTTGGCGCGGAACACCTGCCCGCTCGCGTCGTGGATGAGCTCGCCGGTGACGAGATTCGCGTCGCCGATGAAGTCCGCGAGGAAGCGGCTGCGCGGCGAATCGTAGAGCTCGGCGGGGCTTCCCTGCTGCGCGATCACGCCACGATCCATCACGATCACCTGGTCGGACACCGCGAGCGCCTCCTCCTGGTCGTGCGTGACGTAGATCACCGTGAGGTCGAGCGACTGCTGCAGCTCGCGGATCTCCTGGCGCACGCGGCGGCGCAGCTTCGCGTCGAGGTTCGACAGCGGCTCGTCGAAGAGCAGCACCGCCGGCTCGAGCACGAGCGAGCGCGCGACCGCCACGCGCTGCTGCTGACCACCCGACAATTCCGACGGCAAACGCTGTTCGAGGCCCGCGAGGCCCAGCATCGCGAGCTTCGCGTGCGCGAGCTCGCGCGCCTTCGGCTTGCCCATGCCCGACGACAACGGCCCATAGCAGACGTTGTCGAGCACGTTCATGTGCGGGAACAGCGCGTACGACTGGAACACCATGCTCACGTCGCGCTCGTTCGCCGCGCGGTCGGTCACGTCGACGCCACCGATGTGAATGCGCCCGCTCGTCACCGGCTCGAGGCCGGCGACCATGCGCAGCGTCGTCGTCTTGCCACAGCCCGACGGCCCGAGCAGCGTGACGAGTTCGCCGGGACGCACGTCGAACGAGACGTCGTCGACCGCGGTGACGTCGTTGTAGCGTTTCGTGACGCGGTCGAACACCACGCCCCCCGCGCCCTTGCCGTTGATGACCGCCATGGCGTTTGCCGTTCCGAAGTTCCGTAGCGTCATTGTGCCGCAACGACGACGCCGGCTGCACGCCGCCCGAGCCGCGCTTCCCCGATCACCTTCTGCATGACGAGGAGCACGGCGAGCATGAAGAGCATCAGCACCGTCGAATAGACGATCGCGAGCGGGTATTCGCCCGCCTCGACGCGGTTGATGATGTAGACCGTCGACAGGTTGTATTTTGCCGTCGCGAGGAAGATGACCGCGCTCACCGCCGTCATCGCGCGCGTGAAGCTGAACACCATCGTCACGAGGATCGCCGAGCGCAGTAGCGGCATGACGATGTGCGTCAGCGTGCGCCACGTCGACGCGCGAAGCGTCGACGACGCCTCGTCGAGCGTCTTGTCGACCTGCGCGAGCGCGGCGACGCCCGAGCGCACGCCGACGGGCATGTTGCGGAACACGAAGCACAGCACGAGGATCGCCATGCCGCCCGTCAATTCGAGCGGCGCGACGTTGAACGCGACGATGTACGACACGCCGATGACCGTGCCCGGCACCGCGAAGCTCACCAGCGTCAGGAACTCGAACGCACGCCGCCCGGCGAAGCGGTGCCGCGTGATGACGTACGCCGACAGCAAACCGACAATGGCGGTCAACGGTGCCGAAACGAGCGCCACTTCGATCGTCGTGAAGAAGCTGTCCCACGCCGAGCCGCTGAAGAAGAGCCCGTGCGCGGTGCCCTCGATGCGGAAACCGTCGAGGAAATGCCGGAACGACGGCGTCATGTCGCCGCGGCCGATGTCGCGCACGAAGCCGCCGGTCGCGATCACCGCATAGCACATCAGCGTGAACGCGATGAAGAAGGCGGCGATGCCGAAGCACGCGATCCACAGCCTGCGCGGCAGTTGCGCCGGTGCGCCGCCGTCGCCCTTGCCGGTCACGGTGACGTACGACGCGCGGCCGATCCAGCGCTGCTGCAGGAAGAACGCGAGCAGCGTCAGCGCGAGGAGCACGATCGCGAGCACCGCCGCGCGCCCGGCGTCGTATTGCGCACCCGCGACCGCGAAGAAGATCTTCGTCGACAGCACTTCGAAGTTGCCGGCCAGCACGATCGGATTGCCGAAGTCGGCGAGCGACTCGACCGCGGCGAGCAGGAACGCGTTGGCGAGCGCGGGGCGCAGCAGCGGCCACGTCACCGTGCCGAACACGCGCGCGCGCGACGCGCGTAACGTCTGTGCCGCTTCCTCGAGCGCCGGGCTGATCGCGTGCAGCGCGCCGTGCAGCAGCATGAACGAGATCGGCGTGAACGTGATGAGCTGCGCGATCGCGACGCCCGGCAATCCGTAGATCCAGCGCGAGCGCGGGATGCCGATCACTTCGAGCCAGCTGGTGATGAGGCCGGTGCGCCCGAACAGCACGACGAGCGCGAGCGCGACGACGAACGGCGGCGTGATCACCGGCAGTACCGACATCATCTTCATGACGCCCGCGTAACGCGCGCCGCCGCGCTGCACGACGAGCGCGAGCGCGAGGCCGAGCAGCGTCGACAGCACGCCGACGATCGTCGCCAGCAGCGCCGAGTTGATCGCCACGCCGCAGCGGGTGCCGCCGCCGAAGCAGCCGAGTCCCCAGATATCGGCGGTCAGCAGCCGCTCGCCGACGAGTTGCGGCGCGAAGTTGCCTTTCGCGTCCAGGAATGCCGCGACGAGCGCGCTGCCGATCGGATAGAAGATGAAGAGCAGCAGCAGCACGCCGATCGTGACGACGATGGTGGCGATCGTCGCGTTGCCGGCGAAGAGTCCGAGCCGGCCGAGCGCGCGTGCGAGGCAGACGGTGAGCGCCGTCAGCGCGACCGTCGCGCCCACGCCGAATGCGGGGCCGCTCGTGCCGGCGTGGAAGCCCTGCGCGAACGCCCATGCGAGGCCGATGCCGGCGGCAGCCGCGGTGATGCGCGCCAGGCCGAGCCACGACGCGACGAGCGCGACGAGCGTCGCGATGACGACGGGGACGAGCGACGCGACCGTCGCGTACCGCGGCCACTTCGCCGCACCCTGTCCTGCGATCAGGCCGAGCGCGCTCGCACCGCCCTCCATCGCCCACGGCAACAGCGCGAGCGCGGCGAGCGCGATGGCCGCGGCGAGCGGCGTCGAAATATCACGCGGCGCGGTGCCGCTACGAGGTGCCGGCAGGCGCGCCGCAGTGATGGGGGTCGCCATGGTGTCCGACACGTGTCAGACACGTGTCCGGCACGTGTCCGACACCGCCGTCACGCCGTTACTTCGGCAGCGTCGAGACTTCCTTATCCCACTTCTGCAGAAGTCGCGTGCGCTCCGCCGACGAGCCGTACTTCGCCGTGTCGTAGTTGATGAGCTTGATCTCGGCGAACTTCGGCGCGTGCTCGGGCATCGGCGCGTTCTTGTTCGACGGCGCCTGGTACGACACCTTCGCCTTCGCGCCGATCTCCTGCGCTTCCGGCGTCAGCGCCCAGTCGTACCACTTCTTGGCGTTCTCCATGTTCTTCGCGCCCTTGATGATGCTCTGGCTGCCGATCTCGTAGCCGGTGCCTTCGCACGGCGACACGATCTTGACCGGCGCGCCGTTCACCGCCTGCACGACGGCGTCGTGCTGGAACGTGATGCCGATCAGGCTTTCGCCCGTCGCGACGGCGCGCGCGGGCGCAGCGCCGGACTTCGTGTATTGGTTGACGTTCTTGTGCAGCTTCTTCAGGTAGTCGAACGCCTTGTCCTCGCCCATGATCTGCACGAGCGTGGCGAGCATCGTGTACGACGTGCCTGACGAATTCGGATTCGCGACCTGGATCTCGTCCTTGAACGCGGGATTCAGGAGATCGGACCAGCACTTCGGCTCGGGCAGGTTGCGCTTCTTGAGCTGCTCGGTGTTGTAGCTGTAGCCGAGCGCGCCCATGTAGATGCCCACCGTTCGGTAGTGCGATTGCTCGGCCTGGCGCACCGCCCAGTCGTTCAACTGCGCGAGCATCGGCGACTTGTACGGCTCGGTGAGGCCTTCCTCGGCCGCCTGCAGATGCGGATCGCCCGTGCCGCCCCACCAGATGTCACCGCGCGGGTTCGCCGCCTCGGCCTTGATCTGCGCGTAGAACTCGCCCGCGCTCTTGCGCGTCATCAGCACCTTGATGCCGAACTTCTTCTCGAACGCCGCCACCATCGGCCGGCACCACTCCTCCTGCACCGTGCAGTAGACGACCAGCTCACCCTGCGCCTTCGCGACGAGCGGCAACGCGAACAGCAGCGCGGGCAGCACGCCGCGCAGAAGCTTCGAAATCCTCATGGTTTTGCTCCCGATCCCTCGAAAGTGCGGGGACGCCCCCGCGCCGGTCGGCGAGTGTAGCGCAGAAAGGAAGCATTCAGCGTACCTCGCGTCCGGAGCCTATTGGGCGTCCGGCGCGGCGGCGACATGCGGGGAGGCGACCTGCGCCGATATTCGTTGGATCATCGTTTGCAGGCCCGCCATCGCGCGCTGCTGCACGTCCATCAGTCGCTGCTGTTCGTCCAGCGTGCGTTGTTGCGCATCGAGCCGCCGCTCGAGCGCGTCGATCTTCGCGTCCTTCGCTTCGATCATTCGGTGCAGGCCTCGGATCGCGGCCAGCGCGACGCCGGCCTCGTCCTGCAACCCGATCGCCGTATCGCTGTGTCCGAGTCCAAA
>DASTIY010000122.1:0-2496 GCA_035717085.1 Casimicrobiaceae bacterium | reverse complement strand
CTGCGCATCGTCGGCACGGCGCCCCACAAGGCGGCGATCGTGTCGTTCACGCTCGAGGGCGTGCACGCACACGACGTCGGCACGATCCTCGACAACGAGGGCATCGCGGTGCGCGCGGGGCACCACTGCGCGATGCCGGTGATGGAGCGCTTCGGCATTTCGGGCACTGCGCGAGCGTCGTTCGCGCTGTACAACACGTTCGACGAGATCGACGCGCTCGCTTCGGGCATCGAGCGGGTGCAGAGGATGTTTGGATGAGCCGCAAAAGCCGCCGCCCGGATTCGGCCCCGAAGCCTAAAGCTCGGAGGAAATGCATGCCATGACGACAGACCTGCGTGACCTCTATCAGGAGGTCATCTTCGACCACTACAAGCGGCCGCGGAACAATCGCACGCTCACCAAGGCGAACCATCACGCGCAGGGTCACAATCCGCTCTGCGGCGACAAGGTGACGATCTACCTGAAGGTCGAGGACGGCATCATCGAGGACGTGACTTTCGAAGGCTCGGGCTGCGCGATCGCGACCGCGTCGGCGTCGATGATGACCGAAACGCTGAAGGGACGGCGCATCGACGACGTCGAGAAGCTCTTCCACGGCTTCCACGACATGGTCACCTCGGCGCCCGATGCGTCGACGCCTTCGCTCGGCAAGCTCGACGCGTTGCGCGGCGTGCGCGAATTCCCGGCGCGCGTCAAATGCGCGACGCTCGCCTGGCATACGCTGCAGGCGGCGCTGCGCGCGCAGGAAAACCCTGTCTCGACGGAATGAACATCATGAACGCCTTCTGGACGCGCGGTGCGAAGCACGACGACGCCACGGAGCAGCGCAGCGACGCGCCGCCCGTCGGGCAGCCCGAAACGCCGGCCCATCAAAGCACTGCAGAAGCCGGCGCCTTCTCGCCGTCGACGCCTGCGGGCGCTGCGGTGCTGCGCGACAACGTGATCACGGCGCTGCGCACGATCTACGACCCGGAGATCCCGGTCAACATCTACGACCTCGGGCTCATCTACGCGCTCGACATCGATGGCGAAGGCCGCGTCGATCTGCAGATGACGCTGACGACGCCCGGCTGCCCGGTCGCGGCAACGTTTCCGCAGACGGTCGAGCAGCGGATCTACGAAGTGCCGGGCGTCGAGGAAGTGCGCGTCGAGCTCGTCTGGGATCCGCCGTGGACGATGGATCGCCTCTCCGAGGAGACGAAGCTCCAGCTCGGCCTGCTCTAGGGCCTGTGAACGGGGCGTGACATGTCCGACTGGGTCGACGTCGATCGCGCCGACGATTTCCCGCCGGGCAGCTTCCGCACGATCGACGCGGACGGCACCGACATCGCGGTGTTCAATCTCGACGGCACGTACTACGCGATCGAGAACGTGTGCACGCACGACGGCGGAATCCTCACCGGCGGTCCGGTCGAAGGCGACGTCATCGTGTGCCCGCGCCACGGCGCGCGTTTCTCGATTCCCACCGGCGAGGTGCTCGCGCCGCCCGCGTACGAGGACGTGCCGACCTTTCCGGTGCGCGTCGTCGACGGCAGGGTGCAGGTGCGCGACGATCGCTGGGACTGACCCCAGAGTCACCTAATTTCCTCGCGCGAGCTGCCCCTCGTAGATCGCGCGCACCCTGTCCATCGTGTCCGCGTCTTCGGCGCGCTTGTCCGGGCGGTAGCGCTTGACGCGCGCGAAGCGTAGCGCGAGGCCGCCGGGATAGCGCGGGCTCGCTTGCAGGTCGTTGAACGCGATCTCGACGACGAGCTCCGGACGCACGAACACGACGCCGTCGTCGCGCGACGTGGCGAGCGCCTGCAGCGCATTCGTCTGCCACGCGAGCATCTCGTCGGTCATCCCCTTGAACGTCTTGCCGAGCATCGTGTAGTCGCCGGCGTCGTCGCGCGCACCCAGATGCAGGTTCGACAGGAAACCGCGCCGTCGCCCGTGTCCCCACTCCGCCCCAAGCACGACGAGGTCGAGCGTATGCAGCCGCTTGACCTTGAGCCACGTCGGCGCGCGCCTGCCCGCTTCGTACGGCGCGTCGAGCGCCTTGGCCATCACGCCCTCGTGGCCCCGGCGCAGCGCGTCGTCGTAGAACGCGGTCGCCTCGGCCTCGTCGGCGGTGACGATCCGCGGCATGCAAAGCGACGGCGGCAACACGTCGTTCATGGCGGCGAAACGCTCGCGCGCCGGCTGGCCGGTCAGGACACGATCGTCGATCCGCAGGCAATCGAAAAAGAACACCGAGAGCGGCAGCGCGCCCTGCATCTGCGCGACGTCCTGCGTTCGCCCGAAGCGCCGCATCGTCACCTGGAACGGCTCGGGCGCGCCGCTCGCGTGGAGCGCGATCGCCTCGCCGTCGAGGATCAGCGCGTGCGCGTTCGTCGCGCCGACCGCCTCGACGATCTCGGGTGCCGACGCGGTGACATCGTTGCGATTGCGCGTGAACACGCGCACGTCGTCGCCGCGCCGGTGCACCTGGACGCGCGCGCCGTCGAGCTTCCATTC
>DASTIY010000121.1:0-2386 GCA_035717085.1 Casimicrobiaceae bacterium | reverse complement strand
GGCCCGTTCTTCCAGGCGTGGGAGTTGTCGGGAGCGTTCCCCGCGATCCTCGACGATCCCGTCGTCGGCGAGGCGGCGCGCAATCTCCTCGCCGAGGGCCGCGCCATGCTCGCGCAGATCATCGACGAGCACTGGTTGTCGGCGCATGGCGTCGTCGGCTTCTGGCCGGCGGCCGCGGTCGGCGACGACATCGTGCTCTATGGCGACGAGACACGCAGCTCGCCCGCATTGACGTGGCGCAACCTCCGTCAGCAGAACGAGCGGCCGTCGGGCAAGCCCAACTATTCGCTCGCGGATTTCGTCGCGCCCGTCGCGAGCGGCCGGCGCGATTACGCGGGCGCGTTCGCGGTGACCACCGGCGGCGAGGTCGAGGCGCGCGTTGCGGCGTTCAAGACTGCCAACGACGACTATTCCGCGCTGATGCTGAAGTCGCTCGGCGATCGCCTCGCCGAAGCGTTCGCCGAATGGCTGCACCGCAAGGTGCGCATGGAGCTGTGGGGATACGCCGCCGACGAGGCGCTCGATAACGACGCACTCATCCATGAGAAGTATCGGGGGATTCGGCCCGCACCCGGGTACCCGGCATGTCCGGATCATGCTGTGAAGGCGGAGCTCTTTGCGCTGCTCTGCGCCGGGGACGCCGGCATGGAAGTCACGGAAAACTTTGCGATGCTGCCGGCGGCTTCCGTCGCCGGGTTCTATCTGGCGCACCCGCAAGCGCGCTACTTCGCGGTCGGCAAGATCGGCGAGGACCAGCTCGCCGATTTCGCGCAGCGTTCGGGCTTGTCGCTCGACGAAGCGCGGCGCCGCCTCGCGCCGAACCTGTAATCGGTGTCGGAGGTGCCATTCGCACGGGAATCGGTGTCGGAGGCGTAATTCGCGCGATCTGCGCGCGAATTACGCCTCTGATACCGATTCCTGCTCGCCTTACTCCGCCGGCAGCGCAAACCCGCGCGTAATCGGTGTCGGAGGTGACATTCGCGCGTAGTTGCGCGAATGGCTCCTCTGATACCGATTACCTACTCCGCCGGCAGCGCGAACCCGTGCGGCATGAGGTCGCCGAACGCGTACTCGTCGTACTCCCCGCTCGCGCATACGCAACGAATCCTCGCGTCCCGTCCGAACTCGGCAATGACCTGCAGACAGGCACCGCACGGCGTGACGGGCTTCGGCGTCGGGGTGTAGAGCGCCAGAGCCACGATCGCCTTCGCACCGTCGGCCACCGCCCGAAAGATGGCGTTGCGCTCCGCGCAGATCGTGAGTCCGAACGACGCATTCTCGACGTTACAGCCTGCTGCGATCGACCCGTCGAACGCAAGCACGGCCGCGCCCACTGAAAACCGGCTGTAGGGGCAATGCGCGTTCGCGCCGGCGGCTTTCGCGGCGTCGGTCAGCGCGCGCCACTCACCATCCGTCGTATTTCGTTCGGCCATTCAAGAAAATCCGCGTTGCCCCGCCCGGTCGGGGTTCAGTACAGTATGCACTCGTATGTCCACGATCGTCGCCGAAGACCTGGTGCAGCGCGAGCAGTTGCTGCAGGACTTCGGTCGCCCCGAGCGCGCTGCCCTCTACGTGCCGCGCGTGCTGCAGCAGCATCTCGTCGACGACCCGCATCGTCACGCGTGGACCGCCGAGGGCGCCGCGGTGTTCGCGGACGTGTCGGGCTTCACGAAGCTTTCCGAGGCGCTCGCACAAAAGGGCCGCGAAGGCGCCGAGCAGATCACCGAGACGATCGAGCGCGTGTTCGACTCGCTCCTCGGCATCGCGTACGAGCGCGGTGGAAGCCTGCTCAAGTTCGGCGGCGATGCGCTGCTGCTGTGGTTCGACGGCGGCGATGCCGTCGAACGCGCCTGCGGCTCGGCAGCGATGATGCGCAACGCGTTGCGCGACATCGGCGCGATCGAGTTTCCCGATGTCACCGTGACGCTGCGCATTTCGCAAGGCGTGCACGCGGGGCGCTTCGAGTTTTTCGCGGTCGGCGAACGCCATCGCGAGCTGCTGCCCGTCGGTCTCGGTTGGAGCAAGCTCGCGGCGAGCGAGGCGACGGCGGAAGCCGATCAGATTCTTCTCACGCTCGACGCTGCGGCGAAGCTGCCGACGCATTGCCTCGGCGACTTCGTTGGAAGCGATCACAGGCTGCTGCACGAAGCACCGGAGCATGCAGACAAACTCCCGTTCGTCCCGCGACCGAAGTTGGCGACCGAAACGCTCGCGCAATGCCTGTCGGCCGCTATCCGAGCGCAAGTGCTTGCCGGCGGCGCCGGTTCCGAGCATCGGCCGGTCGCGATCGCGTTCATCAAATACACGGGAACGGATACATTGATCGCCGAGCGCGGAGTCGATGAAGCGGCAGCCGCGCTCGAAAGCGTCGTCACGACCGTGCAGA
>DASTIY010000120.1:0-6845 GCA_035717085.1 Casimicrobiaceae bacterium | reverse complement strand
GTCGCACGGTTACTACGACGCGTATTACCTGAAAGCGCAGCAGGTGCGGCGGCTGATCGCCGACGATTTCGTGCGCGCGTTCACGCAATGCGACGTGATCGCCGGGCCGACGGCCCCGACGTGCGCGTTCACGATCGGCGCGAAGACCGACGATCCGGTGCAGATGTACCTGAACGACATCTTCACGATCGCGGCGAACCTCACGGGCATGCCGGCGATGTCGATCCCCTGCGGGCAATCGCGGCAGGGACTTCCGATCGGTCTGCAACTGCAGGCGAGCTACTTCGACGAGGCGCGCATGCTGAACGTCGCGCACCGGTTCCAGCAGGCGACGGATTGGCATCTGCGCCGCCCCTCGCCCCGCATGCGGGGTGAGGAAGCCCGAATGTGCGCGACCCATCCTTCTCCCCCTCATGGCGAGAGGGAGCCGAGCGAACGCGAGGCGGGTGAGGGGACGCGATCGACGTCATGAACTTCGAAATCGTCATCGGCCTCGAGACGCACACGCAGCTGTCGACCGCGTCGAAGATTTTTTCCGGTGCGTCGACCGGGTTCGGCGCGGCACCGAACACGCAGGCGTCGGCGGTCGACATCGCGCTGCCGGGCGTGCTGCCCGTGCTGAACCGGGGTGCCGTCGAGCGCGCGATCCGCTTCGGCCTCGCGGTCGGCGCCACGATCAACCGGCGCAGCGTGTTCGCGCGCAAGAACTACTTCTATCCCGATCTGCCGAAGGGCTATCAGATCTCGCAGTTCGAGATTCCCGTCGTGCAGGGCGGCAACGTCGCGATCGCAACCGAGGACGGCGTGAAGCGCGTGCGGCTCGTGCGCGCGCACCTCGAGGAGGACGCGGGCAAATCGCTGCACGAGGGACTGCCGCCCGAGCTCGGCGACGTGTCCGGCATCGACCTCAACCGCGCGGGTACGCCGCTGCTCGAAATCGTCTCCGAGCCCGACATGCGAAGCGCCGCCGAGGCGGTCGCGTACGCGAAGACGTTGCACACGCTCGTCACGTGGATCGGCATTTGCGACGGCAACATGCAGGAAGGCAACTTCCGCTGCGACGCCAATGTCTCCGTCCGAAGGCCCGGCGAGCCGCTCGGCACGCGTTGCGAGATCAAGAACCTGAACAGCTTTCGCTTTCTCGCGCAGGCGATCGAGTACGAGGCGCGGCGACAGATCGAATTGATCGAGGACGGTGGCCGCGTCGAGCAGGAGACGCGGCTCTACGATGCCGAGCGCAATGAGACGCGATCGATGCGCAGCAAGGAAGACGCGCAGGATTACCGCTACTTCCCCGATCCGGATCTGCCTCCGCTCGCGATCGACGACGCGTGGATCGAGCGCGTGCGCGAAGCGATGCCCGAGTTGCCGGACGCGATGCGCGAGCGGCTCGTTGCCGAACATGGCATCACCGCGTACGACGCCGAGCAGCTGACCGCGTCGCGCGACCTCGTCGACTACTACGAAGCCGTTGCGCGCGCACTCGACGCACGCGACGCGGCGGCGTTCAAGCTCGCCGCGAACTGGGTGCTCGGCGAGTTCAGTGCGGCGCGCAATCGTGACGAGGCGTCGCTTGCCCTCGCGCCGGTCCAGCCGGGAGCGCTCGCCGGATTGCTGCGCCGCATCGCCGATCGGACGATCTCAGGCAAGCTCGGCAAGGAAGTCTTCGACGCGATGTGGCGCGGCGAAGCCGCCGGCGACGACGCGGCCGACGCGATCATTGCGAGCCGCGGCCTGCGACAGATCTCCGATGCGTCGCAGATCGAAGCGCTGGTGCGCGACGTGCTGACGAAGCACGCGTCGATGGCCGACGAGTATCGCGCGGGGAAAGAAAAGGCGCTCAACGCGCTCGTCGGGCAGGTGATGAAGGCGTCGAAAGGCAAGGCCAATCCGACGCAGGTCCACGAGATCCTGCGTCGCCTTCTCGCCCGCTAAGGCGACTCAAATGCAGGGTCACCCGGGTCAGACCCGGGGTCTGACCCTGCTTCTCGTGCGCACGGCGGCGCGTCGGGATTTCCCGACGTCGGACGGAAAACCACCGCATCTCGCGCGCTCGTCCGGTATGAACGAGCCGCGCGGCGGAGGACCCTCGGCGGAACATCGTTTTCCACCGGGGATCGGCCCTTCTTCTCCGACCGCAAGGAATGCGCGTACGCAAGCTCACGACACTCGTCGCATCCACGATTCTGGCGCTCGCCGCGTCCACGTACGCGCAGGCGCTCGAACCGTTTTCCCACGTGAGGACGGATGTCGCGGTGAAGCGCGTCCAGCACGGCAAGATCTCGTGGTACGGCCGCGATTTCGCCGGGCGCCGCACCGCGAGCGGCGAGCGCTTCGACCCGCGCGCCATGACGATGGCGCACCGCTCGCTGCCGCTCGGGACGATCGTCCTCGTGGTCAACGACGACAACGGTCGCAGCGTCGCGCTGCGCGTCAACGATCGCGGTCCGTTTCGTCCCGGCCGCGTCGCCGACGTGTCGCGCGCCGCGTCGCGCGAGCTCGGCTTTCAGCAGAGCGGTCTCGCCGACGCGACGCTCAGGGTGCTGTGGATGCCGTCCGCACAAGGCGGCGCGACGAGCACGATGTGACGCGTCCTCGGGCCGGGTCGCGGCCGCAGGTGTCGTGCGTTACCGCTTCAGCGGCCTAGAAAACGAGCGTGCCGAGGATTACGCCGAAGATCAGCACGATCAGGAAGATGATCAGCGCGATGAAGAACAGGACCTTGGCGATGGTCCTCGCGCCCGACGCCACCCCCGTGAAGCCGAAGAAGCCGGCAATGAGGGAGATCACGAAGAAGATGATGGCCCACTTGATCATTGCCGACCTCCTTGATGTTGTTGTCCGTCTTGGCACCGACCGGCGCGGGCGGGGTCGGTTCCATGCCGCGACGCGAGAGGTCAGGATCCAGGGACCAGGTCAGGCACCCGTCCCCCGATGCATACGTCTTTCCGCATTCTGCACGGCGCAACAAAACGCGCTGTGCCCCTGACCCCTGAATCCTCGCCCCTGCAGTCAATGCATCAACGGCTTGTACCGCGGCCGGTGCGGCTTCGCCCCCTCCTCGCCCAGCCGCTTCTTCTTGTCCGCCTCGTACTCCTGGTAATTCCCCTCGAAGAACACCCACTTCGAATCGTCCTCGGCGGCGAGGATGTGCGTGGCGATCCGGTCGAGGAACCAGCGGTCGTGCGAGATCACGAGCGCGCTGCCGGCGAACTCGGAGAGCGCCTCCTCGAGCGCGCGCAGCGTCTCGACGTCGAGGTCGTTGGAGGGCTCGTCGAGCAAGAGCACGTTGCCGCCCTTGAGCAGCGTCGCCGCGAGGTGCAGCCGCCCGCGTTCGCCGCCGGACAGCTGCCCGACGTTCTTCTGCTGGTCGCCGCCCTTGAAGTTGAAGCGGCCGAGGTACGCCCGCGACGGCATCTCGAACTTGCCCACGGTGAGGATGTCCTGCCCGCCGGAAATCGCCTCCCACGCCGTCTTGTCGTTCGGCAGGGCCTCGCGCGTCTGGTCGACGACGGCGAGCTGGACGGTGTGACCGACGATGACTTCACCGGCATCCGGCTTCTCGCGGCCGGTGACGAGCCGGAACAGGGTCGTCTTGCCGGCCCCGTTCGGGCCGATGACGCCGACGATCGCGCCGGGCGGGACCTTGAACGAGAGGTCGTCGATCAGCAGCCGATCGCCGAAGCCCTTGCTCACGTTGCGGAACTCGAGCACTTCGTTGCCGAGCCGCTCGGCGACCGGAATGAAGATCTCCTGCGTCTCGTTGCGCTTCTGGTACTCGTACGACGAGAGCTCCTCGAAGCGCGTGATGCGCGCCTTCGCCTTGGCGCGCCGGCCTTTCGGATTCGCGCGTACCCACTCGAGCTCGCGCTGCACGGCCTTGAGCCGCGCCGCTTCCTGCTTCGCTTCGCGCGTGAGACGTTCCTCCTTCTGCCCGAGCCACGACGTGTAGTTGCCTTTCCACGGAATGCCGTAGCCGCGGTCGAGCTCGAGGATCCATTCGGCGGCGTTGTCGAGAAAGTAGCGATCGTGCGTGACGGCGATGACCGTACCCGGGAATTTTGCGAGGAACTGCTCGAGCCACTCGACGCTTTCCGCGTCGAGGTGATTGGTCGGCTCGTCGAGCAGCAGCATGTCGGGCTTCGACAGCAATAACCGGCACAACGCGACGCGGCGCTTTTCACCGCCCGACAGCTGTCCGATCTTGGCGTCCCACGGCGGCAGCCGCAGCGCGTCGGCGGCGATCTCCATCTGCACGCCCGCGTCGGCGCCGGCGCTCGCGATGATCGCCTCGAGCCGCGCCTGCTCGGCGGCCAGCGCATCGAAATCGGCGTCGGGCTCGGCGTACGCCGCGTACACCTCGTCGAGGCGCGCCTTCGCGCCCAGCACTTCGCCCATCCCTTCCTCGACGATGCTGCGCACCGTCGCGTTCGGATCGAGCCGCGGTTCCTGCGGCAGATACCCGATGCGAAGATCGGGCATCGGCGTCGCTTCGCCTTCGTACTCCTTGTCCTCGCCCGCCATGATGCGAAGCAGGCTCGATTTGCCGGCGCCGTTCAGGCCGAGCACGCCGATCTTGGCGCCGGGGAAAAACGAGAGCGAGATGTCCTTCAGGATGACGCGCTTGGGCGGAACGAGCTTGCCCACACGATTCATCGTGTAAACGTACTGAGCCATGGGAACGCGACCGCGAAAAGTTTCGAGCGAAACTCGCGATTATCGCATTCCGCTGCAAATGGACATCTCACCCGACGACCTCGGGCGAGGGATCGGACCCGCGTTGAAGGCCACCTCTGGACCCGCGTTGAAGACCACCTCTGACACGTGTCAGAGGTGAGCCGTTGAATCGCGACGCCGCTGGCGGTGAGACGCTCACCTCTGACACGTGTCAGAGGTGGCGTGGACCCCGAGGTGGCGTGGACCCCTAACGCGTGGAGGTGAGCTTCAGCGCGGGACGCTGGCCACCGGCGAGCCGGGGCTCGTCGCTGGTGACGACCGCGCCGCTCGGTGAAGGCGCGGTCAGCTCGCGGAAGCGCTGCTTGTCGGCGTCGTAACGTGCGGCGATCGACGCCGATTCCTTCTTCTTCGCCTCGATGTAGTCCTTCTGGCGGCCGAGTTCCGCGTCGATCGTCTCGATCTCGCGCTTGATGCCGCCCGGCACCGGTCGCGGCGCGTACGTCGCCTCCTGGCTCACCAGCTCGGCGCGCCGCTTCGTCATCTGTGCGACGAGGCCTTCGGCCGATTGGACCTGGCCGTCGATCGTCCCGACTGCGCGTGACTTGGCGAGGTCGATCTCGTTTTCGTTCGCATACGATTCGATCAACGCCTTGTCCCGCCGCAACGCCAGCATCTGCTCGCGCTGCGCTTCGCGAAGCTTCTGCTCCTCGGTGTCGTTTTTCGGCATGTGCTGCACGACCGGGCGCGTCTGCTCGGTCTTCTTCACCGTCTGCCCCTGCCGGTTGAGCTCGTAGCTCGCCCGATTGACGGCATCGGGCGGCAGTTGATCGCTGTAGTGCACGACGCCGCGCTCGTCGGTCCACTTGTAGAGCGCCGCGTGCGCGTGCTGCGCGGCGAAGACGAGGAGCGCGCAACCGACCGCGGCGCAAAGCCAGCGCTGCGAAAGGCCGAAGGGAATCGAATGCGCTTGCTCGGTCATGGGGTGTGATCGTGGGTTAGGGAGGTGAGCCGTACTGGGCGCGGTAGGCGGCCACGCGTGGCGCGAGCGCCGCGAGATCGCTGCGCGTTGCGATGAACGCCATCAGGTCGTCGAGTGTGGCGATCGCCACCACCGGTATGCCGAAAGACTCGCGCACTTCCTGCACCGCGGATTTTTCGCCCTGGCCGCGCTCCATCCGATCCAGCGCGATCAGCACGCCGGCCGGCGCAGCGCCGTTGGCGCGGATCGTCGCGACGGATTCGCGCACCGAGGTTCCCGCCGTGATGACGTCGTCGACGATCATCACGCGGCCCGCAAGCGGCGCTCCGATGATGTGTCCGCCTTCTCCGTGATCCTTCGCTTCCTTTCGATTGAAACTGAACGGCAAATTGTGACCGCTCGCGGCAAGGGCGATGGCCGTCGCCGCCGCAAGGGTGATGCCCTTGTAAGCGGGGCCGTAGAGCTGGTCGCACACGACGTCCGATGCGATCAGCGCCTGCGCGTAGAACTCGCCCAACCGGCGAACGCTCGCGCCATCGCAGAAAAGCCCGGCGTTGAAAAAGTAGGGTGTGTTGCGTCCCGCCTTGGTCACGAAATCACCAAAGCGAAGCACGTCATGTGCCAACGCGAATTCGAGGAACTGTCGACGGAAGTCGCTCATCTTGTGTTCCACATGGCGCGGCGAGCAAAGCCGCGGCGAGTATAGCCGCGTCGGGTACACTCGCCCGCTTTCCGATGCGCATCATCACGCTGAACGTCAACGGCCTGCGCGCAGCGGAGCGCAAGGGCCTCGCGCGCTGGCTCGCACGCGTCGAGCCGTGGGACATCGTGTGCCTGCAGGAGATCAAGTGCGACGTCGCCGACGTGCCGCGCGCGCTGACGGCGCCGCGCAAGTCGCACGCGGCTTTCCATCCCGCGACGAAGAAGGGCTACGGCGGCGTGGCGCTCTACGCCAAGCATCCGCCGCGCGTGGGCACCGGCTTCGGCCACGCCGAGTTCGACGCCGAGGGGCGCTACCTGCAAGCCGATTTCGGCGAGGTGTCGGTCGTAAGCCTCTACCTCCCGTCGGGATCGAGCGGTCCGCACCGGCAGGCATCGAAGTTCCGTTTCCTCGACGCGTTCCTCCCGCATCTCGACAAGCTGGTGAAAGGCGGCCGCGAAGTGGTGCTGTGCGGCGACTTCAACATCG
>DASTIY010000119.1:0-38786 GCA_035717085.1 Casimicrobiaceae bacterium | reverse complement strand
AATCGCGACGAGGTCGGGCAGCTCTTCTCGGGCGCCCGCGGCTTGCATCAGCTGCCCGACAGCTTCTGGGCGTTGGGGAAGTACATCTCCTTCCACGACTCGGGCTTCACCTTGATCGAGCCGACCTTGTACATGAAGTCGACGTACTTCATCGTGTTGTTCGGCGTCGTGGTGAACTTGATCTCGGGGTCGTTCAGCATCTTCAGGATGTCGTCGAGGCTGTCCTTGTCCTTCGAGATGCGCAGGTACGTTTCCGCCGCCTTCTTCTTGTCCTGGTTGATCTGCGCGGTGGCATCGTCGAGCGCCGCCACGAACGCCGCGTAGATCTTCGGATTCTCGTCGTGGAATTTCTTCGTCGTCCACACGACGTTGAACGTCGCGGGTCCGCCGAGGACGTCGTACGAGTTCAGCACGCGGTGCATGCCCTTTTGCTCGAGCTCCTGGTACTGGAACGGCGGCGAGCCCAGGTGCGCGGTGATCTCGGAGCGGCCCGACAGCAGCGCGGTCTCGGCGTCGGGGTGCGACATCGACACCGTCAGATGGTCGAGCTTGTTCTGTTGCCCCGGACCGAACGCCTTCTCCGCCGCCATCTGCAGCGTGACCGCCTGGATCGAGACCTTCACCGCCGGCAGCGCGATCTTGTCCTTCTCGGTGAAGTCCTTGATCGTCTTGACGTTGGGATTGTTGGTGACGAGGTACAGCGGCATCGAATTGATCGCCGAGACGCCCTTGACGTCGAGATTGCCGCGCGTCTTCGCCCACAGCGTGGTGAACGGCGCGACGCCACCCGACGCGAACTGCAGGTTGCCCGACAGCAGTGCGTCGTTCATCACCGCGCCGCTCGCGAACTTCGACCAGTCGACCTTGACGTCGACGCCCGCGGCCTTCGCGTGCTTCTCGATCAGCTTCTGGTCCTCCATGATCATCAGCGGCAGGTAGCTGATGCCGTACTGCCGCGACACGTGGATCTCGCTCATCTCGGCGGATGCCGGGGCCGCGAGCAGCGTCAACGACGATGCGGTCGCGGCGAACACGAGCGCCGCCTTGAGCGCGCGCGGGAATCGCCTTCCTCCTTCCATGTCTCCTCCTCCAGTCTGTCTTGATTGGTTTTAGCCGATGCTACGCGCCGGCCTCGCCGGGATGTTACGTCATGCGCGACGCATTCTGCCGGCCTCCTCGCGATCGCGCGGTGACGCGACCTTCGCGCTCACGCACTCTCGTAGAGTCGCGTCAGCACGAATTCGCGATGGCCGAGCGCTTCCGCCGCCGTGAGCCGGCCGTTGACCGTGCGAAACATCATGTCGAGCAGCTTGTCGCCGGCCGCGTCGAGCGTGAGCTCGCGCTGCAGCAGTCCCGTCGTGTCGACGTCGATGTGCTCGCTCATCGTGCGCACCGTGCGCGGGTTCGCGCAGAGCTTGATGACCGGGAGGATCGGGTTGCCGATCACGTTGCCCTGCCCCGTCGGGAAGAAGTGCACGACGAAGCCGGCGGCGGCGCAAAGCGTCACCATTTCCGCCGCCGCCGACGAGCTGTCCATGAACCACAGGCCCGGATGCGTCGGCGTCTCGGCCTTGTCGAGGACGCCGTCGACCGTGCACTTCCGGCCGATCTTCTGGATGTTGCCGAGCGCCTTCTCCTCGATCGTCGTGAGGCCGCCCGCGATGTTGCCCTTCGTCGGCTGCGAATCCGACAGGTCGTTCGTCTTGTGACGCTGCACGACCTCCTGGTAGCGGTCGAACACGCGCATGAAGTCGGCGCGCACCTTGTCGTCGCGACAGCGCGCAGCGACGATCTGCTCGCCGCCGGTGATCTCGGTCGTCTCGCCGAAGACGAGCGTGCAGCCCGCCGCATAGAGCTTGTCGAACGCGTCGCCGACCGTCGGATTGGATCCGCAGCCCGACGTCGTGTCGGACTCGCCGCACTTGGTCGACACCCACAGCTCGGAGAGCGGGCATTCGGTGCGCGTGCGCTCGCTCGCCCACTGCACGTATTCCTTCGCCGCCTTCGACGCGCGCATGATCGTGTCGTGGTCACCGTGCAGCTCGATACCGAAGCCCTGCACCGGCTTGCCGGTCGCGGCGATGCCGTCGACGACGCGCTTGGTCCACTGCTCCTCGATGCCGATGACGACGACGGCGGCGACGTTCGGGTTGCTGCCGGCGCCGATCAGCGTGCGGAAATGCAGCTCGAGGTCGGCGCCGAACTGCAGCCGCCCGTACGGGTGCGGGATCGCGAGCGTTCCCTTGATGTTGTTCGCCACCGCCTCGCAGGCGGCGTTCGACAAATCGTCGACCGGCAGGATGATGACGTGATTGCGGACGCCGACGCGGCCGTTCTCGCGCCGGTAGCCCATGAACGTTTTTTGCATGACGTAGATTCCTTAGCTGAAGCGCGGGGCGAAGCTCGAAGCGTTGAATGGCGCAGTGTGCAGTCCGCCACGTCGCGGGGCTGTGAGCGGTTGAGCGTCACGCGGCTCCATCGCGTGACGCTCCAACAGCTTGCAGGCCCGCGCCACCGAAGTCCCGGGATGGAAGGCCGAAGCGCCGATCTTCACCACCGCTTGGTTTTGATGTTGTGGACGTGGGCGTGATCGCCCTTCCGGATCGGCTGCACGACCTTGCCGATGTCGACGCCGTACTTGATGACCGTGTCACCCACGGCCATGTCCTTCAGCGCGACCTTGTGGCCGATCGGAATGTCCTGCCGGCACTCGAGCTCGATCGTGCGATCCTCGTCGAGGATCAGGCCGGTGAGCGGCGTGCCGGCGCGAACGCCTTCGACGACGACGACCGCCACGCTGTCGTTGGGATCGTGCAAGACGCAATGGATCATGGTGTTCCTTCGGAGGTGCGCCCCGGGGGGCGCCGGGCTTGCGGGAGGACGCCGGGGCGGCGGACGCCGCGCGGCGATTCGCGGATCGTAGTTCGCCACGGCCCGTTCGTCAACCAGCTCATCTAGATGATTTGCATAATTTTTACGCAACGCCTAGACTGCGTGGGCCGGCGCTGCCGCCATGGACCGCGCTCCACGAGGCCCTTCCGCCGGTCCCGGTTTCACGCACCGTGAAAGACGCGACGACGCGACCCGAGGCCACCGAGGACGTTCCGCTGTACAAGGACGTCAAGCGCCGCCTCACGCGGGCGCTGACGTGCGGCGAATGGAAGCCCGGCGCCGTCATTCCCGCCGAGCGCGAGCTCGCGCAGCGCTTCGGCACGAGCATCGGCACGGTGCGCAAGGCGGTCGACGAACTCGTCGCCGACAACATCCTCATTCGCCAGCAAGGGCGCGGCACCTTCGTCGCGCGGCACACGCGCGAGCGCGAGCTCTTCTATTTCCTGCACGTCGTGCCGCAGCGCGGCGCGAAACGATACCCGGACGTCGAGCTGCTCTCGTTCGCCCGCGGCAAGGCCGATCGCGCGGCCGCCCAGGCGCTCGGCATCGCGCAAGGCGAGCCCGTGTTTCGCATCCGCAACGTGCTTCGCCTCGACGGCGCGCCCGTGATCGTCGACGACATCGCGTTGCCCGCCTCTCGCTTTCCGGGGCTCACGCACGCCGCCTTTCGCGACCGCCCTTCGACGATCTACAACCTCTACCAGGATGCATTCGGCGTTTCGGTGGTGCGCACCCGTGAGCGCGTGCGCGCGGCAGTCGCCGACGACGCGAGCGCGCGGCTGCTCCGCGTCGTCGCCGGCGCGCCGCTGCTCGCGATTCGCCGCGTCGCGCTCACGTACGACGACCTGCCGGTGGAGCATCGCGTCTCGCTCGTCAACACGGCGCGTCACGAGTACTGGGCGGAAATCGGCGCCTGAGGCCGCGTCCGCGCGTCGTCATCCCGTGAGCCGGCGCGTCCTCTTCGCGATCCACGATTGGGGACTCGGGCACGCGACGCGCAGCCTCGTGCTGATCCGCGCGCTGGTTGCGCGCGGCGATGAGGTCGTCGTGCTGATGGCCGAGAGCCCGGGACTCGCGCTGCTGCGAAGCGAGCTTCGCGACGCGTGCGAGTTTCACCCCTATGACGACATCCCGAAGCCGTTCACCCGCTATCCCGCGCTCTTCTATCTGCGGATGAGCCTGTCGGTGCCGCAGATCCGGCTGCGCTTCGCGCTCGAGCATCGTCTGACCGAGCGGCTCGTGCGCGAGCGCGCGCTCGATACGGTCGTCTCGGACAGCCGCTTCGGCGTCTGGTCGCGCGCGGCGCCGAGCTACTGCCTGTTTCACTCGCTGCGGCAGATCATTCCCGGGCGTCCGCGATGGCTGGAGCGACAGGTCGAACGCGCGCAGCGCCATCTGCTCGCGCCGTATCGCGCGATCCTCGTCCCCGACGCGGAAGGTGACGATTCGCTCGCCGGCGACCTCGCGCACGACGTCGATCTCGATTGGGGCGACGATCGCGTGGTCTATCTCGGACCGCTCACCGAGTTGCAGCCGAACGGCGCCGACGAGGACGTCGACTACTTCTTCTCGATCTCGGGCGTCGAGCCGCATCATTCGATGCTCGCCGCGCGCGTGCTCGATGCGTTGCCTTCGCTTCCCGGACGCATCGTCGTCGCACTCGGAAGACCGGAAGCCGCAGACGAGACGAGGCACGTCGGCACTGCCACGATTCACGGTTACCTCGACCGGCGCGCGCAAGGTGACATGCTCGCGCGCTCGCGCGTCGTCGTCGGACGTTCCGGCTACACGACGCTGATGGAGCTGTCGGCGTGGGGCAAGCGCGCGTTTTTCGTGCCCACGCCCGGCCAGAGCGAGCAGGAATACCTGGCCACGCTGCACCGCGCACGCGGCCACGTCGCGAGCCACGCGCAAGCGTCGCTCGACCTGCGGCGCGGGCTCGAAGAAGCCGAAGCGGCGTCGGGATTGCCGCGCCTGCGCACCGATACCGCGGTGCCCCGCTTTCTCGCGGCGCTCGACCGAGATTAGGCTCTGACCCGAGTCAGACCCTGCTCTTCGCTTCGCGACGAAAGGTCGGGTCCGACCCTGCGCGCCACAACGCGGCAACGACCGGCAGATTGCAAAGCCACATCGCGCCGGTCCACACGACGCGAAAGCCGAGCATGAGCGTCAGGCCCTCGGCGTATGGAATGCCCCACGCGGCTTGCGCCGCGCCCATGCCGAGCACCTCGACGGTGCCGATCTGGCTGATGAGCCCGCCGGTGAGGAACACGACGGCGAGCGCGAACGCGTACGTCGTCGCGGCCATCAGGAATCCGAAGCGATCGAGGCCGACATGACGACCGACGACCATGAACGCGACGACGAGCGCCGACAGGTACGCCGCCGCGATCAGCACGTTCGCGCCGAGGAAGTGGACGTTCGAGAGCTTGCGCACGCCCGCGAGCATGTCGATCAGGCCATCGAGCGCCTTGTGCAGCGTGGGCTGCGCAACACGCCGACAGAGCTTTCGTACGCCCTCCTCGAAATGCAGCACGAATGCGAGCAGCAGGCACAAGCCAACGCCGGCGCCGATCGCGATCGGCCGCACGATCGGCCAGCCGCGAATGCCGAAGACGGCGAGCACCAGCAGCACGACGAAGATCTCGACGAGCAGCATCACGACCGTTGCCGCGGCCGTCTCGCCGAAGTGCGCACGCCCGGTGCGCGCGAGCACCCAGTTCTGCGCGAAGAGGCCGAACGGCAGCGTGAGTGCGAGCTCGCCGACGCAAAACGCGAGACCGAGGCGACGCCAGTCCGGCCGAATGCCGAGATTGGCGAGCAACAGCTGCAGCTGCCACGCCTTCAGCGCGAGATACACGAGCGCCATGGCGAGCGCGAGCGCGAGCACGCGTAACGGCAGGCCACGGATGTGCGTCATCGCGCCGCCGAGATCGCCGAGCTTGATCGCGAAGAAGAACAGCGTCCCGGCGAGCACGATCGGCGCGAGCACGGCCGCGGCCTTGCCATACCTCACGAAGCCCTCACGGAGCGAGCTTGCCGGCGAGACCCGAATCGAGCGTCGCGAGATCGTCGAGCGCGTTGTGCAGATACGAGACGACACCGGCCGGCGTCGCCCACGCCGGCTCGACGCCCGAAGGCCAGCGATTGCGCCAGCCGGTGCCGGCGGGCGCGATCAGCGCGCGGCGCGCGAGCCACGCGAGCCGCTCGTCCGCGAGATCGTCGGCGCCCGCGTGGCGCAGCAACGGATCGACCGTGAGTCCGCCCTGCTGTGCCGCGCGTGCCGCATGGCGCAGCCAGAGCGAGAAACGTTGCGTCGTGAACTGGCGCGGACCTGCGGCGATGAAACGGCTCGCCAGATGACTGCACGTGACCGCGGACAGCCGCAGGATCTCGACGCGCAATCGCGCGTCGAACTCGCGGCGGCAGGCGGCGTCGATCGCGGGGATCGTCTTGCCGATCGCGACGATCGCGCGCATTCGGCCGCGGCACAGCGGATCGTACGAGAGCGCGACGGGCAGCACGGGCGGAGGCTTTGCACAGCGCCGGTAGACCTGCCACGCCCCCGCGCGCACGCCGCCGAAGCGGCCGCTGCGCGACGTCACGCCCTCCGGCGCGAGGTAGACGACACGTCCGGTCGAAATCAGCTCGACGAGGCGGCCGATCTGCCCGGAGATCGTCGCGCGGAATGCCGGCGCGAGCGCGCGCAGGACGTCGACGCGCAACCGGCGAAGCCCCCAATGCGCGAGGCGCAGCGCCCCAAGTTGCGTCTCGTCGATCGCGTCGAGGCGCGCGGGCAGGGCGCCGGCGACGCTTTCGAGCTCGTGCAATCCGCGTGCGCACAGCAGGTCTTCCGGCCGCGTCGCGCCGAAGCCCGCGGCGCGCAATGCCGCCAGCGTCTCGCCGAACGTGAACTCGCGGATGCGCCGGATCGGCTGCACGCGCAGGATGCGGAAGAGTCCTGCGAGCGGCACGCGACCGAGCATCCACGTCACCGGCCGCGGCCACGTCTGCAACAGGTCGCCGATGAAGCCGCGGCGGAACAGGTCCTCGCGTGCCGCGCAGAACGGCAACGGGTTGAGGATGCGCATGCCGCGACGCCGGCACAGCACCGCGGTGAGGACGGGCACGTCGCAGTCGCGCAGGTGATTGGATACGACCAGCGTGCCGGGCGCGACGCGGAAATCGGGGGGGATGATCTCGGCGTTGCGGACGACCGCGCGCACCGCGAGGTCGAAGCAACACGCCGTCAGCCAGGTGAACGGTGGATGGGGATCGAGCTCGGCGTCGGACAGCCAGTGGAACGACATCGCTCGGTTCGAGGGACGGGCCGGTGCGCTGCAGGTCGCTTCGCGCCGGGACCATCGCCGGCGCGAGCGCCTCCTTGGCGACGCGGACGAGGCAATCGTGGGACCGCTGCGCCCGCGAAAAGATCAACCGCCGCCCGCGCGGCGGGGCTTACCAGAACTCGAACGACGTCTGGACGACCGGGGCGAAGCTGCGCCGATGGGCGGGACACGGGCCGTGCAATTCGAGCGCGGCGAGGTGCTCCGGCGTGCCGTAGCCTTTGTGGCGCGCGAAGCCGTAGACCGGATAGTCGCGATCGAGCGCGACCAGCATTGCGTCGCGCGTCGTCTTGGCGATGATCGACGCTGCCGAGATCGCCGGAACGTCGCGGTCGCCCTTGACGATCGGGAACGCCGGGCACGGCAAGTCCGGGCAGCGATCGCCGTCGATCAACACCTCGACCGGCAGCAACGACAACGCGTCGAACGCGCGGCGCATCGCGAGGAGCGTCGCGCGGAGGATGTTCAGCGTGTCGATCTCCGCAACGTCCGACGACGCCACTGCCCAGGCGAGCGCCTTCGCGCGGATCTGCACGGCGACTTCCTCGCGCGCCTCCGGCGTCATCACCTTCGAGTCGCGCAGGCCGCGAATCCTGCGCTTGGGGTCGAGGATCACGGCCGCTGCGACCACCGGGCCTGCGAGCGGACCTCGCCCGGCTTCGTCGATGCCGGCGACGAGCACCTAGCTTCCTCTCCGCACGTCCAATGCGCGATCGACCTCGGCGAGCACCGCGTCGGCGGCGAGCGTCGCGGTGTCGACGGCGAGCGATGCCGCGATGCCGTCGAACACGGTTTCGATGCGCCTGCGCGTCACGGTATCGTCGAAGAGGTTCAAGGCCGCCTGCGCGAGATTGCCCGGCGTCGCGTCGTCTTGCAAGAGCTCCGGCACCACGAAGCGCCCGGCCAGCACGTTGGGCAGGCCGACCCAGGGGACGAGCAGCTTGTGCGCGACGATGCGCGCAGTGAGCGCGCTCACGCGATAGAAGATCACGTGCGGGCAGCCGGCGATCGCGGCTTCGAGCGTCGCCGTTCCGGACGCGACGAGCCCGACGTCGGCAGCGCGCAACGCATCGCCGGCATGGCCGTACAGCACGGTGAGCGGCAGCGCGTCGGCGCCGTGCCGGTGTTGCGCTTCGAGGAATGCATCGCGCGTCGTGCGCGAGACGAGCGGCACCAGAAAGCGCGCGTCGGGTCGCGCCTCGACGATGCGTGCCGCCGCCTCGAGCACGAGGTGAGCGTGCATCTCGATCTCGGAGAGCCGGCTGCCGGGCAACAGCGCGAACAGCGGCGCCACCCCCTTGTGCTTCAGCGTCTCGCGCGCTGCGGCGCGCGTGCCGGGACGTGCGCGCTCCTGTGCGAGCGGATGTCCGACGTAGGTCACGGGCGTGCCGTGCGCCTCGTAGAGCGCCGGCTCGAACGGGAACAGTGCGAGCATGCGATCGACCGCGCGATGGATCTTCGGCAGGCGCTCGCGCCGCCACGCCCACACCGACGGACTCACGAAGTGCACGGTGCGGACGCGGCGCCGTCGCAGGCGCCGCTCGAGGCCGAGGTTGAAGTCGGGCGCGTCGACCCCGACGAACACCGGCACGCGCATCGCCGTCAATCGGCCCGCGATCTGGCGGCGCAGCGCGAAAAGCGACGGCAGGTGCGCGACGACCTCGGTCAAGCCGCGCACCGCGAGCCGGTCCTGGGGCGCGAGCACGTCGCATCCCGCCGCCTGCATCCGCGGCCCGGCGATCCCGGCAAAGCGCACGTCCGGCCGCCGGACGCGCACTGCGTCGATCAGCGTCGCAGCGAGCGCGTCGCCCGACGCCTCGCCCGCGACGATGCCGATCGTGATGGCGGCCAACGCGTGCTAGCGGATGATGCCGCGTCCGTCGCGAGCGAGGAACGCGGCGAGCGGCGCAACGACCGGCGTCGACGCCGCGGCCTCGGCGAGCGCGGCACGCGCCTCGTCGAGCGTCAGGCCGGCGCGATACAACGTGCGATACGCGCGGCGCACCGCGCCGATGTCGTCGGCGGTAAAGCCGCGCCGGCGCAGTCCTTCGTTGTTCGTGCCGGCCGGCTTTGCCGGATAGCCCTGCGCGGTGACGTACGGCGGCACGTCCTGCAGAACGATCGCGCCGGCGGCGAGCATCGCATGCGCGCCGATGCGGCAGAACTGATGGACGCCCGCATACGCGCCGAGCACGACGTAATCGTCGATGACGACGTGCCCCGCGATTTGCGCGTTGTTCGAGAACGTCGTGAAGTTGCCGACGACGCAATCGTGCGCGACGTGCGTGTAGGCGAGGAACAGGTTGCCGTGGCCGATCGTCGTGTCGCCGCGGTCCTGCGCGGTGCCGGCGTGGATCGACACGAATTCGCGAATGACGTTGTCGTCCCCGATCGTCGTCGTCGTCGGCTCGCCGCCGTACTTGCGATCCTGCGGAATCTCGCCGACCGACGAGAATTGGAAGATCCGGTTGCGCGCGCCGATCCGCGTGCGTCCCGTGACGATCGTGTGCGGCCCGATCCACGTGTCTTCGCCGATCTCGACGTGTTCACCGACGATCGAATACGCGCCGATCTCGACGCCCGGCGCGAGCCGCGCGCCCGCGCCGACCTGCGCGGTGGGATGGATCGTCGGCACCGTGGCGTTACCTCGGGAGCTCGCGCGGCGCCGGCACGTCGCGAATCGCCGCCATCAGCCGCGCTTCGCACACGAGTTGTCCGTCGACGCTCGCACGCGCGATGAAGCGGCCGATGCCGCGCACCGCGCGATCGAGCTCCGCCTCGAGCAGGAGCCGGTCGCCCGGGACGACCTGGCGCTTGAAGCGCGCGTTGTCGATGCCGGCGAAGAGCACGATCTGGCTGCCGTCGCGGCGCGCGACATCGGACAGCATCACGAGCAGCCCCGAGATCTGCGCCATCGCCTCGATCACGAGCACGCCGGGCATCACCGGATACGTCGGAAAGTGACCCTGGAAGAACGGCTCGTCGACGGTCACGTTCTTGATGCCGCGGATGAACTTGCCGGCCTCCCAATCGAGCACGCGATCGACGAGCAGCATCGGATAGCGATGCGGCAGAAGGCGCTGGATCATGCCGACGTCGAGCTCGTGATCTTGGCGGCGCGGCTGCGGCTTCGTGTCCGTCATTTGGGCGTCTCCTTGTCGACCCCGTGGCGCTGCGCGGCCTCGAGGGCTTTCACGCGGTCCGCGAGCTCGCGCAGGCGCCGCGTCTGCGACGCGACGTACTTCCATTCGCGATGCGGCAACGCGGGGAACGTGCCGGTGTACATGCCGGGCTCGCGAATCGAATCGAACACTTGCGTCGAAGCTGAAATCACCGTGCCGTCGGCGATCTCGAGATGACCCGAGATCATGGCAGCGCCGCCGATCCGGCAGTGCGCGCCGATGCGCGTCGATCCCGCGATGCCCGTGCAACCCGCGATCGCGGTGTGCGCGCCGATCACGCAGTTGTGCGCGACCTGGATCTGGTTGTCGAGCTTGACGCCGTCCCCGACGATCGTGTCGTCGATCGCGCCGCGATCGATCGTCGTGTTGGCGCCGATCTCGACGTCGGCGCCGATTACGACGCGGCCGATCTGCGGGATCTTGTGCCAGCGCCCGTTCTCGTCGGCGAGTCCGAAGCCGTCGGCGCCGAGCACCGCGCCACTGTGGACGAGCGTGCGCGCACCGACGACGCAGCGCGGATACAGCGTGACGCGGGGATCGAACACGGCGTCGTCGCCGACCACGGCGTCGGCCCCGATCACGCAATGCGCGCCGATGACGCTGCCCTCGCCGATCGTCGCGCGCGCACCGATCACCGCATAGGCGCCGATGCTCGCCGATGCCGCGACGCGCGCCGACGGGTCGACGCACGCCGTCGCATGCCGGCCGGCGGGCTCGCGCGGGGACGGATGCAGGATCTCGGCGACGCGTGCGTACGTCGCGTACGGATTGGGCGAGACGAGCTTCGGCAGCGCCGTCGAGCCTGCAGCGGCGGCGGCGACGATCACCGCGCCGGCGCGCGTCGTCGCGAGTCGCGCGCGATACTTCGGATTGGCGAGGAACGCGATGTCGCCGGCGCCTGCGTGCTCGAGCGTCGCCACGCGCGCCACGCGCACGCTGCCGTCGCCGTCGAGGGTCGCGCCGGTGCGCGCCGCGAGTTCCGCGAGCGGCACGCCAACGGGTGCGCGCAGGGACGCCATCGGGGCGGGCCGCGAGTGCGCCGTTGCGTGCGGGCTACTTGTCGGCGAGCGCCTTGATCACCTTGTCGGTGATGTCGATGCGCTGGCTCGCGTAGACGACCGGGTCCTGCAGGATCAGGTCGTACTTCTCGGATTCGGCGATCTGCTGGATCACCTTGTTCGCGCGGTCCTGCAGCGCCGAGATCTCCTCGTTCTTGCGCAGGTTGATGTCCTCGCGGAACTCACGCTGCATCCGCTGGAGGTCACGCGTCTGGTTCGCGAGGTCGCGCTCCTTGTTGCGCCGGTCGGTGTCGGCCATCGTCGCGCCGTCGCGGTCGAGCGCGGCCTGGAGGTCGCGCACCTGCTTGGCGAGCTTCTGGATCTCCGCGTCGCGCGTCGCGAACTCCTTCTCGATCTTCGCCTGCGCGCGCTTGGCCGGCGTCGCTTCGCGGAACAGCCGCTCGGTATTCACGAACCCGATCTTGTACTCCGCGGCGCTCGCCGTTCCCGCGGTCGCGGCGAGCAGGACGGCGGCGATGCACAGGCGCGCGGCCATGCGGATGGATGCGACGCGACGAACGGACATGCGAAGGGCGATGGGCAAAGCGATCTCGGAAACGGTGCAGGCGGCGGCGCCGGGTGCGTAGTTTAGACCACGCGCGCCGGGGCACACCTAGAAGGCGGCGCCCGCCTGGAACTGAAAGCGCTGCTCGTGGTCGCCCGGCTTCTTGTTGATCGGGATCGCGTAGCTGAACTTGAGCGGCCCGATCGGCGAGCTCCACGCGAGGCCGATGCCCGTCGAAAAGCGGAACGCTTCCGCGTCGGATTGGCGCCCGTTCTCGTAGATCTGGCCGGCGTCGAAGAACACGCTCGCGCGCACGGCCTTGTCGCCGCGCAGGATCGGATAGAACGCCTCGAAATTGCCGACGATCTTGCGCCGGCCGCCGAGCGCATTGCCGAACTCGTCCTTGGGCCCGAGCGACGCGGTGTCGTAGCCGCGCACCGAATTGACGCCGCCCGCGAAGAACGCCTTGAAGAACGGCAGCGGCTTCCCCGTCAGGCCGCCGCCGTAGCCCAGGTCGGCGCGCGCCATCAGCACGAGGTCGCGCCACACCGGCCAGTACACCGACTGCGTGTACTGGGCCTTCCAGTACGCGAGGTCGCCGAACGGCAGCCCGGTTTCGAGCAGCGCGCTCTGCAGGCGTCCCTTCGTCGGGTACAGGATGTCGTCGCGCGTGTCGCGCGACCAGCCGGCCGTCAGGATGTATGCGTTCGACGACGTGCCGAAGTCCTGGACGAACTGCTGGTACACCGGCGGGCTGTTGCTGAAGAGCGTGATCCGCGTGTGTTCGTAGCGGCCGCCGAAGTTGATCGTGTCGGTCTCGGTGATCGGCACGCCGAAGCCGAGCGCGGTGCCGAGCGTGCTCGACGCGTATTGCGAGATGTCGAGCCCGGTCGGGTCGAGGCTCTTCTGGTACGCCTCGATCGTGCGCGACACGCCGTCGGGCGTGTAGTACGGCTGCGTGAACAGCACCGAGTACGTGCGATCGTACTTGCTGGTGTTGACGCCGAGCGAAAGCGCGTTGCCGGAGCCGAAAATGTTCTGCTGCGAGATCGACGCGTTCAGCACGATGCCTTCCGCGCTCGAGTAGCCGACGCCGGCGAGCAGGTTCCCGGTCGACTTCTCGGTGACCGCGACCTCGACGTCGATCTGGTCGGCGGTGCCGGGCACCGGCGGCGTCTCGACGGTGACGTCGTCGAAGTAGCCGAGCCGTCGCACGCGCACCTTGGAACGCTCGATCCGGGGGCCGTCGTACCACGCGTCCTCGAGCTGGCGGAACTCGCGGCGGATCACCTCGTCCTTGGTCTTCGAGTTGCCGCTGATGTTGATGCGGCGCACGTACGCGCGCCGGCCGGGATCGACGTAGAACGTGAACGACGCCTTGGCGTCGTTGCGATCGACCTCGGGCACGGCATTGACGTTCGCGAACGCGTAGCCTTCGGCGCCGAGCCGCGTGCTGATGTCCTTCGCCGACGCCTGCAGCTTCTCGCGCGAGAACACGTCGCCGGTCTTCAGCTGCACGAGTTTTTGCAACTCGTCGGCGGGGACCACGAGGTCGCCGGCGATCCGCACGTCGCCGACGGTGAAGCGCGGCCCCTCGGTGACGTTGACCGTGATGAAGATGTCTTCCTTGTCCGGCGAGATCGACACCTGCGTCGACTCGACGTTGAACTCCAGGTAGCCGCGGTTCTGGTAGAAGCTGCGCAGCGTCTCGAGGTCGGCGGAGAGCTTCTGCTTCGAGTATTGGTCGTTCTTCGTGTACCAGGTGAACCAGCCCGGCGTCGTCAGCGTGATTTCCGACAGCAGCTGCTTTTCGGTGAACGCCTTGTTGCCGACGATGTTGATGCGCGCGATCTTCGCCGCCTCGCCTTCGGCGACCGTGAAGTTGATCGCGACGCGGTTGCGCTCCTGCGGCGTCACCGTCGTCTGGATGTTCGCCGCGTAGTAGCCGCGCGTGATGTACTGCCGCTTCATCTCCTGCTCGGCGCGGTCGAGCGCGGAGCGGTCGAAGATGCGGGCCTCGGCGATGCCGATGTCCTTCAGCGCCTTCTTGATCGTGTCGGTGTCGAACTCCTTGTTGCCGACGAACGTGAGCGAGCTGATCGTCGGCCGCTCCTGCACCGACACGATCAGCACGTCGCCCTGCGCCTCGAGTCGCACGTCGCGAAAGAAGCCGGTCGCGTAGAGCGCCTTCACGGCGTCGGAGACGCGCTGATCGTCGACGCGGTCGCCGACCTTGATCGGCAGGTAGCTGAAGATCGTGCCCGGCTCGGTGCGCTGCACGCCCTCGACGCGAATGTCGCGCACGACGAACGGCTCGATCGCCCACGCGGCGCACGACACCGCGGACGCGACGAGGCTCGCGACGAGCGCGGACAGCGCTCCGCGCTTGCGCTTCATCGAAGTGCGTTCAGAACAACCGGGAAACGTCATTGAAGAGCGCCAGCGCCATCAGCATGAAGAGCATGGCCATGCCGATGCGTTGACCGACCTCGAGAGCTCGGTCGGATACCGGACTGCCTTTGATGAGTTCGGCGAGATAATACAGTAAATGCCCACCGTCCAGTAACGGCACGGGCAGCAGGTTCAGCACGCCGAGACTGATGCTGATCAGCGCGAGATACGAGAGGAACACGAGCGGTCCTGCCAGCGCGGACTGGCCTGCGATGTCCGCCATCGTGATCGGCCCGCTGATGTTGCGCAGCGACGCGTCGCCGGTCGCGATGCGACCGAGCATGCGCACGGTGAATGCGGAAAGCTCCCACGTCTTGCGCGCGCCCTGCACGATCGCATCGCCGAGCCCGTAGCGGACGACGACCGAGTGCCGCAGCGCCGCGGCGGGATCGGCACGCAGGCGCACGCCCGCCTGGCCGACGCGGCGACCATTCTGGTCGACGCTTTCGACGTCGATGCGCACGTCGCGCGTCGCGTCCCCGCGCTTGATCGTGTAGACGAGCGTCTCGCCGGGATGCGCATGCGTCAGGTTCGCGACGTCGGCCGGCGAATGCATGTCGACGCCGCCGATCGCGAGGATGCGATCGCCCGCTTCGAGGCCCGCTTTCGCGGCGGGCGTATCCGGCAACACCTGGTCGACGAGCGGCGGACCGAGATCGACGCGCAGGCCGAGCAGCGCGAGCGGGTCGCCCTCCCAGTCGGACGTCGTCATCGCGACCAGCGAGAGGTCGCGCGTGATCGGCGTTGCCGACGCGTCGCGCACGAGCGACAGCACGACGTCGTCGTGACCTTGCGCGCGCACGATGCGCCAGCGCAATTCCTGGAAGCTGCCGACGGGCTCGCCGTCGACGGCCACGACGCGATCGCCCGCGCGCACGTCGGCGGCGGCGGCGGCGCTGGCAGGCGGGGGGTCGGCGAGCACCGCGTCCTGGCCCGGGATGCCCATCACGTAAGTCGCGCTGAACAACACGACGGCGAGGAGCAGGTTCGCGATGGGCCCGGCCGCCACGATCGCCATGCGCACGCCGACGGACTGCCGGTTGAAGGCGCGCGACAGATCGCCGGCGGACACCGGCGCCTCGCGCTCGTCGGCCATCTTCACGTAGCCGCCGAGCGGAATCCACGACAGCGCCCACTCGGTGCGGTCGCGGCCGAAGCGGCGCGACCACACGATGCCGCCGAAGCCCACGGAGAAGCGCAACACCTTGACGCCGGCGAGCCGTGCGACGAGGTAATGGCCGAGCTCGTGGAACACGACGAGCACGCCGAGGGTGAGGGCGAACGCCAGGATCTTGATCAACATCGGGAGCGAGGATTCAGGGGCCAGGATTCAGGGGCCAGGATTCAGGGGCCGGGATTCAGGGGCTGGAATTCACGGGCCGTGGTGTCGTGTAGCAATCGTCGCACACGGTGATCGAAAGCGATGATCGCAAGACGAAGGCGACTGCATCACGTCATCGCTCCCTGGCCCCTGAATCCTGGTCCCTGGTCCCTAATTGACGCCGAGCGATTCACGGGCAAGTGCGCGCGCTTCCCGGTCCGCGGCGAGTGCGTCGTCGAGCGACGAGACGCGCGTGAGCGTGCGGCGTTCGAGCACGGTGCCGCACGCCCGCGGAATGTCGGAAAAGCGTGCGCGGCCGTTCAGGAACGCATCGACGGCGACTTCGTTCGCGGCGTTGAGCGCGATCGGCGCGGCCGCGTCGGCCTGCAGCGCATCGTACGCGAGATCGATGCACGGGAAGCGCCGCCGGTCGGGCGCCTCGAACGTCAGCGTCGACAACTGCGCGAGGTCGAGCGGCGCAGAACCGCTTTCGAGC
Source organism: Casimicrobiaceae bacterium (assembly GCA_035717085.1). GTDB lineage: Bacteria > Pseudomonadota > Gammaproteobacteria > Burkholderiales > Casimicrobiaceae > VBCG01. The sequence continues at coordinate 22,535 of DASTIY010000119.1, read as the reverse complement.
CGCTCGGGCGCGCCGAGCGCCTGCGCGATCGGCGTGCGCATGTCGGGGTTCGACAACTGCGCGAGCACCGAGCCGTCGACGTACTCGACGAGCGAATGTACGACGCTTTGCCGGTGCACGACGATCTCGATCTGCGCCGGCTGCACATTGAACAGCCAGCGCGCCTCGATCACTTCGAGGCCCTTGTTCATCATCGTCGCCGAATCGACCGAGATCTTGCGGCCCATGCTCCAGTTCGGATGCGCGCACGCCTGCGCCGGCGTCACGCGGTCGAAGTCGACGTCGGGATGCGGATGGAACGGGCCGCCCGAGGCGGTCAGCAGCACGCGCCGCACGCCGGCCTGCTCGGGCCTTCGCGCATACGTCGGCGGCAGGCACTGGTAGATGGCGTTGTGCTCGCTGTCGATGGGGACGAGCGACGCCCCGCCTTCGGCCACCGTGTCGATGAAAAGCCGCCCGCCGATGACGAGCGCTTCCTTGTTCGCGAGGAGGATCCGCTTGCCGCGACGCGCGGCGGCGAGCGTCGCCGGCAGGCCGACGGCGCCGACGATCGCGGCTAGCACGGTGTCGACGTCGGGCAACGACGCGACTTCGATCAGGCCCTCCTCGCCGGCGACGACGCGCGTCGGCAGCCGTTCCGTCGCCAGCGCATCGACGAGCCTGCGCGCCGCCGCGCGATCGGCGAGCGCCGCGACGCGCGGGCGAAAGCGGCGGCACAGCGCGAGAAGCTTCTCGTGATTGCGGTTGGCCGCGAGCGCGGCGACGACGAAGCGATCCGGATGCCGAGCCACGACGTCGAGCGTCGAGTCGCCGATCGAGCCGGTTGCGCCGAGCAATGTAAGCGTATGCACTTTCATTCGGCACGCAAGAACGCGAGCGACGCGAGCGCGAACGGCGGCATCGCGGCGAGCAACGCGTCGATGCGATCCAGCACCCCGCCATGGCCGGGCAGCAGCGTTCCGCTGTCCTTGACGCCGGCGCGCCGCTTCAGCAGCGACTCGTGCAAGTCTCCGACGATCGACAGCGCGACGAGCGCGATCGCGAGCAGGATCCACACGACGACCGCCGTCGCATCGATCTCCGCAGCGAATCCGGCGCGGCGCGCGAGCGGCACCAGCAGCAGCGCATAGACGACGACCGCGCCCGCCGCACCGGCCGCGCCTTCCCACGTCTTCCCGGGGCTGATGCGCGGCGCGAGCTTGTGGCGTCCGAAGCGGCGTCCGGTGAAGTAGGCAGCGGTGTCGGCGATCCACACGATCGCCATCGCTGCAAGTGCGACGGCGGGCGAATGCGCCTGCAGCGCGACGATCGCGACGAGCGCGCCTTCGAGCACGACGAACGCGCCGAACGCGCGTGCGACCGATGACGACGGCTGCCAGTTCGCGATCACCGACGGCACGCCGGCGACGAGCCAATAGAGCGTGGCGATGCCGCAGGCACCGATGACGACGGCCGCGAACCCGTTCGCGAGCGCCAGCGCGACGAGCGCGCCACCGGCGACGAACACGAGCGCCGTGAACGCGATGACCGCGCTGCCGCGCAGTTCGATCAGGCGCGCCCATTCGTGCGCGGCCATCGACACGATGACGAGCATCACGACGGCGAATCCAACGGGCGGCAGCAGAAAGAGCGCCGCGAGGATCGCGGCCACGAGCACGACGCCGGTGCCGATGCGCAGCGCGAGATTCGAGGCCACGAACGGACGGCTCGCGCGCGCCGTGCGCTGGTCAGGCGTCCTGCGCCTGCACCTGCGGCTCGATCACGGCGTCGTTGCGCGCCTGCACTTGCTCGCTCGTGCGCCCGAAGCGGCGTTCGCGCGTGCGATACGACGCGATCGCCGCGGCCAGCGCCGCCGCATCGAAATCCGGCCACAGGAGGTCGGTGAAATACAACTCGCTGTACGCGAGTTGCCACAGCAGGAAGTTGGAGATGCGCTTCTCGCCGCCGGTGCGGATGAAGAGATCGGGCTCGGGCGCGTACGCCATCGCGAGGTACTGCTCGATCGCCTCCGCGTTGAACGGCCGGCCGTTGCCGAGCGCTTCCGGATGCGCGGCGAAGTAGCGCGCGGCCGCCTGGCCGATGTCCCAGCGGCCGCCGTAATTCGCGGCGACCGTCAGCGTGAGCCGCGTGTTGCTCGCGGTGAGCGCTTCGCCCGCGGCGACGAGCTCGCGGATGCGCGGATCGAAGCGCGACGTATCGCCGACGACCTTGAAGCGGATGTCGTTGCGATGCAGCTTCACGACTTCCTGCTCGAGCGCGCGCGCGAAGAGGTCCATCAGGATCGACACTTCTTCCTGCGGCCGGCGCCAGTTCTCGCTCGAGAACGCGAAGAGCGTCAGGAACTCGACGCCTTCGTCGATCGCCGCGCGTACGGTCGCGCGCACCGCCTCGACGCCCTTGCGATGCCCGGCGACGCGCGGCAGGAGCCGCTTGTTCGCCCAGCGGCCGTTGCCGTCCATGATGATGGCAACGTGCCGCGGCACGTCGCGACGCTCGGGAACGACGCGCGTCGAGCTGGTGAAAATGGGCATCGAACGTCGCCGTTAGATTGCCATGAGATCGGTTTCCTTCGCGGCCAGCATCTTATCGACTTCGGCCACGAAGCGGTCGGTGAGCTTCTGCAGATCGTCGTGCGCGCGCCGCTCCTCGTCCTCGGAGCATTGCTTGTCCTTGGCGAGCTTCTTGAGCTGCTCGTTCGCATCGCGCCGAACGTTGCGCACCGCGATCTTGGCCGCCTCGGCCTCCTTGTGCACGACCTTGATGAGCTCCTTGCGGCGCTCCTCGGTGAGCGGCGGCATCGGGACCCGGATCATGTCACCCGACGTCGCGGGGTTGAGGCCCAGGTCGGAATCGCGGATCGCCTTCTCGACGACCGGGATCATCTTCTTCTCCCACGGCGTGACGCCGATCGTGCGCGGGTCGGCGAGCGTGACGTTGGCGACCTGCGGCAACGGCATCGACGTGCCGTAGTAGTCGATGTGGATGTGATCGAGCAATCCCGTGTGCGCGCGACCGGTGCGCACCTTGGCAAGATCGGTCTTCAGCGTCTCGAGCGAGCGCTGCATCTTCTGTTCGGCGGATTTCCTGACGTCGGAGATCATGGAGACTCCCATTCGCCCCTCGCCCGCCCTTCGGGCACCCTGTGCGGGCACGCGCTGAAGGGGCCGGCGTGAGAGGTCGTCAACAATGGACGAGGGTGCCCTCGTCGTCGCCCATCACGACGCGCCGCAGCGCGCCGGGAACGGAGATCGAGAAGACCTTGAGCAGCATGTTCTGGTCGCGGCACAGCGCGAGCGCCGTTGCGTCCATCACGCGCAGGTTGCGCAGGATCGCTTCGTCGAAGGTGAGCGTCGAATAGCGCTTGGCGCTCGCGTCCTTCATCGGATCCGACGTGTAGACGCCATCGACCTTGGTCGCCTTCAACACGATGTCGACGCCCATCTCGCGGCCGCGCAAGGCGGCCGCCGTGTCCGTCGTGAAGAACGGATTGCCGGTGCCGGCGGCGAAGATGACGACCTTGTGCTCCTCGAGATGGCGCAGCGCGCGCCCGCGGATGTAAGGCTCGGCGACCTGGTCGATGCGAAGCGCCGACTGCACGCGCGACTCGACGCCTGCGCGGCGCAGTGCATCCTGCAGCGCGAGCGCGTTCATGAGCGTGGCGAGCATGCCCATGTAGTCGGCGGTCGCGCGGTCCATGCCGGCAGCGCCGGGCGCGACGCCGCGAAAGATGTTGCCGCCGCCGATGACGATCGCCACCTGCACGCCGAGGCGCACGACCTCCGCCACTTCGGTGACGATGCGATCGATCGTCTCGCGCTCGATGCCGTAGCTGTCGCGGCCCATCAGCGCTTCCCCCGACAGCTTGAGGAGGATGCGCCGATAGGCGGGCGGTGGCGCCTCCGCTTCACCCGTGCGCTCGGCCGTCGGGCGGGGCTCGGAATGCCCGCTCGCCTCGGCCGGCCGCGCGAGCGGCTTGACCGCCGCGGTGGCTGCGCTCTCGTTGGGGCTCACTGGACTACCCTCCGCGCCATGCGCTTCGGGACCGATTCGCCCTTGGGGCTCATGCCGGCTCCGGCGGTCGTGGACGTGTGGGTCAGCCACGCGCCATCGCCGCGACCTCCGCGGCGAAGTCGTCCTTCCGTTTCTCGATCCCTTCGCCGACGACGAAGAGCACGAACGCGTTGACTTTCGCGCCCTGGCCCTTCACGAGGTCGGCGATGCTCTGCTTGTCGTTCTTCACGAAGGGCTGCGGCAGCAACGTGACCTCGGCCAGGAACTTGCTCACCGCCCCTTCTACCATCTTTTCGACGATATTGGCAGGCTTGCCCGATTCGGCGGCGCGTGCCGCGGCGATCGACCGCTCCTTGTCGACGACGTCGGCCGGCACCTGCTCGCGCGACACCGCGATCGGCTTCGTCGCCGCGATGTGCATCGCGAGATCCTTGCCGAGCGCTTGGTTGCCGCCGGTGTAATCGACGACCACGCCGATCTTCGTGCCGTGCACGTACGACGCGATCCGGCCCTGCGCCTCGACGCGCACGAACCGGCGCAGCGAGACGTTCTCGCCGATCTTCTGCACCAGCGCGATGCGCCGCGCATCGACGGTCTCGCCGGAGGCGAGCTTGCGGCCGGCGAGCGCGTCGACGCCGGCGGCAGGCGCGCTCAGCACGAGCGCGGCGATGTCGTTGGCAAACGCGCGGAACTCGTCGTTCTTCGCGACGAAGTCGGTCTCGCAGTTCAGCTCGACCATGGCGGCGACTTTCGCGTCGCTCGCGACGGCGAGGCCGATCACACCCTCCGCGGCGACGCGCCCGGCGGCCTTGCTCGCCTTGGCGCCGCTGCGTATGCGCAACAGCTCCTCCGCCTTGTCGAGGTCGCCGTTCGCCTCGGTCAACGCCTTCTTGCACTCCATCATGCCAAGCCCCGTGCGCTGCCGGAGCTCCATCACCCTGCTTGCGGAAATCTCAGCCACTTGCCACTCCTGTTCATACGCGGAACGGATCGCGCTCCGCGTCGGCGCACGGCGCGGATGGCGCCATGCGACGCATTCATCGGTGTCGGTCGCGATTATGCGGGCTGCTCGTCGACGAACTCGTCGGCGCTCGTCACGACTTCCTGGATCGCGCTGTTGCGGCCTTCGAGCACCGCGTCGGCGACGCCGCGGGCGTAGAGGCGGATCGCGCGGCTCGAGTCGTCGTTGCCGGGGATCACGTAGTGGATCGGATCGGGGTTGTGATTGGTGTCGACGACCGCCACGATCGGGATGCCGAGCTTCTTCGCCTCGGTGACGGCGATCTTGTGATAGCCGATGTCGATGACGAAGATCGCGTCGGGCAGCGTGCTCATGTCCTTGATGCCGCCGAGGCTCTTCTCGAGCTTGTCGAGCTCGCGCTGGTGCGACAGCGCCTCGCGCTTCGACATCCGGTCGAACGTGCCGTCCTGCTTCATCGCCTCGAGGTCCTTGAGACGCTTGATCGACTGCTTGACGGTCTTGAAATTCGACAGCATGCCGCCCAGCCATCGGTGGTCGACGTACGGCATGCCGGCGCGCTGCGCCTCCTCGGCGATGATGTCGCGCGCCTGACGCTTGGTGCCGACGAAGAGGATCGTCCCGCGGTTCTGTGCGAGCTGACGCACGTACTTCATCGCGTCGTTGTACATCGCCAACGTCTTCTCGAGATTGACGATGTGGATCTTGTTGCGCTGGCCGAAGATGAAGTCGGCCATCTTCGGATTCCAGTAACGGGTCTGGTGGCCGAAATGCACACCGGCCTCCAGCATCTGACGCATGGTGACGGACATCGGGACTCCTGGTTCAGGGTTGGCCTCCACCGGCGGATTGCGCTCGGTCGCACTGCGATCGAGACCCTGACGCACCGGTGTGCGAAATAGGCAGCGCGTGGCTGCCCGGTATGCTTCCGCGAGCGATTCGCTGCGGAAAAGTCCGCGACACTCGCGACCGCTTAAGGATCGGTCAACGCGCGCGTACGATAACTCGTTATTCTAGCACGACTTGTGCATCCGCACACCCTCACGGCCGCTGCCGAAGCGCACGCCTCGATGCCCGATTCCCTGCCCGCCTTCTGCACCGATACACGTCGCGTCGTCCTGCACGTTCGCGGCGACGACGCGATCGAGTTTCTGCACGGCCAGCTCTCGAGCGACGTCCGCGCGCTCGCGCCCGGCGAGGGACAGGCGTGGACCTACAACTCGCCGAAGGGTCGCGTACTCGCCAACGGCGTGCTGTGGCGCGCACCGCCGGGACATCCACCCGGCGTGACGCTCGTGCTCGCCGCCGATCTCGCCGACGCGATTCGGCGGCGGCTCGCGATGTTCGTGCTGCGCGCGAAAGTGACGATCGAGGACGCCGGTGCTTCGTCGGCGCTGATCGGCCTCGCCGGCGAGGATGCCGTCGACGCGGCACGCGCGGCCTTCGGCGTGACGGTGCAGCCGTGGCGCGCCGTGCCGATTCGTGCCGCTGCGGTCGCCTTCCTGCTGCCCGACGGGCGCGCGCTGATCGTCGCGCCCGATGCGGAAGGGCCGGTCCTGCAGGCGGCGCTCGCGCGTCACGCGAGCCACGCGAGCGACGACGAATGGCGATGGTACGGGATCGTCGCGGGCGTTCCGTTGATACGGGCGGCGACGACCGACCTCTTCGTCGCGCAGACGTTGAACCTCGACCTGCTCGGCGCGATCAACTTTCGCAAGGGTTGCTATCCGGGACAGGAAATCATCGCGCGCATGCAATACCTCGGCCGCCTCAAGGAGCGCCTGTTCGCGTTCCACGTCGATGCACTCGACGTGGCGCCCGGCGCACGGCTTTATTCGCCGGGCGGCGCGAGCGAGGCGCCGTGCGGGACGGTCGTCGACGCGGCGCCCGATCGCGCGCGCGGCAGCGTGCTCCTCGCCGTCGCGCAGCTCGCGGCCGTCGAAGCGAACGAGGTCGCGCTCGGCGCGCCCGACGGCCCGAAGCTCGTGCGTCGTCCCCTCCCCTACGATGTCCCCGGGGCACCCACGACGACCGCGCCCGCGGCGCCCGGCTGAGTCGCGCGCACGACGATGTGCCTCGCGGTCATCGCGCTCGACTCGCACCCGCGCTATCGCATCGTCGTGGCGGCCAATCGCGACGAGTTTCACGCGCGGCCGACGCAAGCGGCGCATTGGTGGCCGAACTCCACGCCGCCGCTGCTCGCCGGCCGCGACCTGCAGCAGGGCGGGACGTGGCTCGGCGTGACGCCGTCGGGCCGGTTCGCGTTCGTCACGAACGTCCGCGAGCCGGCGCGCCACGACCCCAACGCGCCCACGCGCGGCACGCTCGTGCCGGCCTTGCTTCGTGACGCGCGCGCGGTCACGACGGCGATGGCGAGCGTCGTCGCGAACGCGCAGCACATGAACGGCTTCAACCTCGTCGCCGTCGACGAATCGGGCGGCGCGTTCGCGTCCAATCGTGTTCACGGCGTACGGGCGCTCGGTCCCGGACTGTACGGCGTGTCGAACGCCGGTCTCGACACGCCGTGGCCGAAGCTCGTACGCGCGAAAGCGGGCGTCGCGGCGTGGCTCGCCGCGGGGCACGAGGCGATCGACGGGCTGTGGCCCGTACTGGCCGATACGACGCAAGCGAGCGACGATGCGTTACCGCATACCGGCGTCACGCGTGAGCGCGAGCGGCTCCTCTCGGCGCCCTTCATCGTGAGCGACGCTTACGGCACGCGCTCGTCGACGATCGTCACGCTCGATCGCGACGGCCATGCGCGCTTCGTCGAGCGTTCGTACGATGCCGCCGGCGCGCCGGCCGGCGAAGCGGCCTTCGGCTTTCGTGTCGATCAAAGCGAGCGCTCCATCGCCTGATGCGGTATGCCCGCTTCGTCGAATGCGGCACCGCGGGCGACGAAACCGTGGCGCGCATAGAACGGCATCGCGTCGACCTGCGCATTGAGGAGGACACCTAGGTGACCCCGCGAGCGCGCCTCGTCGATCAGGCACCGCAATAGCGCGCTGCCGACGCCGCGCCTGCGCCACGGCGCGAGCACCGCGACGCGGCCGATGTGCCCATCGGGCAGCAGGCGTGCGCAGCCGATCGGCCCGCCCTTTTCGTCGACGGCAAGCGCGTGCAGCGACGCCGCGTCCGCATCGTCCCATTCGAGCGCTGCAGGAACGCGCTGCTCGACGATGAAGACGGCATGGCGCACGAAGCGCAGTGCATCTTCGTGCGCGTTCCAGGAGCCGGTGCGAACGCTGAACGCGGATGACGTCACCGCCGGTAATCCGACAGCGCGAGCCGCGCATGACCGTCGTGTACGTCGAGATCGGCACGGCCGCCCACGGGAAGCGTCAGCTTGTCGCGTACGTGGCCGAACGGCAGCCCGGTGAAGATCGGCACGCGCGTGACCGAGCGCAGTTGCGCGATCGCCGCGTCGAGGTCGTAGCCGGCGTCGTTCGCATTGAGGTCGTATTCGGTGAACGCGCCGAGCAGCAGCGCGCGTTGCCGCGCGAGCACGCCGGCATGATGCAACTGGTACAGCATCCGTTCGATCCGGTACGGGTGCTCCGCGACGTCCTCGAGGAACAGGATCCCGCCTTCGATCGACGGCAAGTAGGGCGTGCCGACGAGATGCGCGACCAGGGCGAGATTGCCGCCCCACAACGTCCCGGACGCCTGCAGGGACGGGCCGTCGAGTGCGCATTCGATTTCCCAGCGCTCGTTTTGCAGTACGCCGAAGCATTGCTCGAGCGTGAACGCCGAAGGTGTCTCGGCGCCGAAGTCGTAGGCCGCGTGCGGGCCGGCATGCGTGACCATGTCGGCGCGCGCGAGGCCGGCGAGCTGGAACGCGGTGAAGTCGGAGTGGCCGATCCAGCGCTTGCCGGCGCGCGAGAGCGACGGGAAGTCGATCCGCTCGATGAGGCGCGTGAAGCCGTAGCCACCGCGGAGCATCAGCACGACATCCGAATCATCGCGGGCCGCGCGCTCGAGCGCGGCGAGGCGCTCGTCGTCGTCGGCCGAAAAGCGTTGCCACCGGGTGCGGGCGGTGGGATCGACGCGCACGCGATGGCCGCGGCTCGCGAGCAGCGCTTCGGCGCGCGCGACGGCGGCCGGGTCGGCGGCGAAGCCTGCGGGGGCGACGATCGTGAATTGCACGCGACGCCTTACTCGCCCGCGCGCGGGCGACGCGCCGCGAAGAATTCCGACAGCAGCCGACCGCACGCGTCTGCGGCGACACCGCGCGCGACCTCGGTGTGATGATTGAGCCGCGGCTCGGCGAAGAGATCGACGATCGAGCCGCACGCGCCCGTCTTCGGATCGCTCGCGCCGTAGACGAGCCGCGCGAGGCGCGCATGCATGATCGCGCCGGCGCACATCGCGCCGGGCTCGAGCGTCACGTAGAGCGTGCAGGCGGGAAGCCGGTAGTTGCCGAGCGTACCGCCCGCTTCCCGCAGCGCGACGATCTCGGCGTGCGAGGTCGGATCGTTGTGCGCGATCGGCGCATTGCCGCCGCGGCCGACGATGACCCCGTCACGCACGACGAGCGCGCCGACCGGCACTTCGCCCCGGCGAGCCGCCTCGCGCGCGAGCGCGAGCGCCTCGCCCATCCACGCCTCATCGGTCGCGTGCATCCTCGAGATGGAAGCGATGCAGCAGCCGATGAATGACCGGCGTGAACATGAGGCCGGTCGCCGCGAGCAGGATGACGCCGCAGAAGAGCGCGTAGATCGCGTCGAACAGCTTGCCGCCGTCGGACTTGACGTCGACGGTCGAACCGACCCCCGACAGGATCAGCGCCGACTGGTGGAATGCATCGAGCCAGCTCATGTGCTCGAGCCCGCGATAGCCGGCCGAGCCGATGGCGAGCGTCGCGACGACGAGCGCCAGCGCATACGACGTCGCGCGCCGCACGCGCTGCAGGAAGACGTCGCGCGATGCGAGGGGGACGTGTCGCGGGAATGCGGTGGAAACGTCGACCGATCCCTTCCGGCCCGTCGTCTTGTCCCGCATCGCCATGTCCGCGCGCGCGTTTGCGTCATACGAGCTCGACGCGCGCCTCGTGACCGGCGGAGGCGGCGAGCCGGGCATCGCGCGTGAGCAGCGGCGCATCCAACGCTTCGGCGAGCGCGACGTACGCAGCGTCGTACGCGGTCACGTTCTCGCGAAGCTGCCAGATGCGGGACAGGAACGGATGGTGCGGATAGCGGGTGATCGGAAAGTCGTCGAGGTCCTGCAACGCCTGAATCCCCCGGCCGGCGCTCACGTCGCCGGAACGCGCATAGCGGCGCATCACCTGGGTCACCTCGACGTCGACGAGATGGGGCGCATGCAGCGTTTCCCGCGCGTCGAAGAGGCGCGCGGCGATGCGCGAAGACGCTGCGGTGCCGAGAAGGACCTCGAGCAGCGCCGAAGCGTCGACGACGATCACCGGCTGTCGCGTTCCGCGCGCACCGCGCGCGCAGGTGAAACGCGCGGTCGAACCGGCGTCCGCTCGGCGAGGCGCGCGCGCAGCTCGGCAATGGTCGGACGGTCCGCGATATCGCGGATCTCGCGCAGCAGGTAGTCCGACAACGACATGCCGGCGAGCGCCGCCCTCGCCTTCAGCTTGCGGTGCAGGTCGTCGGGAACGTGGCGCAGCTGGATCATCGTCGCCATGCGGCCAACATACATGCATGTGCTTCACATGTCAATCCGAGCGACCCGCCCGGCGATCCGACGTCGCGTCACCGGCTTCGCGCTATTCCCACTCGATCGTCGCCGGCGGCTTGCTCGACACGTCGTAGACGACGCGATTGATGCCGCGCACTTCGTTGGTGATGCGATTGCTGATGCGCGCGATCAAGGCATGCGGCAGCGGCGCCCAGTCGGCGGTCATGAAGTCCGTCGTCTGCACGGCGCGCAGCGCGATCGCATGCTCGTACGTGCGGCCGTCCCCCATGACACCGACCGAGCGGATCGGCAGGAAGACCGCGAACGCCTGCGACACCGCGTCGTACCACGCACGTCCATCGTCGTCGTGCGCGGCGCGCAATTCGTCGATGAAGATGCCGTCCGCCGCACGCAGGACGTCGCAACGCTCGCGCGTGACTTCGCCGAGGATGCGCACCGCGAGTCCGGGCCCCGGGAATGGATGCCGATACACCATGTCGTGCGGCAGGCCGAGCTCCTGGCCGAGCTTGCGCACCTCGTCCTTGAAGAGCTCGCGCAGCGGCTCGAGCAGCTTCAGATGCAGCGTCTCGGGAAGTCCGCCGACGTTGTGATGCGACTTGATCGTGTGCGCCTTCGCGTTTTTCGCGGACGCGGACTCGATGACGTCGGGATAGATCGTGCCCTGCGCGAGCCATTGCACGCCGCGAAGCTTCGCGGCCTCGCGCTGGAACGTTTCGACGAACAGACGGCCGATGATCTTGCGCTTGGCCTCGGGATCGTCGACGCCCGCGAGCGCGGCGAGGAATTCGCGACTGGCGTCGACGTGAATCACGCGCACGCCGAGATGCATCGCGAACGTGTCCATGACCTGCGCCGCTTCGTTCTGGCGCAGCAGGCCGTGGTCGACGAACACGCAGACGAGCTGGTCGCCGAGCGCGCGATGCAGCAGCGCGGCGGCCACCGACGAATCGACGCCGCCGGAGAGGCCGAGCAGCACCTGCTCGCCGCCGACCTTCGCGCGGACCGCTGCGACGGCCTCGTCGGCGTAGTCGTGCATGTTCCAGTCGTGCCCGCAGCCGCAGATCTCGTGCGCGAAGCGCGCGAGGATCGACGCGCCCTGCCGCGTATGCGTCACCTCGGGATGGAACTGGACACCGTAGTAGCGGCGCGACTCGTCGGCCATCGCGGCGATCGCGCAATCGTTCGACGAGCCCGCGAGCGTGAAGCCGGGCGGCAGCTCGACGACCTTGTCGCCGTGACTCATCCAGACGTCGAGTAAGCCGTGACCGTCGCGGTTGCGCCGATCCTCGATTTCCCGAAACAGCGCGGTATGCCCACGCGCGCGCATTTCCGCGTAGCCGAATTCACGCACGCGCCCCGGCTCGACCTTGCCGCCGAGTTGCGCTGCCATCGTCTGCATGCCGTAGCAGATGCCGAGGATCGGCACGCCGAGCTCCCACACCGCGCCCGGGGCTCCAGGCGCTGCCCCTTCGGTGACGCTCGCGGGACCGCCGGAGAGCACGATGCCTTGCGCGCGGAAGCTGCGCACGAAATCGTCGCCGACGTCGTACGGATGGATCTCGCAATAGACGTTCGTCTCGCGCAAACGGCGTGCGATCAACTGCGTGTACTGCGCGCCGAAGTCGAGGATCAGGATTCGGCAGTGCTGTGCCAAGTCATTCCACGCGGTAATTCGGCGCTTCCTTGACGATCTGCACGTCGTGCACGTGCGACTCGCGCATGCCCGCGGCGGTGATCTCGACGAATTCCGCGCGCGTCGAGAGCTCGCGAATCGACGGACAGCCGCAATAGCCCATCGCGGCGCGCACGCCGCCCATCAACTGGTGGATCACGTTCGCGAGCGGACCCTTGTACGGCACGCGCCCCTCGATGCCTTCGGGCACGAGCTTCTCGGAGGCGCCCTCGCCTTCCGCGTCCTGGAAGTAGCGATCGGCACTGCCCGTCTGCATCGCCCCGAGCGAGCCCATGCCCCTGTAGCTCTTGTACGAGCGTCCCTGGTAGAGCTCGATTTCGCCGGGCGATTCCTCGGTGCCGGCGAAGAGGCTGCCGAGCATGACGGCGGAGGCGCCGGCGGCGATGGCCTTCGCGATGTCGCCCGAGTAGCGGATGCCGCCGTCGGCAATGATGGGGATCGCGTCGCCTACACCGCTCACCGCATCCTGGATCGCCGAGATCTGCGGCACGCCGACGCCGGCGACGATGCGCGTGGTGCAAATCGAGCCCGGGCCGATGCCGACCTTCACCGCGTCGGCGCCGTATTCGGCGAGCGCCTTCGCGCCCGTCGCGGTGGCGACGTTGCCGCCGATCACCTGGACCTGCGGATAGCGCTTCTTCACCGCCTGCACGCGATCGAGAACGCCCTGCGAATGCCCGTGCGACGTATCGACGACGATCACGTCGACACCCGCGGCGACGAGCGCCTCGACGCGCGCGTCGGTGTCGTCGCCGGTTCCCACCGCGGCACCGACGCGCAGTCGCCCATGCTCGTCCTTGGATGCGATCGGATGCTCGTGCGACTTCAGGATGTCCTTGACGGTGATGAGCCCACGCAACTCCTGGTTGCGATCGATGACGAGCACCCGCTCGAGCCGGTGGCGGTGCATCAGCGACTTCGCGGTTTCGAGGTCGGTGCCCTCCGGCACCGTGACGAGACGCGAGGCGGGCGTCATGATCGCCGAGACGGGCTGGTCGAGATTGGTTTCGAAGCGCAGGTCGCGATTGGTGACGATGCCGACGACCCGGCGCCCCTCGACGACCGGCAATCCCGAGATCCGGTACTGGTGCGTGAGCGCGAGGACCTGCCGGACCGTCATCGACGGCGGAATGGAGATCGGGTCCTTGACGACGCCGCTTTCGAAGCGCTTGACCTTCGCGACCTCGGCCGCCTGACGTGCCGGCGGCATGTTCTTGTGCACGATGCCGAGGCCGCCTTCCTGCGCGATGGCGATCGCGAGCCGCGATTCGGTCACGGTGTCCATCGCCGCGGCGAGCAGCGGCACGTTCAGCGTGATCGAGCGGGTGAGGCGGGTGACGAGGGAAACGTCGCGGGGAACGACATCGGAGCGGGCGGGAACGAGGAGGACGTCGTCGAACGTCAATGCCTTGCGGACGACTCGCATCGAGCTCTCCTGCGCAAAAATCGATTATACAGGCCGCGCCGGTCGCCATGGCGGCGCGTCGCCTCGGCGCGACAGGAAACTGTGGTGAATTTGCACTAAGTCGTGCGGACGATTGACGACAGCGGAAGCGCCGGGGTAACTTGCCAATGTCATAGAGCTCCCGGGGACGCCGATGTCGCGTGCTTCGCTGACCGCGATGGCCGTTGCGTTGCTCATCGCACCTTGCGCGGGCGGTGCGCTGGCCGCCCTCTACAAATGGACCGACGCGCAGGGGCACGTCGTGTATTCGGACCAGCCCCCGCCGACGAACATCAAGTCCGAGCAGTTGCGCGCAGCGCCGCCGCCGGCCAATCCCAACGCCGCGAAGGAGCTCGCGCAAAAACAGGCGGAGTTCGACAAGCGACAGGCGGAAGCGGCGAAGTCGGCAGAAAAAGCCGGCAAGGACCAAACGTCGACGGCACAGCTCGCCGAAGCGTGCGCAAACGCGCGCGGGCAGGTCAAGCAGCTCGCGGAAAGCCAGCTCGCGATCTACCGTTACAACGCGAAGGGCGAGCGCGAGGTGATGGACGACGATGCGCGCGCGAAGGAGCGCGCCAAGCTCAACGCGTGGATCCGCGACAACAAGTGCTGAGGGTCGGATACGCCCGTCGGTATGATCTGTCCGACCCCGCCGCACGCCGGGCGTGTCGGAGCCCGCCTTTGCCTTCGCCTACGCTTCCCGGACTTACTGCTCCTTCTTCTCCAGCGCGGCCTGGTTGATCTTCACGTCGGTGTCGGCCTTGAGGCCCGCGAGATACGCGTTCATGAGCTCGCGGCCGAGTTCGCTCGCGACACGCGCTGACGCCTGCTGCACCATCGCGGGCTGCGGCGCGGGCGGCGCGATCACCTTCTCGACCTTGTAGATCGAGTAGCCGCCTTTCTCGTTCGTCGCGCCTTCGTATGCGGGCAGCTTGCCTGCGTTCGCGTCGAAGATCTTCTTGACGGCGGCCGGCGTGAAGCCCGGCTGCGTCTGATTGCGCCCGATCGTCACCGGCTTGTCGAACGTGAGTCCCGCATCCTTGCCCTGCGCGAGCAACGCGAGCTTCTCCTGGCCCGCCTTCTCGGCCATCTCGCTCGCTTTTTGCTGGACGAGCTGCTTGCGGATCTCGTCCTTCACCTGGTCGAACGGCTTCGGCGCCGCCGCCTTGTGCTCGACGATGCGCCCCGCCATCAGCGCGTTCGGCCCCACCTCGATCGCCTCGGTGTTGCGCTTGCTCTGGATCGACTCCGGCGAAAACAGCGCCTGCACGAACTTCGTGCTGCCCATCGCGAGCTCACGCACCTTGTCGCGCGTCAGGAACGGCGTCGACTGCACGTCGAGCCCGAGCGCCTTCGCCGCACCGGCGAGCGAATCGGCCTGCTCGTAGACGAGGTTCTGGAACTGCTCGGCCGACGACGCGAACTTCTGCGCGGCCTTCTGGCGCTTGAGATCCGCTTCGATGCGACCCTTGACCTCGTCGAAGCTCTGCACGTGCGGTGGCGTGATGCCGGTGACCTTGATGACGTGATAGCCGAAGTCGGTCTGGATCGGCCCCACGATGTCGCCGACCTTGGCGCCGAACACCGCGTCCTCGAACGGCTTCACCATCGCGCCGCGCGAGAACGATCCCAGATCGCCGCCCTGCGCCGCCGATCCCGGATCCTGCGAATTCTGCTTGGCGAGCTCGGCGAACGAATCGGGATTCGCGCGCGCCTTCGCGGCGATCTCGTCCGCCTTCTTCTTCGCCGCCGCCTTCTCGGCATCGCTCGCGTCCTTCTTCACGGCGATCAGGATGTGCGAGGCTTTCCGCTCCTCGTTCGTCGTGTACTGCTTGGCGTTCGTTTCGTAGACCTGCTTCACCTCCGCCGGATCGACCTTGATCTGCTTGGCGATCGCATCCTGCGTCAGCAGCAGGTAGTCGATGCGCGCGGTCTCCGGCGTCTCGAACGCTTTCGGGTTCTTGTCGTAGAACGCCTTCACGTCGGCGTCGCTGACGCTCACCGCTTTCTCGTATTGATCGATCGGAATCGTCGCGACGGAGACTTCGCGCTTCTGGTCGAGGAGCGTCAGGTAGTGCGCAACCGACGACTGCGCGGCGATGCTGCCGCCGACGATCGGATCCTGCAGCGGCGAGAGCACGAGGTCGCCGCGTACGCGCTGCTCGAACATCAGCGGTGACATGTTCTGCGCCGCGAGGACCTCGCGATACTTGTCCGGCGAGAACTTGCCGTTGTCCTGGAACACCGGCAATCCCGCGATGAACTGCGCGAGTTGCGTGTCGGTGACGCGGAAGCGCTGCGAGCGCGCCGCGTTCTCGAGCAGCCGCTGGTTCACGAGCTGGTCGAGCAGCGCATAGCGCATCTCCGGAGAATCGAGCATCGACGAATCGAAGTTTTCGCCGAGCGCCTGGCGCATCCGCTGCTGCTGGTCGCGCAGCGCCTCGTCGAAATCCTGCTGCGTGATCTTGTTCTTGCCGACGCTCGCCACCGCCTGCTGATCGCCGCCGCCGGTGAAGTACTGGTAGGTGCCGAAGAACACGAACGGCAGCGTCACCGCAGCGAGGATGAATTGCGCGGCGGTCTTGTGCTTGTGGAGCAGGTCGAACATGGCGGGACGATCCCCAGGCGGCGCGTGCGCCGCGTAAGCAAAAAGGGCGAACTCGCGTTCGCCCTCGTGCATTCATTGGCGGAGTGGACGGGACTCGAACCCGCGACCCCCGGCGTGACAGGCCGGTATTCTAACCAACTGAACTACCACTCCGGGTACGGCGCTGGTGGGTGCTGACGGGCTCGAACCGCCGACATTCGCCTTGTAAGGGCGACGCTCTACCAACTGAGCTAAGCACCCGGGAAATCGGGGTCAGAGATGCATTGCCAGCGAGCGCGGGGAATGCATCTCCGACCCCGATTTTCCGGATACACCGTGCCGAAGGCCGCGGCAAACACGTCGAGCCTTCGGAAAGCCCGTCAGTTTATCGCATCCTTCAGCGCCTTTCCAGCGCGGAACTTCGGAACCCTGCCGCCCTCGATGCGGATCGCGTCGCCCGTCCGCGGATTGCGGCCCGCGCGCGGGCTGCGCTTGCCCACGTAGAACGAGCCGAAGCCGACGAGCGTCACCATGTCGCCCTTGCGCAGCGTTGACGTGATCGCGCCGACGGTCGCATCCAGCGCGCGGCCGGCCGCCGCCTTCGAGATGTCCGCATGGCGCGCGATCGCGTCGATCATTTCCGATTTGTTCACCAAAGCCCTCCTAGTGCTTGATGACGGCGCTCTTGTCGTCGGCCGCCGGCGCCGGCGGCACGCTCGGCTCGACCGCCTTGTCGGCTTCTTCGACGATGCGCGCCGGCTGTCGTTCGAGCGCACGTTCGAGCACTTGTTCGATCCAGCGCACCGGATGGATGTCGAGCTTGTTCTTGATGTCGTCGGGAATCTCCACCAGGTCCTTCACGTTCTCCTCGGGGATCAGCACCGTCTTGATGCCACCGCGCCCGGCGGCCAGCAACTTCTCCTTCAAGCCGCCGATCGGCAGCACTTCGCCCCGCAGCGTGATCTCGCCGGTCATCGCGACGTCGCAGCGCACCGGGATGCCGGTGAGCGTCGACACCATCGACGTGGCGATCGCCGTGCCCGCGGACGGGCCGTCCTTCGGCGTCGCGCCTTCCGGCAGGTGGATGTGCAGGTCGGTCTTCGTGTAGAACTCCGGCGCGATGCCGAGATCGCGCGAGCGGTGCCGCACGACGGAGAGCGCCGCGGCGATCGATTCGTTCATCACGTCGCCGAGCTTGCCGGTCGACGTCGTCTTGCCCTTGCCCGGCAGCGCGACCGATTCGATCGTGAGCAGGTCGCCGCCGACTTCGGTCCACGCGAGCCCCGTCACCTGGCCCACCTGGTTGCGACGCTCGGCGATGCCGTAGGTGTAGCGCCGCACGCCGAGGTACTTGTCGAGGTTCTTCGAGTTCACCTCGACCGGGCCCCGGGCCTTGCGCGCCTTGCCCTCGCTCTGCTTCAGAAGCAGGCTCTTCACCACCTTGCGGCAGATCTTGCTGATGTCGCGCTCGAGGTTGCGCACGCCGGACTCGCGCGTGTAGTAGCGCACGATATCGCGCAGCGCGCTCTCGGCGACGTGCAGCTCCTCGGCCTTGAGCCCGTTGTTCTTGATCTGCTTCGGCAGCAGGTACTGCTTCGCGATCGCGATCTTCTCGTCCTCGGTGTAACCCGAGAGACGGATCACTTCCATCCGGTCGAGCAGCGGCGCCGGGATGTTCATCGTGTTCGCCGTCGCCACGAACATCACGTCCGACAAGTCGTACTCGACTTCGACGTAATGGTCGACGAACGTGTTGTTCTGCTCGGGATCGAGCACCTCGAGCAGCGCCGACGACGGGTCGCCGCGGAAGTCCTGTCCCATCTTGTCGACTTCGTCGAGCAGGAAGAGCGGATTGCGCACCGCGACCTTCGTCATGTTCTGCAGGATCTTGCCCGGCATCGAGCCGATGTACGTGCGCCGGTGGCCGCGAATCTCGGCTTCGTCGCGCACGCCGCCCAGGCTCATGCGCACGAACTTGCGCCCGGTGGCCTTGGCGACCGATTGGCCGAGCGACGTCTTGCCCACGCCGGGCGGCCCCACGAGGCAGAGGATCGGCGCCTTCAGGCGATCGACGCGCTGCTGGACCGCCAGGTACTCGATGATGCGTTCCTTGACCTTCTCGAGGCCGTAGTGGTCGGCGTCGAGCACCTTGACCGCATTCGCGAGGTCCTTGCTGATCTTGCTCTTCTTGCGCCAGGGCAGGCCGACCAGCGTGTCGACGTAATTGCGCACGACCGTCGCCTCGGCCGACATCGGCGACATCATGCGGAGCTTCTTCAGTTCTGCGAGCGCCTTGGTCTCCGCCTCCTTCGTCATCTTGGCGGCCTTGATCTTCTTTTCCATCTCCTCGAGGTCGGCGTTCTCGTCGCCTTCGCCGAGTTCCTTCTGGATCGCCTTGACCTGTTCGTTCAGGTAGTACTCGCGCTGGCTCTTCTCCATCTGGCGCTTGACGCGGCCGCGGATGCGCTTCTCGACCTGCAGGATGTCGACCTCGCCTTCGAGCACGCCGAGCAGGTGCTCGAGGCGCTTGCCGACGTCGCTCATCTCGAGGATCTGCTGCTTCTGCTCGAGCTTGAGCGGCAGATGCGCCGCGATGGCGTCGGCAAGCCGGCCGCCATCGTCGATGCCCGACATCGACGTCAGGATCTCCGGCGGGATTTTCTTGTTGAGCTTGACGTACGCGTCGAACTGCGTGAGCAGCGCGCGGCGCATCGCCTCCACTTCATGGGCGGTGCCCGGGTCACCGGGCAGCGGCACCGCCTGCGCCGACAGGTATTCGCCGTGCTCCTCGACGGTGCGGATGTGCGCGCGTTGCGTGCCTTCGACGAGCACCTTCACGGTGCCGTCGGGCAGCTTGAGCATTTGCAGCACGGTGGCCACGCTGCCGATGTCGTAGAGATCGGCCGCCGTGGGGTCGTCCTTGGCCGCCTGCTTTTGCGCGACCAGGAGAATGTGCTTGCCGGCATCCATCGCGGCGTCGAGCGCCTTGATGGACTTGGGGCGTCCCACGAAGAGCGGGATCACCATGTGCGGGAACACGACGACGTCGCGCAGCGGAAGAAGCGGAAGCGTCGTGACGCCGGCCGGGAGGGATGTATCGTTGGGCATTCGTGCCTCGGGTGGGGAATTCATCGGTCTACATGGGGCCGCGGGGGGTCCCTTCAAGGAAGAAGGGTACCCGGTGGCCCGTCGCCGCGCCCCGTGCAATTGACAGTCTTACGACTGGCACGGCAAGGCCATCCGCCAACCGGCTCAGGCAGACCGGCGCCACGCGAATTCCGCGGCGGCGCAGGTGCGCGCGCCTTACGCTAACACCCTGATTAGGCGAATAGTTCCGGTCGCGCGCGTTGAACGTCGACGAAGTCGATGGTCGAACGAGCGCCGTTATTCCGTCACCGCGGCAGAGACTGTCGACTGTTCGCGGCCGATCGTCGCCGTGACGGAACGACCTATTTCGCGGAGGCCGCCACCTTCGGCTGGTCGGCGAACATCAAAAGCGGCTTGCCGTCGTTGGCGATCGTCGATTCGTCGACGACGACGCGTGCGAGATTCGACAGCGACGGCAGGTCGTACATGACGTCGAGCAGCACCTGCTCGAGAATCGAGCGCAGGCCGCGCGCGCCGGTCTTGCGCGCCAAGGCCTTGCGGGCGATCGCGCGCAACGCCTGCTCGCGGATCTCGAGCTCGACGCCTTCCATCCGGAACATCTTGTGGTACTGCTTGATCAGCGCGTTCTTCGGCTCGACCAGGATCTGGATCAGCGCCGCCTCGTCGAGCTCGTCGAGCGTCGCGACCACCGGCAGGCGGCCGACGAACTCGGGAATCAATCCGAACTTGATGAGATCCTCGGGCTCGGTGTCGCGCAGCAGGATCGCCATGCTGCGGCGATCGTCGGGGGACGCGACTTCGGCGCCGAAGCCGATGCCGGTCTTCGCGGTGCGCTGGCGGATGATCTTCTCCAGCCCGTCGAAGGCGCCGCCGCAGACGAACAGGATGTTCGTCGTGTCGACCTGCACGAACTCCTGGTTCGGATGCTTGCGCCCGCCCTGCGGCGGCACGCTGGCGATCGTACCCTCGATCAGCTTCAGCAGCGCCTGCTGGACGCCTTCACCGGAGACGTCGCGCGTGATCGACGGGTTGTCGCTCTTTCGCGAGATCTTGTCGATCTCGTCGATGTAGACGATGCCGCGCTGCGCCTTCTCGATGTCGTAGTCGCACTTCTGCAAAAGCTTCTGGATGATGTTCTCGACGTCCTCGCCGACGTAGCCCGCCTCGGTCAGCGTGGTTGCATCGGCGATCACGAACGGAACGTCGAGCAGCCGCGCGAGCGTCTGCGCGAGCAGCGTCTTGCCCGAGCCGGTGGGCCCGATCAGCAGGATGTTCGACTTCGCGAGCTCGACGTCGTCGTCCTTGCTGCCGGATTCGAGCCGCTTGTAGTGGTTGTACACCGCGACGGACAGGATCTTCTTCGCGGGTTCCTGCCCGATGACGTACTGGTCGAGGATCTGCCGGATCTCGTGCGGCGTCGGCAGCTTGCTGCGATCGGCACGCGCCGTCTCGCTGCCGCTGCCCTCCTCGCGGATGATGTCGTTGCAAAGCTCGATGCACTCGTCGCAGATGAACACCGACGGGCCCGCGATGAGCTTGCGGACCTCGTGCTGGCTCTTCCCGCAGAACGAGCAATAGAGGAGCTTGTCGCCGGATGAGGACTTGTCGGCCATCGATAGCGCCTTGGTTCGGTCGACTTTACTCGGGTGTCAGCCGCTTTTGCAACACTTTGTCGACGATCCCGTACTCCCTCGCCTGCTCGGCGGTGAGGAAATTGTCGCGCTCGGTATCACGGGCGATCTGCTCGACCGGACGGCCGGTATGGGCGGCCATCAGCTGGTTCAGCCGCTGGCGCAGGCTCAGGATGTACTTGGCATGGATCTCGACGTCCGAGGCCTGTCCCTGGAAGCCGCCGAGCGGCTGGTGAATCATCACGTCGGAGTTGGGCAGCGCGAAGCGCTTGCCCTTGGCGCCCGCCGCGAGCAGGAACGCGCCCATCGACGCCGCCATGCCGACGCAAAGCGTCGACACGTCCGGCTTGATGAATTGCATCGTGTCGTATACAGCGAAGCCCGCCGCGATCGAGCCGCCCGGTGAATTGATGTAGAAGTGGATGTCCTTGTCCGGGTTCTCGGATTCGAGGAACAGCATCTGCGCGACGACCAGGTTCGCCGTCGCCTCGTTGACCGGGCCGACCAGAAAGACGACGCGCTCCTTCAAAAGCCGCGAGTAGATGTCGTACGCGCGCTCGCCGCGGCCGCTCTGCTCGATCACCATCGGAATCAGGCCGAGGGCTCTCGGTTCTTCCATTGCAGTCATAGAGATCCGTAGGGAAAACGCGCGCGCCGTTCCGCGCGCAGAAAGCGGAAGATGGGTGCCGCGCCGTTCATCGTCAAGCGGTACCCGGCGAACGGCCCATCGCCTGCTCGAAGCTCATCGGCGTGTCGCTGACCTTTGCACGCGCCAGCACCCAGTCGACGACGTTCTGCTCGAGGACCATCGCCTCGAAATCGCGCAGCCGCTCGGGTTTCTCGTAATGCCAGCGCACGACCGCCTCGGGCTGCTCGTACGTCTGCGCGGTTTCGGCGACGAGCGCCTTCACCTGTTCGGGCTTTGCCTGCAGATTCTCCCTCCGCACGAGTTCGCCGATGATGAGTCCGAGCGCGACGCGCTCCTCGGCCTGCGGGCGAAACAGATCGACCGACACGTCGAGATCCTCGGGTTTGACGTTGCGCTGCTCGCGGAGGTTCGCGATCGCCTGCCGGCGCAGGAGCTCCGCCTCGCTCTCGACGAGCGACTTCGGAATCTCGAAGCTCGCGAGCGAGCGCAACGCCGACAACGCCTGGCCCTTCACGTTGGCCTCGAGCTTGCGCTTGAGCTCGAGCTTGAGGTTGGCCTCGACTTCACGGCGCAGGTCGTCGACCTCGCCGCTCGCGATGCCGAATGCCTGCACGAACGACGCGTCGAGCGCGGGCACTTCCGGCGCTTCGACGGCCTGCACGTGCAGGGTGAACTGCGCCTGCTTACCCGCGACTTCCTTGCCGTGGTAGTCGTCGGGAAACGCGAGGCCGAACGTCTTCGATTCGCCGGAACGCATGCCGGTGATCGCGGT
>DASTIY010000118.1:0-2558 GCA_035717085.1 Casimicrobiaceae bacterium | reverse complement strand
GTGCGCTGCGCCGCGCTCACGAGCGCGAGCGACATCGCGGCATCGTCTGCGTAGGATTCGCCATTCGGCTGACGGTGCAGATAATGGAATTCGCAGACCGACGTGTAGCCGCCGCGCAGCAGTTCGACGAAGACGTGCGTGGCGATCGCCTCGAGTGCGTCGGGACCGATGCGATTGGCGAAGCGGTACATGACGTCGCGCCAGGTCCAGAACGAGTCGTCGGCGTGCGCGCGCTGCTCGGTGAGGCCGGCAAACGCGCGCTGGAACGCGTGCGAATGCAGGTTCGGCACGCCGGGGACGACCGGCCCCCGTGCGCGTTCGACGTCGCGCGAATCCGTCACGCCGGTGCGCACGTCGACGATGTCGCCCACGTCGTTCCATTCGATGACGACGTCGCGTGTCCAGCCATCGGGCAGCAACGCGTCGGTCGCGAAGAGACGAGTCTTCACGCGCGCGTCGCGATGCGGCCTTGCCGCACGATCGTCTGCACCGGCGTCGGTCCGAGCCAGTACCCGAAGTCGGCAGGCGAGTCGACGTTCCACAGCACGAAGTTCGCGGGTCGGCCGACGCCAAGCGCCCCGTGCGTTTCGTGCAGGCCGAGCGCCCCTGCCGCGTAGCGCGTGACGCCGGCGAGCATCTCGGGCACGGTGAGGCGGAACAGCGTGCACGCCATGTGCATGACGGTGACGAGCGAGAGGATCGGCGACGTGCCCGGATTGTGGTCGGTGGCGATCGCGATCGGCACGCCGGCCCGCCGCAGTGCGTCGATGGGTGGCGTGCGCGTTTCGCGCAGCATGTAGAACGCGCCGGGGAGCAGGACCGCGACGGTGCCGGCGTCGCGCATCGCGGCGATGCCTTTTTCCGATACGTATTCGAGATGGTCCGCGGACAACGCGCGATAGCGCGCTGCGAGCGCCGCCGCACCCGAATCGGACAGTTGCTCGGCATGCAGTTTGACCGGAACCGCGAGCCGCGTCGCCGCTTCGAAGATGCGCTCGGTCTGCGCGGTCGAGAACGCGATCGTCTCGCAGAAGACGTCGACCGCGTCGACGAAGCCTTCCTCGACGAGCGCGGGCAGCATTTCGTCGCAGACGAGGTCGACGTACGCGTCGACGCGTCCGGCGTACTCGGGCGGCACGGCGTGCGCGCCGAGGAACGTCGTGCGCACCGTGACACCGTGTGCTTCGCCGAGACGGCGCGCGACGCGCAGCTGCTTGCGCTCGGTGGCGAGGTCGAGGCCGTAACCCGACTTGATCTCGATCGCGCACACGCCTTCGTCGAGCAGATGCTGCAGGCGAGCGGAGGCCGCTGCGAACAGTTCGTCTTCGCTCGCTTCGCGCGTCGCGCGCACGGTCGAGAGGATGCCGCCGCCGCGCGCGGCGATGTCGGCGTAGCTCGCACCGGCCAGGCGTTGCGCGAATTCGTCGGCACGGTCGCCGCCGTAGACGAAATGCGTGTGGCAGTCGACGAGGCCGGCGGTCACGAGGGCGTTGGCGCCGTCGTGGCGCGGGGCGCCCGAGAACCCGGACGGCAGATCGGATTCGGCGCCCAGCCACGCGATGGTGCCGTCGCGGACGACGAGGGTGTCGGTCTCGGTTTCGGCCCTGACGGTTTCATCGCATGTGTCCGGCGCGATGCGCAGGTTGCGCCATACGCCGTCCGCGGATGCCCTCTCCTCCCGTGCCGGAAGAGGGTCAGCGACGCTCGTCTTGCTCACGTCGCCCGGCTCGGCAACATCGCGACGATGCACGCCGGCCATTCGTCACGGCCCGCCCACGCGCGCATCGCCGCGATGTCGGGCGCAAGCTCGCGGTCGTGCTCGAGGAACGCGACGCGCGTGCGGATCTCCCGATGCTCGCGCTCGACGAGCGCCGAGCTTCTCAGCGGCCGCAGGAAATCGATGCCCTGCGCCGCGGCCATCGCCTCGATGCCGACGATCGTCGCGGTGTTGTCGAGCATGTCGAAGAGGCGCCGCGCGGCGAACGTCGCCATCGACACGTGATCTTCCTGGTTCGCCGACGTCGGCAGGCTGTCGACACTCGCCGGATGTGCGAGCGTCTTGTTCTCGGACGCAAGCGCGGCTGCCGTCACCTGCGGAATCATGAAACCCGAGTTGAGGCCGCCGTCGCGCACCAGAAATGGCGGCAGGCCCGAAAGCGACGCGTCGATCAGGAGTGCGATGCGCCGCTCCGACATCGCGCCGATCTCCGCGATGGCGAGCGCGAGCGCGTCGGCTGCGAACGCGACGGGCTCAGCGTGAAAGTTGCCGCCCGACACCACGTTCCCGACATCGGGGTCTGACCCGGGGTCTGACCCTGATTTAGCGAAGACGAGCGGATTGTCCGACGCAGCGTTCGCCTCGATCGCGAGCACGCGGGCTGCGTGGCGCAGATTGTCGAGGCACGCGCCCATCACCTGCGGGACGCAGCGGATCGAGTACGGGTCCTGCACACGACCGCAATGCACGTGCGAGGGCACGATGCCGCTGCCTTCGAGCAGCGCGCACAAAGCCGCCGCGACGTCGATCTGCCCGGGGTGACCGCGCGCCGCATGAATGC
>DASTIY010000117.1:0-16065 GCA_035717085.1 Casimicrobiaceae bacterium | reverse complement strand
CCATGCTGCCGCACGTCGCCGAGATCAAGAAGCGCTACACCGAGATTTTCGGTACTTGAGGTCGTCGCAGAGGTCGCCCGGCATCGCGTCGATTCGCAGCATCCGATGCAATCGCGCGTCGTGAGCGGCGCCCTGCGGCATGCTCCGGTCGGCGCCCGCCCCGCGGCGCACGCGTCGACGCCGGCTTCGTCGCGGCGCCGCGTGCTCGATTGGAGCGCGCCGCTGTCGGCCGCGATCGTCGTCCTGCTCGCGCTGCTCGTGCTGCTGCCGCTTTTCTGGCTCGCGGTCACCAGCGTGCAGGACGACGCGAAGCAGTGGACGCTCGCGAACTATCGACAACTCGTCGCCGACCCGGCGTTCCTGAAGCCGCTGCTGACGACGCTCTGGACGTCGGTCGCGGTCGGCGTGGGCTGCGTCGCCCTCGCCGCACCGATGGCGTGGCTCGTCTCGCGCAGCGACCTTCCCGGGAAGCGCGTTTGGCGCACGCTGATCCTGGCCTCGTTCGTCACGCCGCCGTTTCTCGGCGCGTTCGCGTGGGTGCTTCTCGGCGGGCCGAATGCCGGGCTCATCAACCAGGCGTATTACGCGCTGCGCGGCGTCAAGCCGTTCGAGGCCACCGCGCTCGTGAACATCTTCTCCGCGTGGGGCATGGTATTCGTGACCGCGCTCTACACGTTTCCGTACGTGTTCACGTTCGCAGCGAACGCGCTCGACGCGATTCCCTCCGATCTCGAGGAAGCGTCCGCGATTCTCGGCGCGCGTCCCGCGCGGACCGCGGCGCACATCACGCTGCCGCTCGTGCTGCCGGCGCTGCTCGGCGGATTCATCGTCGCGTTCCTGCAGGCGATGACGCTCTTCGGCACGCCGGCGATCCTCGCGCTGCCGGCAGGCGTCGACACGATGACCACGAAGATCTGGAGCCTCTTCCAGTTTCCGCCCCGCCTCGGGCTCGCCGCGGCGGCGTCGTTGCCGCTGCTCTTCATCACCGTCGCGCTGCTGCGCGCGCAGACGATGATCATGGGACGCCGCGGCTATTCGGTGATCGGCGGCAAGCGCGGCAGCGCCGGACAGCCGGTGCGGCTCGGCGCGTGGAAGATTCCGGCGCTCGTGCTCTTCGTGTTCGTGCTCGGCTGTTCGATCGTTCTGCCCTACGGCGTGCTCACCCGCACGGCGTTCCTGCGCAACTGGGCGGCGCCGATCGAGGGCAACCTGTCGCTCGAGCACTGGCGCTTCGTGTTTCTCGAGTTCAGCCAGACGCGCGCCGCATTGTCGAACACGTTCCTGCTCGGCGTATCGGCGGCGACCGCGGGCACGCTGCTCGTCACGCTCGTCGGCTACCTGAGTCTGCGGAAGCTGGTGCGCGGCCATCGCTATCTCGCTTTTCTCGCGACCGCGCCGGTGGCGATTCCCGGCATCGTGCTCGCCGTCGGCCTGTTCCTCGCCTATACGCATCCGCCGCTCGTCCTCTATGGCACGCTCGCGATCATCTTCCTCGCGTACGTGACGAAGGAGCTGCCCGTCGGCTATCAGCAGATCGCCTCGGCAATGCGGGGCGTGCATCCCGAGCTCGAGGACGCGAGCCGCATCTTCGGCGCGACGCGGCTGCGCGCACTCGTCGACGTGACGGCGCCGCTGATCCGCAACGGCGTCATCGCGACGTGGATCTTCATCTTCATCGGCTCGATCCGCGAGCTCTCCGCGACGATCCTGCTGTTCACCGCGCGCACGAAGACGGTGTCGGTGACGATGTTCGACCTCCGCGAGAGCAACGACTGGGGGCCGATCGCCGTGCTGTCGCTGACGATGCTCGCGATCACGTTCGTGCTGCTCGCGCTCGTGCATCGGTTCACGAATGCGAGGCTGCGGTGAACGTTGCGATGCTTCCCGTCGTCGGGCTGATGCTCGGCGACACCACCGGCATCGGCCCCGAGCAGTGCGCGAAGATCCTCGCGGACAAACGGCTGCGCGACGCCGCGCGGCTCGTCGTCGTCGGCGATGCGCGCGTGCTGGCGCTAGGCATGCGCGATGCGGGCGTGACGTTCGACCTCGCGGCGTACGACGCGCCTCGCGACGTCGCGTGGAATAGCGACGCCGTTCCGCTGATCGATCTCGCCAATGCCGACCCGGCGACGCTCACGCGGGGACGCGTGTCGCCCGAATCCGGCCGCATCGCCGGCGAAACGCTCGCGGCGATGATCGAATTCGCGCGCGCAGGCGAGCTCGACGCGATCGCGTTCGCGCCGCTCAACAAGGCAGCGCTCCACGCCGGCGGCTTCCGCTACAACGACGAGCACCAGATGTTCGCCGCGATGACGCGGCATCAGGGCCATTTCAGCGAGATGAACGTGCTCGACGGCCTGTGGATGTCGCGGGCGACGTCGCACGTGTCGCTGCGCACGGCGCTCGACCAGCTCACGCCCGAACGCATCGCCGATGCGCTGACGCTGGCGGACGCCACGATGCGCAACGCCGGCATCGCCGCGCCGCGCATCGCGGTCGCGGCGTTGAATCCGCACGCGGGCGAGGGCGGTCTCTTCGGACGCGAGGAGATCGAGATCATTGCGCCGACCATTGCCGCGGCCGCCGCGCGCGGCATCGCCTGCACGGGTCCCTACCCCGCCGACACCGTCTTCCTCAAGGCGTTCGGCGGCGAGTTCGACGGCGTGCTCGCGATGTACCACGACCAGGGCCAGATCGCCACGAAGCTCAAGGGCTTCAATCGCGGCGTTACCGTCACGGCCGGACTGTCGACGATCTTCACGACACCCGCGCACGGCACCGCGTTCGACATCGTCGGCCGGGGCATCGCGAACACGGGCGCGCTCGAACAGGCGATTCGTCTGGCCGCGCGACTCGCGACGAGCCGCGTACAGTCCCGAGAACCCGACTCCCCTTCCACGACGAATTGACAGGATCCCGCATGTCCGACACCACCCCTGCCGCCAACCGCCCGGTCACCGACGACGCCGCCTCGTTCATCACGTCGACGAAGGCCGCCGACATTCCCGCCGACGTCATGCATCTCGGCAAGCGCTCGGTAATCGACGGCATCGGGCTCGCGCTCGCCGGCGCAGCGTCGCAAACGTGCACGATCGTGCGTCGCTATTTCGATTCGCTCGGCATCGCGACCGAACGCGGCTGTACGATCATCGGCAGCACGATGCGCGTTCCCGCGCGCTTCGCGGCATTCGGGAACGGCGTATCGATCCACGCCGACGATTACGACGACACGCAGCTCGCGGTGCTCAAGGATCGCGTGTACGGCCTGCTCATGCATCCGACGGCGCCGTCGTTTCCGCCGGCGCTCGCGCTCGCCGAGCGTGATCGCCGCAGCGGCCGCGACCTGATGACCGCATACCAGGTCGGCGTCGAAGTCGAATGCAAGGTCGCCGAGGCGATTCTGCCGCGGCATTACCAGCACGGATTCCACACGACGGGCACCGTCGGGGCGATCGGCTCCGCCGCGGTGTCGGCGAAGCTTCTCGGCCTCGATCGCGAGGCGACGCGCCGCGCGTTATCGCTCGGCGCGACGCAGGCCGGTGCGCTGCGCGAGAACTTCGGTACGATGACGAAGCCGTTCCATGCCGGTCGCGCCGCCGAGAGCGGCGTCGTCGCCGCCGAGCTCGCGGCACTCGGCTTCACCGCGTCGCCGAACGGCATCGAGGCCGACCGCGGATTCTTCCTCGCGGCAGGCGGCGGGTACACCGCGGAAATGATCGACGGCAGGCTCGGGCATCCCTGGACGTTCGCGTCACCCGGCGTGTCGATCAAGCCGCATCCGAGCGGCTCGCTCACGCATCCCGGCATGGCCGTCATGCTCGACCTCATCCGCCGCCACGACATCCGTCCCGAGCAGGTGGAGCACGTGTCCGTCGGCACCAACCACAACATGCCGAACGCGCTGATCCACCACAAGCCGACGACGGAGCTGCAGGCGAAGTTCAGCATGGAGTTCTGCATGGCGATCCTGCTGCTCGAGCGCAAGGCGGGCCTCGAGCAATTCACCGACGAGGTGGTGAATCGCGACGACGTGCAGGCGATGATCGGCAGGATCGACTTCGGCATGCACCCGGATGCCGAGGCCGCGGGCTTCGACAAGATGACGACGATCATCGAGATCACGCTCGACGATGGCCGCATCGTCAAGGGTGCCGCCGACTTCGGGAAGGGAAGCCCGGCCGATCCGATGAGCGACGACGAGCTCTCCGAAAAATTCCGCCAGTGCGCGGCGTGGGGCGGTCTCGATCGCGAGCGGACCGAGCGCGTGCTCGACCTCGCGTGGCGGATCGAGACGCTCGACGACGTCAATGCGCTGACGTCACTGCTGCGCGTGGCCGCGCCGCCCGCTCACTAACGCGGCCGGGCGTCGTCAGGCGAGCGCGAGCAGCGTCGCCGCGCCGGCGAGCACGAGCACGACGCCCGCGGCGCGGCTCACCCAGTGTCCGGCGGGAACCGTCTTCTCGACCAGCACGTAGAGCGCGATGCCGGCGATCCACGCGACGTTCATCACGCCGCCGACGAAGAGCAGCAGCATCAGCAGCCAGCAGCAGCCGACGCAGTACGCTCCGTGGCGAACGCCCATCGCGAACGCGCCGCGCGCCCCCGGTTGCCAATGCAGCATGACGAATTCGAGCGGCGAGCGGCAGTGGCGCAGGCACGCGCGCTTCGCCGGCGTGAACTGGTAGACGCCCGCCGCGACGAGCACGAGGCCGGCGAGCACGGTGCTCGTCGTGCGCATCGCAGGCGATATCAGTGCATAGCGCTCGAACGCGAGCTGGAGGGCCGCGGCGCCGATGCTGAAGAACGCCCACACCGCGAGATAGCCGAGCACGAAGACGGCGGTCGCGCCGGACGCGCTACGCGTCGCACCCCGCTGGCCCGCGATCCTCGTGTAGAACAGGATCATCGGGGACGCCGCGGGCAGCATCATGGCGGCCATCATCACGGCCCACATCGCGCCGATCGCGAGCGCATGACTCGTCGACCATACGGCAGCAACGGGAATCGCCATGCCGGGCATCGCCATGTCGCCCATCGTCATGCCCTCCATCGCCATGCCGGGCATGGTCGCCGTCGTGCCTGCCATCGCGGCGACCTCGCGAAGGAGCTCGAGCCACGCGAGAACGACGACGGCGAGAAGGCCCGCGACGACGATCGCCCGATCGCGCCGCAGCGCGCGCTCGAGCAGGCTCGCGTTCCCCACCGAAAGCGCGAGTCAGGCCTCGACGCCGTGCGGCGTTTGCACGACGTTGGCGAGCGTGCTGTGCGACCCGCGCGTCTGGTAGCGGATGGCGCCGCTGCTCGTGATGTTCGACGAGGCGACCTCCCCCGACCGATGCTCGAAGCCTTCCGGCATCACCACCTGGATGCGATGCGGCGAGCCGGTCACCGGGTTCTTGATGGGCTCGACGTCCGTGTCGAGCACGCCCGGCACGTTGAGCCGCGCCTTCCGCGCCTCGCGATCGAACGAGAACTCGAACGGCGCGAAGATCGGGTCGTGCACGGTGCTGACGATCAGGCTGAAGATCTTGAAGAGCGTACCGTCGTCGGAATGGTTGCCCGACATGATCTCGAGGAGCGCGTTGCGCTGCTCGGGACTCGCGCGCTCGTCGACGATCGGCTGCGCCCGTCCGTTGCCTTCGTGCAGTGCGCCGGGCCATTCGACCACGCACGCGAAGTTGAGGCCATCGAGCGACACGTCGTTGAAATGCCCCTTCGTGACGTGCATGCCTACCAGGCCCTTGCATTCGCCGTGCGTCGGGCGGGCATTGAAATCACACGGGCAACCGAACGCGCAGTTGCAGTTCTTGATCCATTCGCCTTCGAGGCGCCAGTTCGCGCTGGGCATGCGGACCTCCATGCGGTGGAATGCAGGCGCCGAGTTTAGATCGGTCGTCGCCGACCGTAAAGATGGTCCGGCTAGAGCCGCTCCACGTACGCGACCATCCGCTGCCGCTCGTCGGCATCGGGCAGCCGGCCACGCATTGCGCCCGCGTTGTCCGTCATGTGCGCGGCGTTCGTCGTGCCCGGAATGACCGCCGTCACGCGCGAATCGGCGAGCAGGAACTTGAGGAAGAACTGCGCCCAGCTCTCGGCGAAAGGCTTCGCCCAGTCGGGAAGCGTCCGGTCGCGCACGGCACGGAACAAGCGCGCGCGGCCGAACGGCAGCGCGGTGAGCACCGCGGCGCCGGTATCGGCGGCGAGCGGCAGGATGCGTCGCTCGGCGAGCCGGTTGTCGATCGAATAATCGATCTGCACGAAATCGGGCTTCTCGCGCGAAAGCACCGCGGCGACCGCGTCGAAGTCGTTGTGATACGTGGACGTGATGCCGAGGTAGCGGCAAAGCCCCTGCGCCTTCCACTCGCGGAACTTCGCGAGCGATTGCCGCGGATCGCGCACGTTGTGGAGTTGCAGGAGGTCGACCTTCGGCGTGCGAAGCCGCGCGAGCGAGCGGCGGAACTCGGCGTCGTCGGGTTCCTCGACTTTCGTCGCGATGAAGAGCCGATCGCGCGAGCGCTGCACGGCGATCGCCGCGCCGAGCACCGCTTCGGCCTCACCGTACGTCGACGCGGTATCGACGAGACGCCCGCCCGCGTCGAGCAGGGCACGAAGCACCTCGCCCGCCGCCTTGCGCGTCGCGTCCGCGTCGCGGTCGTACACCCACGCGGTGCCGAGGCCGACGCACGGAATGCGCTCGCCGCTGCGAGGAATCGCGCGCATCGTCACGTCGTCGGCGCGCGATTGTGCCGAAGCACGGCTTGCGACCAGTGCCGCGGCGAGACTCGTCACGAAGCGGCGGCGTGCAGGTTTCATCGTCATCCTCCGCGTGCGACGGCCACTTGCTTGGCGGCGCGCCGCTGTTGCGTTCGTCCGAGCGCGAGCGACAGGATGAACCACCCGGCCACGACAGGCAGGCACCACAGCGCGATGCCGGCCAGCTTGAGGCCGATCGCCTGCAAGCTGTCGAACACCCAGCCGTACAACGCGTCCGATCCGCGATAGATCACCACGTCGATCAGGTTCTTCGCCTTGTATTTTTCCTCTCGTCCGACGACCGTGAAGAACACCTGGCGTGCGGGATTGGCGATCGCGAAGTTCATCCAGCGCTGCACGACCTGGAACACGAGCACGACGCCGAGCGTCGGCATGACGGCGAGCGTCGCAAAGCCGACGACGTAGACGGCGGGCAACGCGGCGGCCGAAAGACCCACGCCGAAGCGCTCGAGCACGCGACCGGTCGCGAACACCTGCGTCGCGAGGGTCAACAGTCCGACCGCGAGATCGATCGATGCGAAGATGCGCGTCTGCGCGCCCGCGCCGTGCACCGTCGCGGACACGATGTTCGCCTGCGCGAAATAGAGAATCGTCGCGCCGAACGACAGCAGGCTCACCCACGCGCCGACACCGAGCAGATACGGCGAACGCAGGAGTTCCGGCAGCGCGTCGAACGCTCCGCCACCGAGTCGTCGTTCACGCGCACGCTCGGCCGGATGCTTCCCGGCGACACGCTCGAGCCGGTGCGCGCAGAACACCGCGAGTTCGAGGAACACGATCGCGACGATCAGGAGGTTCGCGGGACCGAGCGGCACCGACAGCGCGATCGTGATGACCGGACCGAGCAGCGCACCCGCCGTTCCGCCCGCCCCGATGAAGCCGAAAAGCCGCTTGCCCTGCTCGCTCGTGAAGAGGTCCGCCATGAACGACCAGAACACCGCAACGGCGAAGAGATTGAAGACGCTGACCCACACGAAGAAGACGCGCGCGACGAGCGTCGTCGAGACGCCGAGCGTCAACAGCAGCCAGAAGATCGCGAGGTTCGCCGCGAAGAAACGATAGACGATTGGAATGAAGCGCGTGCGCGGCAGGCGCGCGACCAGCGCGCCGTACACCGGCTGCGCGACGAGCAGCGTGACGAACGTCGCCGTGAAGAGCCAAGGCAGCGCCTTGACGCCACCGGCGATGCCCATCTGGTCGCGCAGCGGCCGCAGCACGTAGTAACCCGCGAGGAGCGCGAAGAAATACGCGAACGACCACAGCGCCGCCGCGAACTCCTCCGGTGTCGCCGGCAACGCGAAGCGGCGCCAGCGCGCGACGTTCACGGCGAAAGCGACAGCGTGCGCCTGAGTTCGGCGGCGGTGACGTTCTGCCCGTAGCCCGGCGCGCCCTGTTGAAAGCGCGACGCGTCCTTCAGTTTCCCGACGACGACCGGCTCGAACCCTGCATCGCGCACCAACTTCGCCGCAACGTCGACAGCTTCGCGGTCGTCGCCGGCGATCGGAATGGCAAGCCTCGGCTCGGCGCGGTTCGCCTCCCGCGCGAGGATGGCCGACGACAGCGTGTTGAACGCGCGCACGACGCGTGCGCCCGGCAGGTATTTTTGCGAGGTGACGCCGATACCGTTCTGATCGACCTCGTTACGAAGCTCGGGGCCGTCGCGCGACGCGACCGCATTGCAGGCATCGAGGACGACCTTGCCTTTCAGTGCGTCACGATGCTCGTCGCCGATCTTCGGCAACGCGGCGTACGGCACCGCGATCAGCACGACGTCGCCGAACGCGATCGCCTGCTGGACGCTGCCCGCGCGCGCGAGCGCGCCGAGCTTCCCGACCATCTCCTTCAACTCCTCAGGGTGCCGCGACGAGAACATCACCGGATGGCCGGCCTTCACCCACAGCGCGCCGACGCTGCCGCCGAGGCGTCCCGAGCCGACGACGCCGATCTTGAGCTTCCCATCCGCTTGCGCCAGTGCCTTCGGAAGATAGGACGTGCCGAGCGGAAAAAGCGCAGCCCCGACCAGCAGCCGGCGCCGGCGCGCATCGAATGGTTCGTTTTCGTGCATCGAGACCTCCTCGGCGCAGGAAAGGCGGCTTGCAGCGCCCGCCCAAAATCAGGCGAACATCATTCATTGGACTGCAATTCCGAAGCGCTGTCGATTCCCCGGCACGAAGTGGAGAGTGATCAGCGCGGCGAGCCTCGCTGCTTCGGACTACGTACCGCAGAAGGTGCGATAGCTTGCCGTTACGTCGCGCGGCGCGGGCTCGGCAAAGCGCGCCAGCTCCGCTGCGTCGTCGTAGGGACGCTCGAGAACGTCGAGCAAGCGCTCGAAGGGCGCGAGATCGTCCTCCTCCGATGCCGCCGCGAGCGCCTCTTCCACACGGTGATTACGCGCAATGAAGATCGGATTGACGCGACGCATCGATTTGGCGCGCTCGATCATCGCCGTGTTCGCGACCATTGCCCCGTTCTCGTTATCGCAGCGATCTCGCCACCTGACGAGCCAGCGATCGAGCGCGCGTGCGTCGGCGAACAGCGCACGAAGCGGAGCTTCGTCACCTGCCGCCGCGTCGGCAAGGCGACGCCACGCGAGCGTGAAGTCGACGCGCTCGATTTGCAGCAGCGCCAACCAATCGTCGGCCAGTGTGCTGTCGCCGATCTCGTCGTCGGGATCGGCGCGGCGCAGCCCGAGCTTCCTGCGCTGCCCGCAAAGCAGGTGCCTGCGGTACTGCGCTGGAAAGGCATCCATGACCTCCGTGGCCAGGGCAAGCGCGGCGTCACGATCATCGGACAGCAAGGGCAGGAGCGTTTCACCGAAGCGTGCCAGATTCCAGCGCGCGATGCCCGGCTGGTTCCCATACGCATAGCGACCCTGCTCGTCGATGGAGCTGAACACCGTCGACGGATCATAGGCTTCCATGAACGCACACGGCCCGTAGTCGATCGTCTCGCCGGATATCGTCATGTTGTCGGTGTTCATCACGCCGTGAATGAAGCCCACGTTCATCCACTGCGCGATCAGCGCGGCCTGACGCTCGGCGACACGCTTCAACAAGCCGAGAAACGGCTGCGCGGTGCCGAGAAGCGCCGGGTCGTGGCGCGTGATCGTGTACTCGGCGAGCTTGCGGACGCTCTCGACGTTCCCGCGCGCGGCGTAGAACTGAAACGTGCCGACGCGGATGTGACTCGCCGCCACGCGTGTCAGGACGGCGCCGGGCAGGATCCGTTCGCGGAGCACCGGCTCGCCTGTCGCGACGACGGCAAGCGCACGCGTCGTCGGGATGCCGAGTCCATGCAACGCCTCGCTGATCAGCACCTCGCGCAGCATCGGGCCGACCGCGGCCTTGCCGTCACCGCCGCGAGCAAACGCGGTGCGACCCGAACCCTTGAACGCGATGTCGCGACGCCGACCGTGACGGTCGATCACCTCGCCGAGGAGTAGTGCGCGACCGTCGCCGAGTTGCGGTACGAACCAGCCGAACTGATGGCCCGCGTAGGCCTGCGCGAGCGGTTCCGCCCCATCGGGCACCTGGTTGCCGGCGAAGATCGCCGCCTTCGTGGCATCATCGAGCGAGGCGAGGTCGAGCCCGAGCTCGTCCGCCAACGAGCTGTTCAGATACAGCAGCCTCGGTGCCGGCACCACGGCAGGTGGTCGGGAAACGTAATACCCGGGCAGTTCGCGCGCGAACGAATTGTCGAACGGGAAAGCGATTTTCGAGGCGATCGGCGCATGCGTCGTGGACATGCCCCAGTTTGCCACACCGTGCTGTGCTGCCTTCTTCAACCATAGTCGGAAAGTGTCGATGTCGACTGACAACTCGCAACAGATTGCAGAGTGGAATGGCGCGGTGGGACGGCACTGGGTCGCGATGCAGCGAGAGCTCGACCGCACCGTCGCGCCGTTCGGCGACGCCGCGCTGGAGGTCGCGGCACCGCAGCCGGGAGACCGGGTGATCGACATCGGCTGCGGCTGCGGCGACACCTCGATCGCGATTGCGCGAAGGGTCGGTCCGGCAGGAGCGGTCCTCGGCATCGACGTGTCGGAGCCGATGCTCGAGGTCGCGCGCTCGCGCGCGGCGTCGGCGAACCTGGCGCAGCTCTCGTTTCAAAAGGACGATGCGTCGCAGGCCGCGCTTCCAACGAACGTCGATTTGCTTTTTTCGCGATTCGGCGTCATGTTCTTCGGCGAATCCGCCGGCGCTTTCCGCCATTTGCGGAAAGCGCTACGACCGGGTGGCCGATGCGTCTTCGTCTGCTGGCGAGCTCCGCGCGAAAACCCGTGGGCGATGGCGCCCCTTGCCGCCGCGCGCACTGCGATCGGCGTTACGCCACCGCCAGCCGATCCTCACGCACCGGGACCCTTCGCCTTCGCCGACGAGGAAAGGTTGCGCGCGATCCTGTCCGCCGCGGGCTTCGAGGCGATCGATGTGCAGCGGTGCGATGTTCCGCTCACGCTTGGCGCGACGGCGCGCGCCGCCGCCGAGTTCGCCGTACAGACCGGACCCGTTTCGCGCTTCGTGCGCGAGGTGGGCGTCGAGCGCCTGCCGGTCATCCTCGACGCCATCGAGCGCGCGCTCGCACCGCTAGCATCAACGAACGGACACGTAAGCCTGACCGGC
Organism: Casimicrobiaceae bacterium; assembly: GCA_035717085.1. Lineage (GTDB taxonomy): Bacteria > Pseudomonadota > Gammaproteobacteria > Burkholderiales > Casimicrobiaceae > VBCG01. The sequence continues at coordinate 4,672 of DASTIY010000117.1, read as the reverse complement.
TCGACGTGGATCGTGTCGGCGACGAATCCTGGGTGAGTTCTTATGGCGAGCCATCCAAGGTGGGCGCGCCGGCACTTCGCTCGTGATCAACCCTTACGTTTCGCTCGCCGCTTCTCGCTCTCACGGACCATGTCCGTAACGTCGGCGGCCGGCCGGCGGCGGGCGATCTTGCTGCGCTCGAACGAAGCAGGGCAGCTATTGCGGCCGACAATTTCAGTGATCAGGCGCGGCTTTCACTTAAGCTCGTTGATGCTCTCGGCGACTTCGCCAAGAGGCAGTACCTTGATGCCGTCGACACATTGAAGTCGGTACCGGCGGATCAGCGCATCGGCGTGGGCGGAAGTTACGTGGAGCGCGCATTGATTGATCTGCTCGAAGTCAGAGCCGTAGCGCTCGCCGGCTGAGCAAACCGGAGTCTGACGATCCGTGCCGATTTGGCCCGGAGCAGACCCGACACCGGTGCAGGTACCGCCGGTGCCATCTCGTGACACTTATAGCGCGTTCGAACGCCGAGTTTCAGAACGCTTAAGGTCGGCTCAAGGACTGAGGATCCCCGCCGGAGGCAAGGTTCGCCGCATGCGGTCGGCAACGTGCTGCGCCGACCAACCCAACGGAGATCGACATGCGCGCCAACCCTGCCTTTCCTCGCCAAAGCGGCCTCGGGACGGTTATCACTTCCGCCGTCGCAACGCTCATCGCCCTCGGAATCCTGATCGGCACCACCATGCTGTTCCAGAGCCGGGGAAAGCCGATGGCGGACCTCGCGGCAGCCGAGCGCGCCTGTCTCGGACAGACCCAGCTCCCCGATCGCGAACGCTGCGTGCGCGAATGGGTGGCCGCGGCACACGGCGATCGGCTCGCCGAACGGCAATAGGCCCACCCATTGCCGATGTTCGTGCAGTCCGACACGCTCCGCTTTGTGCCCGAGGTTTCACCTACCTCTATATCTCGCGTGGCCGCCCCGCAATACACTGTTCCGTGCGATTCAACAGAGGCAAAGGGCGGTGCCATGATCAATGGCGCGGGTCAGGCAACCTATCGCTTTTCGCACTGCGAACTGCAGCCCGGGCAACAGCGCCTACTCGTCGAGGGCCAAACCGTGGCTGTGGGCCCGCGCGCGTTCGACCTGCTGGTGACGCTGGTCGAGCGCGCGGGCGAACTCGTCGGTAAGGACGAGCTACTGGCCCGTGTTTGGCCGAAGCTCGTCGTCGAGGAGAACAATCTGCAAGTGCAGGTCTCGGCGTTGCGCAAGATCCTGGGCCAGGACGCGATCGCGACTGTTCCGGGCCGTGGCTACCGGTTCGCCCTGCCGCTCGAAGCGCATGCGTCGGGTACTTCCAAAGTGCCCGCGGCGCCCAAGCACAACCTGCCGCGCCCCCTGACAAGGTTCATTGGCCGCGAAGACGCCCTTGCTGAATGCGCACAGATTCTCGAGCGCGTCAGGCTGCTGACGCTGACCGGCATCGGCGGCTGTGGCAAGACTCGCCTTGCGATCCGCCTCGCCGAGCTGTTACTACCGTCCTTCGACGGCGACGTGTGTTTCGTTGACCTGGCGCCCATCGCGGAACCCAGCCGTGTCGCATTGTCCGTAGCAACCGCCTTTGACGTGCGCGAGGAACCGGACAAGACGATCGAAGCGACACTGGTACGACACTTTGCCGATCGCCGTGCGTTGCTCGTGCTGGACAACTGCGAGCACTTGCTCGATGCCTGCGTCGCGCTTGCAGAGCCGCTGCTCCGTGCGGCGCCGCGCTTGCACATTCTCGTGACCAGCCGCGAAGGACTTGGCATCGCCGGCGAGCGCATGTTCGCAGTCCGATCGCTGGCGATGCCGGCGGCCGGGGACGAGAGCATCGAGGCTATACGAGTCGCTGAATCGGTCGAGCTCTTCGTCGAGCGCGCGACCGATGTGGTGTCGCAGTTTCGCCTCGACGACGAAAACGTCGGGGCTGTCGCCGAGATCTGCCGCCGCCTCGACGGCATACCACTGGCGCTCGAGCTCGCCGCTGCGAAGCTGAAGATCCTTTCCATCGATCAGATTCGTGGCAGGCTTGCACATCGGTTTACCCTGCTTGCCGGCCGCGCGCGGGCGATGTCACGACATCAAACGCTACTTGCTACGCTGCAGTGGAGTTACGAGCACCTCACGCCGGACGAGCAACGATGGTTGCAAGGTCTTTCGTCATTTGCCGGAGGCTGGACGCTGGAAGCTGCCGCGGCCGTCGTGGGCGAACGTGGCGACGCAGGCGAAGCCCTCGAGCGACTCGAACGACTCGTCGACCTCTCCCTCGTGGTCGTCGAGCGCAGCGCACCGGCCGAGCTGCGCTACCGCATGTTGGAAACCGTGCGGCAGTACGCGCAGGATCGCCTCGTCGAATCCGGGTCCATGGACGCTGCCAGGGGTCGGCATCTCGCCTATTTTCTCGCCTTCTCCGAGCGTGCTCGTCCCAGTCTCTACGCTCGCGAGGCGAAAAGCTGGCTGGCGCGTGTCGACCGTGAACTGTCGAACCTGCTGGCCGCACACGCATGGTGTGACCATGATCCGGATGGGACTGATCGAGGGTTGCAACTCGCATTCAACCTATGCATGTACTGGCATAACCGCGGCCTGTTCGTGCTGGGCCGCCAGGTCTGCACGGAAGCACTTGCTCGACCCGGCGCCGACCGTTCAACGAGCAAAGCTCGCGCGCTGCTTTCGCTTGGGGTGGTTCAGCGCCTGTCCGGCAGAGTCTCCGATGCGATTGAACCACTCGAGGAGGCGCTCGCCATCGCCGGCGAACATGACGACGAGGATCTGATCGCCCTGTGCCTGAACCACCTCGCGTGGGCGCGACTCTACTGCGGCGATCTTACCGATGCCTTGAAATACGCCGAGAGACAGCTGACTGTCGCCAGACGCCTCGGTCCAGCGCACTTAAGCATTGCCCTCCAGACCAAAGCCTTGATCTGCCGGATGCAATGCGATTTCGACGCGGCCGCCACCTATCTCGACGAGTCGCTGGAGGGACACGATTCCGACAATCGCGAACGATCGCACGTCCTTCTGGAACAAATTGTCCGCGTATCGATTGCGCGCGGCAGATTGGATCGTGCAACGCAACCGCTCGTCGAATCAATACGGGTTTCGCGCGAGTTGGATTCCCAATTCCGGGCGATACTCAGCATCGATCTTGCCGCGCTTCTCGCTGCGGCAAACGGTGAGTGGGAACGCGCGGTGCGCCTGCAGTCCGTCTTCGACGCAACGCTCGACCGGATGGGGGGGCTCCGAAATATTCTCATCGACGATGCGGTCCTCGAGGAACTGCGAAAGAAGCCGCGGCAGATGCTCGGCAAGGACTCGTACGAAGCTGCCTACGCAGAGGGTCGCAATGTCACGACAGAGCAGGCAATGAGCGAGACGATTGCTTGGCTGGAGCCTGACGGCAAGGTGTAGCGCGTGACCAAACTCATGATCAGACAATCGTTAATCTCTGGATCGCCTGATCGAAACGACTTACCTGGCTTCGCATCCTGCGGAACCGCTCGGAAGGCGAAAGCGCATACGCTCGACAATCGCTGCGTAACGCTCGTTGCCGGCAAGCTCGGGGCTGATTCACGGATAGATTGCGGCGTAGACCATATTCGGAGTCCGGTCCTCGAAGGCCTTCTCATACCAGTGCAGCGCCTTGTCCATTTCGCCGAGCGCGCCGTGGATCGCGGCGAAATCAGCGTGCGCGCTTGCTCGTAGTACGGCGTTTCGCTACCCCGCCGATCTCGATCCACGCCGGCGCATGATCGCTCGCGCCGAGCTCGCCGCGCACGGCTTTGTCGACCCCGGCCGCGACGAGTAGAGGCGCCGATTCGCCATTGAGCAGGAGATGGTCGATGCGTAACCCGGCATCGCGCTCCCATCGCTTGCGCATGTAGTCCCAGAACGTGTAGATCGCGGCCTCGGGATGGAGCGTACGCAGGGCATCTGTCCAGCCTTGATCGAGTAGGCGCCGAAAGGCATCCCGACTCGCAGGTTGAACCAGCGCATCGTCGGCGTACGATCGCAATGAGTAGATGTCGGCGTCGGTGGGTACGACGTTGTAGTCGCCCGCCAGCACGACCGGGACACCCGAGTCGAACAGGTCTTTGGCGTGACGCTCCAGGCGTGCGAGCCAGGCAAGCTTGTAGTCGAACTTGGGACCGGGCTGCGGATTGCCGTTCGGTGCGTACAGGCACCCGATGAGCATGCCATCGATCGCCGCTTCGAGGTATCGCGCTTGCATGTCGGCGGGATCGCCCGGCAATCCGCGCCTGACTTCGGTCGGCGTGGTGCCGCGCGCGAGAATCGCAACTCCGTTGTAGCGAATGCTTTGGCCTTGCCAAATCGCGCCGTATCCCGCATCGCGCAATGCATCCTCGGGGAACTCGTCGTTGTGGATGCGCAGCTCCTGGAGGCAGACGACATCCGGCGTTGCGTTCGCGAGCCACGCGAGCAACCGCGGCAGGCGGTTGCGGATGCTGTTGATGTTGAAGGTTGCGATTTTCATCGGTTTCCGTGAGCTCGGAAATGCCCGAGCATGTCGCATCTTTGCACTGTGCCCTTCGAGTACAGTAGCGCATGGACGCGATGTCGGTATCGATACCGGTTCACGAGGCCCATCCCGTATCGGGCCTGTTCATGCGGCCGCGGGCCGCGCGCGCG
>DASTIY010000116.1:0-4116 GCA_035717085.1 Casimicrobiaceae bacterium | reverse complement strand
TATCAGCTCGCCGTCGTCGTCGACGACGCGATGCAGGGCGTGACCGACGTCGTGCGCGGTGCCGATCTGCTCGCCTCGACGCCGCGGCAGATCTTCCTGCAGCAGGCGTTGGCGCACGCGACGCCGCGCTATATGCACGTCCCGGTCGCCGTCGATGCGAGTGGCGCGAAGCTATCGAAAAGCGCCGGCGATGCCCGCCTTCCGCGCTCGCCGCTGCCGGCACTCGTCGCGGCGTGGCGTTTCCTCGGACAAACGCTCGTCGATGTGCCGACTTCAGTCGACGACTTCTGGCGTTTCGCCATTGCACGCTGGCAACCCGAGCGCATTCCGGCGTCGCGAACGCTGCCGGCGCCGCGGCTCGCGCCTGCGAACGTATAATCGACACGATTTATGACCACGCTCGTCGTCGTTCGCAAGAACGGCTCCGTCGCGATCGCGGCGGATTCGCTGACCACGTTCGGTGACACGCGGCTCGCCGCGGAGCACGACCGCACGTGGGACAAGATCGTGCGCTACCGCGACACTTACATCGGGCTCTGCGGGTCCGCGGCGCACCAGCTCGTTTTCGAGAGCCTGCTCGCCAAGCACCGCGACCTCGACTTCAGCGACAAGGCGGCGATCTTCGAGACGTTTCGCGAGCTGCATCCGATCCTGAAGGAGCAGCACTTCCTCAATCCCAAGGAGGAGGAAGACGATCCGTACGAGTCGACGCAGATCACCGCGCTGATCGCGAACGCGAACGGCATCTTCGGCGTGTTCTCGATGCGCGAGGTGTTCGAATACACGCAATACTGGGCGGCGGGATCGGGACGCGAGTTCGCGCTCGGCGCGATGTCTGCCCGCTACGCCGACCTCGAGCGCGCCGAGGACGTGGCGACGGTCGGCGTCGAGACCGGCGCGCGGTTCGACCGCAATTCGGCGCTCCCCATGACGCTCTACAGTCTCCGCTTGCGATGAGCATGTACACGCCGCGCTTGTTTGCGATCGAGGAGCGGGCCGCGATCGCGCGCCTGATGCACGATCATCCGTTCGCAACGCTCGTCACGCCGGGCGCCAGCGAAGCGCACGTGTCGCACCTGCCGCTGCTGTTCGTCCCCGACCGCGAGCCGCACGGCATGCTGCTCGGACACATGGCGCGCGCCAATCCGCATTGGGAGCACGCGCGCAGTGCGCCGTCGCTCGCGATCTTCCAGGGGCCGCATGCGTACGTGTCGCCGTCGTGGTACGGGGAGCCCGCGAAAGCGGTGCCCACGTGGAACTACACGGCGGTACACGTGAGCGGCACGCTCGAGATCATCGACGATGCGGTGGAGACACGGCAGATTCTCGATGCGCTGGTGCAGCGCTTCGAGGGGCAGCGCGAAGCACCCTGGCAATTCGCGATGCCGGTGCGCGAGCGTGACGCGCTCGTCGCGGCGATCGTCGCGTTTCGCATGCGCATTCACGAGGTGACCGCCAAGTTCAAGCTGTCGCAGAATCGCCCGCCCGCCGATCGCGTTCGCGTCGCCGACGCACTCGATCGCGAAGGCTATGCCGACGCGACCGCGGTCGCGCAATGGATGCGCGACTATTCGCGATGACGCGCGGCGCCCACACGCCCGCGGCGGTACCCGCCGAGCCGCGCGTGCGCATCGACAAGTGGCTGTGGGCGGCGCGCTTCTACAAGACGCGCAGCCTCGCCGCGGAGGCGATCGACACCGGCCACGTTCGCGTCGATGGCGAGCGGGTGAAGCCGGCGCAAACGGTGCGGTGCGGGGCGCGCGTGTCGATCAGGAAACGCGAAGCGACGTTCGACGTCGACGTGCAGGCGTTGAGCGAGCAGCGCGGCCCGGCGACGCAGGCGGCGAAGCTCTACCGGGAAACGGCGGAAAGCGTCGCCGCACGCGAGCGGCTTCGCACCGAGCGCGCGCAGGCGCACGCGAATGCGGCCGCGGCACGGCCGACCAAGCGGGATCGAAGGCGGCTCGAGGATTTTCTCAATGAGCCGTGAAGCAGGGGCCAGGCTGGTCCCTGAACCCCGGCTCCTGGCCCCTGATTCAGCAGAGGCCGAACGCCGAGAACCCGAGAATCAGATCCGGCTGCGTATACGCCGCGAACACCAGCCCCGCGATCAACGCGGCGATGATCAGCGCAATCAGGTGACGGCGCTGCGGCGAGCCGAGACGATCGGCGCGCGTGGTGGGCGGAAGTGATAGCGAACGGGCGTCCACGCGCCCAATCTACGCCATTTTCGATTCGTCGGGCAACTCGGGCACGCGTGGCGTCGGCGTCGCCGGCAGGATGCCGCGCGCGCGCAGCCCCGCCATCACCGAATTGAAGTCGGCCGCGACCTGGACGTTGTCGATCGGCTTGGCGAGCAGGTTGACGGCTCGACCGCTCACGAGCAACGGAACGTGCGCGGGCAACGCCTTGCGCAATCCGCGAATCTCCTGTCCGGCGATCTTTCCCGAAATGCCGCGATCGAACAGCAGTACAACGAGTGCTGCGTGATACGCTTCGGCGCCGCCGGCGATCTCCTGTGCAGGAACGCCGGTGCCGAGCGTGACGCAGTTGATTCCTTCGGTGAAGAGCAGCAGTTCGAGTATCGCGAGGCCCAGTTGGTTTGGATCGTTCGGCGGCGTCGCGAGCAGCAGTTGACGCGCATCGCGCGTGGGTCGCACCAGCCGCGTCACGTCGCGCAGCAACCGTTGCGCGAGATCGCTGAAGCGCAACTCCTGGAACGTCTGCATCTCGCCGCGCACGACGCGCTCATGCACCGCCTCGTTCAGCGGAATCAGCGTCTGCTCGAGGAATTTGCGCAAGCCCTGCCCGACCAATAGCTTCGATAGATGATTCTGCAGTTCGCCGATCCTGTGCTCGCCGAGCAGGCGCACCGCCTGCGAAATCTCGGCGGGCAGTGGCGCCGGCTCCGCGACCGCGAGGCCGACCATCGACTGCAGCGCGCTGTCGGCGAGCGGCACCACGGCGCCCGCGCGCCAGCCTTCCGACAGCAATTGCTTGATGAGCTTGAGGCGCGCGACCTGATCGGCCGGATAGACACGATCACCGAACGCATCGCGCAGCGGCTGCGGAAAGCCATAGCGCCGCTGCCACATGTAGAGCTGCTCGCGGCGAAGGCCGGTGATCCGCACGACCTCGCGAATGTGCAATGCGCCGGCCGGCTCGGCGACGGCCGGCGCATTCGCCGGAGTGCTGCCCGTGTCGTGCCGGCGCGAAGGCGCGTCGATCAGGATGCCCATGTTGTTCGTCCCTTGCGTGTCGCAGCGTCGTTCGCCGCGCGGTTTGCGCGGACGTGGTTACCCCTCGCGCGGTTCGCGCGTGTCGCGTCGTTGCGAGGTGATCACCACCTGCGGTGCTGCACGGTCGCCTCTCATGCAGGATGCATGCCACGCCCGTTCGAACGGCAGCCGGCGCCGGGGTCCCGGCGACTCGGTCCGAAACTTGCACACCAGCGTCTTTCCAAGGGCCCGGACGCGCGACGCGCCGTTCCTCCCGGGGGACGCACGCATGTGCCGGGCGAAGCCATGACCCATTCATCGCAGTAGCTGACGCACAGCGACAGATGTTCGGTATTCGCCGTTCCGCCAAGGATCCGCTCTCCGACGTCAAGTCGGCCACGCGCTGGCTTTCCACGCTGCCGGGCGCGGACGCGCTCGGCGTGCACACGACGCTCATCACCGAGCTCGATCGCGTGGCCGGTGCGTCGACCGCGCGCACGCCGCAGCGCCTGCGCGCCGTGTTCCACATCGACGCGGAGACCAGCGGTCAACGCCGCGCATTGCTCGAGCAATACGTCGAGCATGCGAGCCGCAGCTCGCGCATCGAGAATCAGCTCTGGACGGCGCTCTTCGGCGCCACGCAAGGCTTTCTCACCGCGTACCAGGCGTTCGCCCGCGAGATCGACGACCACGCGCACAGCGGCCGCTGGAAGGACCTCGTGCCCGAGCTCGTCTGCCGGCAGATCGTGCACCTCGCGCTCGACGCGCGCGTGCGGCTGTTCCGTTACGAGCAGTGGATTCCGGCGAAATGGGCGGAGCTGCATGGCCTGATGTCGCTCGCCTGCTCGCAGCAGATCGAACGCCAGGTCGTGTCGCTCGTCGACAACGCGACGACGAC
>DASTIY010000115.1:0-2487 GCA_035717085.1 Casimicrobiaceae bacterium | reverse complement strand
CGAAGCGGCCGAAGCTCGACGCGAGGTGCTGCTGCAGCGTGTAGCCGACGAAGGGCGTCTGCGTGAGCTTCACGAATTGCTCCGCGACGGCGAGCGGCGAAGGCAGGAACTGCGCCGACACGAGTCCGGTCGCGGCGACGGCCCACCAGATCGCGAAGAAGGTCACGAACCCTGCGGCGGACAACGCGAGCCAGGTGCGGAACGATAGCGGCGCGTTGGGGCTTCGCGAGCGGCCCCTCACCGCGACGCTCGTTCGACCGGCGCGCGGTTCGCTCGTCGCCGGCGTGGTCGTCACGTCCGCCACGGCATCGCGCGTCGCTCCACGAAGCCGAGCGCGATCGTCATCACGGCAGCGGTCACGGCAACCGACGCCATGCCGACGACGATCATCGCCGGGAAGATGTCGAGCGAGGCCTGGTAGAGCACGTGGCCGAGACCCGCGATCGCGCCGATCAGTTCGCCGGCGACGAGCGTGGTCCAGCACGCCTGCAGCGAAAGGCGCAAGCCGGTGAAGATCATCGGCATCGCGCCGGGCACGAGCACTTCGCGCACGAATGCCCACCGCGAGACGCCGAGCATGCGCGCGGCCTCGAGCAGGTGCGGCTCGATCGCGCGCACGCCCGCGTAGCTGTTGATCACCGCGGGCACGAACGCCGCGAACCAGATGATCAGGATCTTCGCCGCATCGCCGAGGCCGAGCCAGACGATCGCGAGCGGGATCCACGCGAGCGGCGGGATCGGCCGCAAAAGCAGGAACGTCGGGTTGGCGAACGCCTCGATGCGCGTGCTTGCCCCCATCGCGAGCCCAAGCGGCACGCCGATGATCGCGGCGGCGGCGAAGCCGAGCAACACGAGCTTGACGCTGTGCAGCACGTGCTCGACGAGACGCGCGTCGGCATAGCCGGCAATCGAGATCTGCCGGAGTGCGTCCCAGACTTCCCCGGGCGCGGGAAAGCGTCCGGGACTGATCGTGTTCGTGAGCGTCGTCAGCGCATACCACGCGATGAAGACGACCGCAAACGTCGCGGCGCCGACGAGCAGCGATCGGCGCCGCGTAAGTCGCGACATGAAGGACTAGTCGGCGCGGTTCGCGTACGCCTTGAGCTTCGGATCGGCGTCGACGCGCTTCATGTATTCGTCGGTGATGAACTTGTCGGGCGCGGGTGCTTGCGCGAACGTGCCGTTCGCCTGCATGAACGCGCCGATCTTCTGGAACCAGCCGTCGACTTCCGACGCGCCGCCCGTGCGCTGCATGATCTTCAACTGTCCGGCGAGATCGTACGTCGGGCGCGTCGAGAACTCCTTCTTCATCGACGCCTCGCTGATCGTCACGCCGCCCTGGTCGTAGAACTTCTTCATCATCGCGATGGCTTCCGGCTGGTGCGCATTCAGCCATTTCCATGCGCGCAGATACACCGCGAGGAACTTGGCGACGTTCTCGGGATGTTCCTTCGCGTAGTCGGCACGCACGATGATCGCGCCCGGTACGGCGGCGCCGGCGTCCTTGCCCGAGCAGATCTGCTTCGCGCCGGTCTTCTCTTCCATCGTGTACGTGTTCGGCGCCCACAGGCCGCCGAGATCGGCGTTGCCGCTCGACATCGCCGACATGATCTCGGCCTGGCCCATGCTCTTGATCGTCACGTCGCTCTTCTTGAGCCCCCATTTGGCGAGGCACGACTGCACGGCGTAGTCGCCGGTGGAATTCGCGGTGAGCACGATCGTCTGGCCCTTGACCGACGCAGGGTTCTTCAGCACTGCGTCGGCAGCCTTCGGTACGGCGACGATGCCGTTGCCGTCGGACTCGTCGTTGCTGATGCCGATCGTCAGCAGGCTATAGCGTGCAGCCCCGAGCGTCGCCGGCACGGATCCGAGCGCGCCCACGTCCCATGACTTCGACGCCGATGCCGCGATCTGCGGGACGCCGGCCGGGAACGTGCTGAAGACCGGCTTCAACCCGAGCTCGGCGTACCAGCCCTTCTCCTGCGCCGCGTAGAACGGCAGCGCCCAGTAGACCGCAGGCTGATAGCTGATCTTGATTTCGGTGAGTTGCTGCGCCGACGCGGTAACGCCGCCGAGCGTGAGGGCGATGCCTGCCGCCAGCGCGGCCACGGTGCTTTTCATGATGTGCCTCCTTGGGGTCACGTTGTCATCAGTTCGGATGCGTCCTGCTCGTGCTGCTCGCCGCGCAGCATGCGCCAAATGCGGGTGCGCAGGTGCACGAACGATTCCTGGTCCATCACGTCCTCGACGCGATCGAAGCGGTTCCACTGTGCCGACTCGCGCACCGGCGTCACGTCCACGATGTCGCGCACACGTCCCGGCCGCCGCGTCATCACGACGACTCGATCGGCGAGGAACACCGCCTCGTCGACCGCGTGCGTAATGAAGAGGACGGTGCGCGGGTTCACGCGCGAGAGCTTGATCAACTCCTCCTGCATGACGACGCGCGTCTGCGCGTCGAGCGCGCCGAACGGCTCGTCCATCAGC
>DASTIY010000114.1:0-7439 GCA_035717085.1 Casimicrobiaceae bacterium | reverse complement strand
CGACGATCGAGCACGCGGACCGCATCGTCGTGCTCGAGCACGGGCGCGTCGTCGAGGAAGGCACGCACGGCGCGCTGCTGTCGCGCAACGGCGTCTACGCCAAGCTCCACCGCATGCAGTTCCGCGCCGTAGCATGAGCGCGGCGCGACTCGCGAGCGCGGCGGGCGAGGCAGAAGGCCGAGCCGAGTCCCGCAGGGGCGGCACCGCACGAGCGAGGGAGCGCGACACGCCGACTTTGCACATGCCGCGGGTAGGACAAGGAGCGCGAGAGGCGAAGCAGGTGATGCTGTCATGACCGACGCCACCCTCGCGCTCGTCAACGCCCGCATCGGCGACACGCTGCTGGTGACGCCGGCGCTCCGCGCGATCAAGGCCGCCTGGCCCGAGCGTGCGCTCGTCGTGCGCGCCCATCGCGAGCGCGCCCCGCTGCTCGCAGGCCTCCCCTTCGTCGACCGCGTCGAGGCGATCCCGCGTTCACCGTTTCGTGCCGCGCAGCGATTCGCGCGGCGGCGCTACGCGGTCGCGTTCTGCTGGTCCGACGATCCGACCCTTCGCGGCTACTGTCGGCGCGCCGCCGAACGCGTCGTCGCGTTCGAGCGGGCCGGCAGTTCGGTTTCCGTCGCGGTGCCGCCCCCCGCATCGCCGATGCACGCGGTCGACGAGCGTCTGCTGCTCCCCGCGGCGCTCGGCATCGCGCCGGCCGGCAAGGCGCTCGCGTATGCGATCTCGCCGCGCGAGCGCGCCTTCGCGGGCGGTTTCGTCGCGAAGCTCGCGCCCGCGGGTGGCGACATCGTCGGCATCACGCTCGCGAGTTTTCCCGGCAAGGCGTATCGCGACTGGCCGATCGAACACTTCGCCGCGCTTTGCCGCGCGCTCGCCGACGACGAAGCGAAGCGGCACTTCCTGGTTCTCGGCGACGCGGCGAGCCGCGCACGCGCGGCGACGCTCGCGCGTGCGCTTCCCGGTCGCGTGATCGACGCCACCGGCCGCACCACGCTGCGCGAAACCGCGGCGCTGATCGACCGGCTGCGGCTCTACGTCGGGGTGGACACCGGGCCCACGCATCTGGCCGGCGCGCTCGGCGTGCCGATCGTCGCCGTCTACCACTGCTTCCATCGCGGACGCTTCCTGGCGCCGCTCGACCATCCCGCACTCGAAGTCGTCGAGCACCCGTGTCCCGACGCCCGCTGCTCGCGCGCGACACCGATGGCCGACGTCGCCGTCGAGCCGGTGCTCGCGGCGTGCCGACGCCTGCTCGCGCGGCCCGATCCGCGGCTGTCGCCGCTCGCCGCGTGAGCCCGTGCGCATCCTCCATACCGAGAGCTCGCTGGGCTGGGGCGGCCAGGAAATGCGAATCGTCGCCGAAGCGGCGGGCTTCGCGGCACGCGGGGCCGACGTCACGATCGCGGCACCCGAGGAAGCCGCGATCCTCGCCCGCGCAGCCGAGCGCGGCGTCTGCGCGGTAGCGCTGCCGATCGCGCGCAAGCATCCCGCGTCGCTCTACGCGTTGCGCCGCTTCCTGCGCGCGCGGCGCGGCCGCCTCGACGTGGTCAACACGCACTCGTCGACCGACACGTGGCTGACCGCGCTCGCCGTGCGCTCGCTGCGCGGCGCACCGGCGTTCGTGCGCACGCGGCACCTGTCGTCCGCGCTGTCGGACAATCGCGCGACGCGCTGGCTCTACACGCGCGCCCCGCAGCACATCGTCGTGACGGGCGAGCGCCTGCGCGACAACCTGCACCGGCAGTTCGGGACGCCGCTGTCGCACGTGACGTCGGTGCCGACGGGCATCGACCTCGCGCGCTTTCGTCCCCGCGATCGCGCGCAGGCGCGCGCGGCGAAGCACCTCGGCGACGGCACGTGGATCGGCGTCCTGGCGGCGCTTCGCAACTGGAAGGGCCACGCGTTTCTCCTCGATGCGCTCGCGATGCTCGCGAGCCATCCGCGCGCGCCACGCCTGCTCGTCATCGGCGACGGGCCGCAGCGGCGAAACCTGGAGCGGCGCGTCGCGGACATGGGGCTCGGAGAACGCGTGCGCTTCGAAGGTTTTCGCGACGATCCGGAGCGCTACCTGCCCGCGCTCGACGTGTTCGTGCTGCCGTCGTACGGCGACGAGGGCGTGTCGCAGGCGGCGATGCAGGCGATGGCGTGCGCGCTGCCCGTCGTCGTCACCGACGTCGGGGGCATGCGCGATGCCGTCACGCCGGACGTGACCGGCGTGATGGTGCCGGCGCGCGACGCGGCGGCGCTCGCCGCCGCCATCGCGCGCCTCCTGGACGACGCCGAATTCGCGCGCGCACTGGCGGAGCGCGCGCACGTGAAGGCGCAGGCGGAATTCGGTCTCGACCGCATGCTCGATCGCATGCAAACGGTGTTCGAGCGCGCCATCGCGCGCACTTCGCGCTGATGTGCGGCATCGGCGGCCACTTCGGCTTCCGCGTGCCGCCCGGGCGCGCGGCCGCGTGCCTCGCCGAGCTGGCACGCCGCGGCCCCGACGGCGAGGGCCGCATCGCCTGGGATGCGAGCGCAGAACGCGCCGACGACGGGCTGCACGGGCTGCTCCATACGCGGCTTTCGATCCGCGACGTGCGCGACGTCGCCGCGCAGCCGATGACGACGCCGCGCGAGGACGTCTGGATCACGTACAACGGCGAAGTGTTCGGTTTCGAGCGCGACGCGCAGGCGCTCGCGCGCGACGAGCCGTTCCGCACCACGTCGGACACCGAGTTCGTGCTGCGCGGCTACGCGGCGTTCGGCATCGACGGCGTGCTGCCGAAGCTCCGCGGGATGTTCGCGTTCGCGATCGTCGACTGGCGCCGGCGCAAGGTCGTCGTCGTTCGCGATCGCATCGGCGTCAAGTCGGCCGTGTGGTTCCACGACGGCAAGCGCTTCGCCTTCGCGTCGACGGTGCGCGCGCTGCTCGCGTTATTGCCCGACGGCGACCGGCGCCTGTCGGCCGAAGGCATCGATGCGTTTCTCGCGCACCGTTACGTGCCGTCGCCACGCACGTGCTTCGCGGGGATCCATCGCCTGCAGCCCGGCGAGCGCGTCGAGTTCGACCTCGACACCGGCGAGCTCTCGCGCACGACATGGTGGAAAGCGCGACCGTCTTCAGCGCCGTTCGCAAGCGTCGCCGACGAAGCGCTCGCGCAGCAGACGATCGCCGATCGTCCCGTCGGCATCTTCCTCTCGGGTGGCGTCGACTCGACGGCGGTCGCGTGCAGTCTCGCCCGCCAGGGCTTCGATCGGCTCGTCAGCCTGACCGCCGCCTTCCCCGGGTCGCCGCTCGACGAGAGCGAAGCGGCCGCGGCCCTTGCGCGCACGCTCGGCCTGCCGCACGTCGCGGTCGAAATTCCGGCGTCGATCGGCGACGTCTTCGACCGCATGATCGAGGATCTCGACGAGCCCTTCGCCGATCCGGCGGTGATCCCGCTGTGGCGCCTCGCCCGCGAGGCGACGCGTCACGTGACCGTCGTACTGGGTGGCGACGGCGGAGACGAGCTCTTCGCGGGGTACAAGCGCTACCGTACGCATGCGCGCACGCGCTGGCGGCGCGGCTTCCGCCTTCCGTTGCCCGTGCCGTCGGCACTGCCCGAGCGCGGGCTCGCGCGTTCGCTCGACGAGATCTCGATGTCGTGGCCCGACGCGTACGCGTTGCGCTTCTCGGGCTTCGCACGCGGCGAGCGACGCGCGCTCCAGCCGGACCTGCGTCCGGCCACCGCGTACTGGTCGCTGCGCGACGATCTGCCGCACGCGGACGCGCTCGACGCGATGATCGCGATCGACTTCGCGAACTACCTGCCCGACTATGCGCTGCGCAAGGCCGACCTGTGCGGCATGGCGCATGGGCTCGAGCACCGCGTGCCGCTGCTCGACCACGCCGTGGTCGAGAGCGTCCTCGCGATGCCGAAGGAGGCGCGCTTCACCAAGCCGCGCAAGCTCGCGCTCGCAGCGCTCTGCCCGCAACTGCGCGGTGCCGCGTACGACCCGTTTCACGCGCCGAAGCGCGGCTTCAATCCCCCGCTCGCGCAGTGGCTTCGCGGCGATCTCGCGCCGCGTCTCGACGGCCTCGGCACTCGCCTCGCCGCTGCGACCGGCGGGCAGGTCGCCGCCGCGCCGGCGCAGGCGCTCGTCGATGGCTATCGCGCCGGCGACACGCGGCGCGAGGAGCGCGTGCTGCAATTGCTGATGCTCGCCGAGTCGCTGGACGCGATCGCGGCGTTCGCACGCGCGCTGCCGCCATGCGCATAGGCTTCGTCGACGTGACCGCGACGGTGAGCTACGGCGGCGTGCAGACGGCGGTGTGGCAGCTCGCCCGCGCACTGGCCGCGCGCGGGCACGAGGTCGCGGTGTACGGCGGCGACGGCACGTTGCGCCCGCTCGGCGAGAACCCGCGCGTCGCGGTGCGCACCTTTCCGTTCGTGCCGCGCGAGCGCGTGCTCGACCTCGGCACCCGCTTTACGCGCATCGTCGAGCGCTGGTCGTTCGCGCGCCATGCGCGGCGCGAGGTCGCGCGGGCCGATCACGACTGGCTGATCGTCACCAAGCCGTTCGATTTCATCTGGCCGCGGCTGCTGCCACGCGCGTCGCGCACGCGCGTCTGCTTCATGAGCGGCGGCACCGACTTCTTCGCCGGCGACCGGCGACTGGCACCGCGCATCGACGCGATGACCGCGTGCAGCCACTTCAACGCGTGGCAGATCGCCGCGCGGTACAAACGGCATCCCGCGGTCATTTACAACGGCGTCGACACCGCGCGCTTCAACCCGGCGGCGCGAAGCGATGCCGTGCGCCGCTCGCTGTCGCCTGATCCGGACGCGGTGCTGCTGGCGTTCGCCGGGCGACTCGTCGGTTGGAAAGGCCTCGGCGTGGCGATCGACGCGATCGCGCATCCTGCGCTCGCCGCGCTTCCGCTGCGGCTCGCGCTCGTCGGCGACGGTCCCGAGCGTACGAAGCTCGAGGAGCGCGTGCGCCAGCGCGACGCGCAGGCGCGCGTCGTCTTCCACCCGCCGGTCGCCCACGACGAGGTACCGGCAATCTACGCGTCGGCGGACATCGCGCTCTTTCCGAGCATCGGCGACGAGGCGTTCGGCATCGCGATCGCCGAAGCGATGAGCTGCGGCTGCGCGGTCATTGCGAGCCACGTCGGCGGCATCCCCGAGGTCGTCGGCAACGAGGGCCATGCCGGCCGGCTCGTGGCGCCGGGTCGCGTCGACGACTGGGTCGCGGCCATCGCCACGCTCGTGCGCGATGCGTCGGCGCGCCAGGCGCTCGGCGCGGCAGCCCGCGCGCGCATCGAGTCGAACTTCACGTGGGACCACGCCGCCGCGCGGCTACTGCGCGAACTGGAGTCCGCCGCCTGATGCGCGTCGCGTACGTCGATCCGCATCCGGTGCCCGGCCCGGGTGTCGAGGCGCTGCAGATCGCGCAGAACGTCGACGCCTACGCGCGCGCGGTCGATCGCATCGACCTCGTCACGCCGCGGCCTCCCCCCACGGCGAGCCTCGACGCGCTGCTCGGGCGTCCGTGGCATGCGCGCGTGCGCGTCGCGCACACGCCCGACTATCGCGATCGGTGGTGGGCGCCATCGAATTCCAATCGCCTGTTCTTCCACGCCGTGCGCCGCTGGCTTCGTCGCGAGCGTCCCGACGCGGTGTGGGTGCGCCATCTGCGCTGCGCGCGCGCGATCCTCGCGATGCCCGACTCGCCGCCGGTCTTCTTCGAGACGCACGAGGTGTTCGCGCGCACGCACGGCGAGCACGCGCCGCACGCGCGGCGCAAGGTCGCGCGGCTGCGCCGCCTCGAGCAGCGTGTCTACGCTCGCTCGCGTGGCATCATCGCGCTCACCGCCGCGCTCGCCGGCGACCTTCAAGCCGATTATCGTTCCCTTGCCCCTTTGCTGGTCGCCGCCGACGGCGTCGATCCGATCCTCGCGCAGAACGCGCGTCCCGTCGCGCTCGGTCACGACCCGGTCATTCTCTACATCGGCAGCCTGCACCCCTGGAAGGGCGTCGACGTCGCGATTGCCGCGATGCGCGACGTCGCCCGCGGCATGCTCGTGATCGTCGGTGGGGACGAGCCCGAGATCGCGCGATTGCGCGCGCGCGCCGTGCAGGAAGGCGTCGGCGAGCGCGTGCGGTTCGTCGGCGCGGTCGCGCCGAAGCAACGCTTCGACTGGATCGCCGCCGCGACGCTTTGCGTCCTGCCGCTGTCGACCGCGACGATCGCTGCGCGCTACACGTCGCCGCTCAAGCTCTTCGAATACCTCGCGCTCGGCAAGCCCGTCGTGACCACCGACCTCCCCGCGATTCGCGAGGTCGTCGAGCACGAAAAGAACGCATGGCTCGTCGCGCGCGCGGAAGCGGGCGCGTTCGCCGCCGGCATCAACGCGCTGCTCGACGACGACGCGCGGCGCAGCGCGCTCGGCACCGCGGCGCGCGCGACCGGGACCGAGCGCACCTGGGACGCGCGCGCACGCAGCATCGGCGAGTTCATCGCGACGCGCGTGGCCGACCGATGATTGCGACGACGCGCTCGATGCCGCTGACCGTCCTGCGCGTCGTGGGTCTCGGCGCGCTGTTCCTGTACACGCTCGGCATCCTGAATGCGCACTCGACTGCGCTGCGCCAGATCGGCTTCTACGTGGCGCTCGCCGTTGCGCTCGTGCTCTGCGCGATCGATACGCGGTACGTGGCGCGCATTGCGCGCCAGCCACTCGCCTGGTGGCTCGCGGCGGTCGCGCTCTTCGCCGGCGTGTCGACGCTCGTCTCGCCGGAACCCGCGTACAGCGCGTCGGAGGCGTACAAGGCGATCGGCTTCCTCGTGCTCTCCGCATTCGCGACGGCGCTGATCGTGCGCACCCTGGCCGACGCCAACGTCGTGATGTGGGCGTCGGTCGCGGCCGCCATCGACGTGTCGATCTACTCGCTCGTGCAGTACGCCGGCGAGTTCGCCACGACGCCGAGGTGGCCGATCGCCGACATCCAGCGCCATCGTTATTATGCGGAGCCGCTGCTGTGGTTCCTGCCCGCGCTCTTCTGGGCGCTCGGACGAACGCGCGACCGGTTGGTGCCGTGGGTCGGTGCAGGACTCGCCGTCTACCTGCTGCTGCTCGCCGCGACCGGTGCGCGCGCGGCGTGGTACGGCGGCCTGATCGCGGCCGCGATGTGGTTCTACGCCGAGGCGAATCGGCGCCGCGCGCTCGTCGTCACGGGCGCGCTCCTCGTCGCGATCGTGCTCGCGCTGTGGATCGTGCCGGAACCGATCTTCATCGACCAGGCGATGCGCGGTCTATGGGCGTCGCATCGCGTCCACGGCGCGTGGCTGCCCGCGATCGAGCTTGCGCTCGAGCGGCCGTGGCTCGGCTACGGCTTCGGCGAGAACCTGTTTCACGCGGCCTACAACGCCGAGGTGGCGAATCATCCGGACTGGTTTTTCCG
>DASTIY010000113.1:0-10391 GCA_035717085.1 Casimicrobiaceae bacterium | reverse complement strand
CGCGCCCGCGACGCGTGCAATCTGCTCCCCCGTCTCCGCTTTCGGCACGACGACCGCCGTGACGCCGGGTTGCGAGCATACGTCGAGATCGTCCTCGAACCACTCGGTTGCCGGCGCGTTGATGCGGACGATCACCGGCTTGGCGGGCGCGAGCCACGCAAGGAGTTCCGTGCGCGCCGCCTGCTTGTCGGCAGGCGCGACGGCATCCTCGAGATCGACGATCACCGCACCCGCGCGCGAAGCGAGCGCCTTGTCGTAGCGGTCGGGCCGGTTGGCGGGCACGAAGAGATACGATCGAAGCATGGCCGGACTCCGTAGTCGCGAGGTCCCGGTCACGATACCATCGGAGCTTCATGAAGGTGCCTTCGCGTACTCAGGTCGCGATCATCGGTGCGGGCCCGTCCGGCCTGCTGCTCGGGCACCTCCTGCACCGCGCGGGCATCGACAGCGTCATCCTCGAGCGGCGCAGCGCCGAGTACGTGCTGGGGCGCGTGCGCGCCGGGGTCCTCGAGCAGACGACCGTCGATCTCCTCGACGAGGCGGGACTCGGTGCCCGCATGCATCGCGAAGGGCTTCTGCACGACGGCGTCGAGCTCTCGTTCGGCGGCGCTCGTCATCGCATCGATTTCCTCGCCCTGACCGGCAAGCGCGTGATGGTCTACGGTCAGACCGAGGTGACGCACGACCTGATGGACGCGCGCCGCGCCTTCGGCGGCACGACGCGCTACGAGGCGCTCGACGCGACGCCGCACGGGTTCGACTCCGACGCCCCGCGGGTGACGTGGCGCGACGCGGGAGGCGATCACGTCCTCGCGTGCGATTACATCGCCGGCTGCGACGGCTACCACGGCATCAGCCGCGCGAGCATCGCCGCGGATGCGATCGCGACCTACGAGCGCGTCTACCCGTTCGGGTGGCTCGGAGTCCTCTCCGATACGCCACCCGTGTCACCCGAGCTCATCTATTCGAACCACGCGCGCGGCTTCGCGCTCTGCTCGATGCGCTCGCCCACGCGCTCGCGCTACTACATCCAATGCGCGCTCGACGACCACCCCGAGCGATGGAGCGACGCGGCGTTCTGGGACGAGCTGCGCCGGCGCCTCGATCCGCACGCCGCCGAGACGATCGTCACCGGGCCCTCGGTCGAGAAGATCGTCGCGCCGCTACGAAGCTTCGTCGCCGAGCCGATGCGCTTCGGCCGCCTGCTGCTCGCGGGCGATGCCGCGCACATCGTTCCGCCCACCGGCGCCAAGGGATTGAATCTGGCGGTGGCCGACGTGCATTACCTCGCGGAGGCGCTGATCGAGGCGCTGGTCGGGCACAGCGATTCGGGCATCGATCATTATTCGGACCGATGCCTGCGCCGCGTATGGAAAGCCGAGCGCTTCTCGTGGTGGTTCACGTCGCTCACGCACAAGTTTCCGGAGACGGATGCGCTCGGACACAAACTGCAGCGCGCCGAGCTCGATTATCTCGTTTCCTCGCACGCCGCGTCGACGGCGATGGCGGAGAACTACGTCGGGCTACCTTTCTAGGACCCCCGGCAAGCGAGCGGCGACTTGCATCGTCGCCGCGTCCCGTCCAACTACAACCCGACGAACGCCGTGTCCTTGAGCGACGCGGCGTAGCCGTCGATCGTCTCGTTCACCTTGCGCCACGACGGCCGCGCCTTCATCGAGCCGAGCCAGCGCCGGATATTCGGATACGGCGAATAGTCGCAGCGAATCGCCTCGCCGAGCGCGACGAACGGCGCCGCGAAATAGTCGGCGATCGTGACCTCGTCGCCGCACAAATACACCCGGTCGCCTAGCACGTTGCGGTCGAGCACGCCGAGCCAGTCACGCGCGCGCTCGCGGCCCCAGTCGAGCGTCGCCTGCTGCACGGCGTCGTCCTTGCGCTTGAACATCGGCAACAGCTGCGGATACACGAAGCCGTAGGTGAAATCGCGCGCGAGCTGCGTGTTCACCCAGTCCATCTTCTCGTTGACGCGCGCGCGCTCGCGCAGTCCGCTGGGGTACCCCGGCGAGCCGGTGGCATCGGCGAGGTACTTGAGGATCGCGGAGCTTTCGGTCAGCCGGAAATCGCCGTCGTCGAGCACCGGCACCATGTGGCAAGGATTCACCGCGACGAACTCGTCCTTGTACTGCTCGCCGTGGAAAAGGTCGACGAGCTGATACTCGAGCCGCAGCCCGTTGTCTTCCGCGTAGAGCATGATCGGACGGCTCGTCGTCGACGCCGGATGGTAGTAGAGCTTCATGCAGTCCTCCGCAAGTGGGGAAACGGCCGTTGGCGCGCGGCCTGCGACGTTCGCATGCGTGCTACGCGGGCTTGCCGAGCGACGCCTGCATGCGACGGATGAGGATGTCGATCAGATCCTGCCCGTCGGGCGACTTGAGACGCTTGTCGCGCAACGCCCGCACGAGATCCGGCTTGGCGATCGCCTGATAGTCGGAGCGGATCAGGATCCCGGCGATCGCACGCTGCACGCCGATGCTCTTCGCGACCGGGAACAGCCGGGCGAGCGCTTCGAGACTCTCGACATCGGGGACGCGATTGTCGGCGAGCGTATCGAGCGCACGTGCCTGCGCCTTCGCGTCGCGCATGCCGGCGATCTGCTGCGCCACGTTGCGAAGCTCGACCGGTGCGACGATCGGGTGGTGCCGTAGATAGACCTGGACGATCGCGGCGTCTGCGTCGGTGGCGTTGGTCAGGGCGTGCAGCACTGCCGTGTGCGCCTTCCCGTCGCCCAGGCAGGCGAGGATCGCCGAATGCGCGACGTCGCGATCTCGGTGCAGCGATGCCCTGACGTCCGGATCGAGCGCATGCCCGGCACTCGAGGCACAGATCACGTCGACGTCGCGCGCCCCGAGATTGGCCGCGTGCATTCGATCCTCGACCATGCGCGACCATTCCGCGCGCTGCTGCGCCGGAGAAAGCCATCCGAGGCGCGCCGCGACGGCGATCATCCGCGTGCGAAGCTCCGTGTCGTCCACGTTGCGTAAATACGCAACGAATCGCTCCCGCGTCGAGCCATCCTGCGCGATGCCGGTGAGCGCCTGTGCGACCGGCCCGGACGCGCGATCGCTCGCGGAGAGCGTGTCGAGCGTGCGCTCGATCGGGTCGAGGAAAAGCCGCGCCTCCGCCATGTCGCGCCGGAGCAGCGTGTGCACGAACGCGACCCGCTGCGCCGTCGCAACGCGATCGTCGACGAACTCGCAAAGATCCCGCCGGTAGGCCGAGCGCGCCTCGGCATCGCGCACGCCGCTCGTCGTCGTCATCGACGCGGGCGCGAAGAGCGCGAGCAGTTTTTCGCTCGGCTGCCCGCTGCCGAGCGACGGTCCGTCGCCCGCTTGCAGATATCGCTCCAGCAGCGGCCCCGCCTTCGCGCCCAGCGGCGCCTTCGACGAGAATCCGTAAATGAGCGGCACGTCCTTGAAGATCGCGCGCATCTTGTCGCGGTTGCTGTCCGCATAGCGCGCCGCCAGCGCCTGCGCCAGTTGCTCGGCGTCCCCCGGCGCGTGACCGGACGCCGCGAGGCTTCGCGCGAGCTCGTCACGCGCGGCGTGCAACGAGTCGGGGTTGAGCGTGTTGCAGCCGAAGAGATAGACCTCCTTCAACTGCGAGAACAGCTCGCAGTCGCCGCTGCAGGAGACGCGCTCCATTTCGGCGACGGGCAGCGACTCGCGCGCGTCGACGCGATCCGAGTAGAACTCGTCCCCGCCGTCGAAATGCCCCGAGATCACCAAGACGTCGCAGCGGACGCGCTTGCGGCACGCCGACGCGAGCCAGTCGGGCCGCCCCCGCTCCACCAGTTCGACGAACTGGTACCGGTCGGGCGGCAGATAGCGGCGCATCACGTCGCGCTCGTCCGACGAATTCACCGTGATCGTGCATACGGTCGTCTTGTCCGCGAGCGCAGCGCCGTGCACGAGCATGCCGAGCGCCGCGAAGGCGGCGAAAACGAACGTGCGAGGCGAAGGCATGGGCGTGCGACCGGCGCGAAAGCGCGCAAGTATTGCACGACTCGCGCAAGGGGCGCGAGATTCAGGGGACGCCGCGCGTTACGAGGCGGCGTCGAGGCGATCGATCAGGACGTCGATCAGGTCGCGGCCTTCATGCGATTTCAGGCGATGCACGCGCAGCGTGCGTACGAGGGCCGGCGTCGCCATGGCCTGGTAGTCCGCTCGAATCAACGCGCCGGCGATGGCGCGCTGCACCTCGAGCGACTTCGTCACCGGGAACAGCCGCGCGAGGTCGTCGAGCACCTGCGGGTCGGAGACACGATGGTCGGCCAGTGCGTCGATTGCGCGCACCTGCGCGCTCGCGTCGCGCATCTGCGCGATGCCGCCGGCGATCTCGCGCAGCTCGTCGGCGTCGTCGAGCGGGCGATAGCGCAGGTAGACGCGGGCCACCTGCACGTCCGTGTCGCTCGCGCTCGTCAGCGCCTGCAGCACCGCTTCCCGGCGGTCGTTGCGTCCGAGGCACGCGAGCATCGCGTCGCGCACGACGTCGGGCGGCCGCGGCACAGGCATGGCGCGACCGGCGGCGTCGAGCGAATGATCCGCGTTGAGCTTGCACGCCCATTCAACGTCCGCCGCGGTGACCTGCGGTTGCGCGAAGCGGTCGGCGAGAAAGCGCGCGAGCTCGGCGAGCTTGTCGTCGCGCGAAAGCCAGCCGAAGCGCTCGGCGAGATCGATCAGGCGCACGCGCAGCCCGGCGTCCCGCGTCGCGTGCGTGAAGGCGAGGTAGCGTGTGCGCACATCGGCGTCGTTCGCGATTTCCGCCAGTGCGGAATCGAGCGCCGGTGTGCGTGGCTGGCGCGCGACCACCGCAGCGTAACGCTCGAGGCGATCGAGAAAGATCCGCACTTCGGCCATGTCGCGGCGAAGGAGCGAATGCACGAAGCGGGCGCGTTCCAGCGGCGCGTCGTGCTCGTCGAGGAAATGGCAAACGTCGCGCTGGAAGCCCACGTCGGCATCCGCGTCGGTCGAGCCGCGCGCGAGCGTCAACGAGCGGCCGGGGAAATAGCCGAGGATCCTGCTCGACGTCGGTCCGGCCGCGACCTCGGACGCGCCGCCGGCGCGGAAATAACGATCGAGATAGGTTGCCGCGGTGGGGCCGAGCGGCGCCACCGACGAAAAGCCGTAGATCGCCGGAACGTGCCGGAAGATGTGGCGCATGCGGTCGCGACTGCTGTCGGCGAACCGCGGACTCATCTCGCGCGCCACACGCTCCGCCTCCGTCCTCGAATGACCCGACTCGACGAGGCTTTGCGCGATTTCGTCCGCGGCGCTACGCAGCGGGACGGGATTCAGCGTGTTGCAGCCGAAGAGATAGACGGCCTTGAGGTGCGAGAACAAACCGTCGTCACGGTCGGTGCATGCGACGCGCTCCATCTCGTCGACCGGCAGATATTCGCGTGAATCGACGTGCTCCGAGAAGAACTCGTTGCCCCCGGCGTAATCACCACCGTCGTAGTGGCCGGAGATGACGAGGATGTCGCAGCGGACGTGCTTGCGCCGCGCGCTCTCGAGCCAGTCCGGCCGGCCGCGCTCGACCAGCTCGACGAATTCGAACTGGCTTGCGGGCAGATGGCGGCGAAACGCCTGCTTCTCGTCCGACGAGTTGACGGTGATCGTGCATACCGTCTGCTTGGTGCTCGCACTCGCCGTCGCGGGGAGGGTCGCGCAACAGGCCGCCAGCGCTGCGAAAGTGAGCCGAACAAGGGTGGACCGGAGCATCGGGAAGGCGCGTGTTGCACGTTGCAGCAACGCCGCCATTCAAACGTGTCCCGCCGGCGTTGAACATCAGACCGATGGTCGAGCCAGGATCGGCGTTCGCTGAACCCGATGTAGGAGACGGCCGACACACGAGCGAGCTCGCGTGCCGGGCGTCGTCAGTGCGGAAAGCGCCGGTACGCGATCGTCTAGCGCCGCGCGCGTCCGCGTTCCCGAGCTTCGCGATGAGCGGGCTCGTTGCCCGAAGTGAGCTGCGACTCGACGTTCGTCTCGGCCTCGACGTTCGGCGCTTCATTTGCGGCACGTTGTCCGTTGTGCGCGACGTGCTCGATGCCTTGCGTGACCTCCCCGCGACCGGCTTCATGCTGCGCGTACGGCTCCCCCTCGGCTTGCTGCGACCGCTGCTCGTCATGCATCGCGTAGTCGGCGAGGTCCCGCGCATGATCGGCCTCCGACGCGGCGACCTGCTTGAATTCCTCGAGGCCGGCCTCGGTGTGGCGAGTCATCTGCTGCATCTGGTGACGCATTTCCTCCGCGATGCCGATCGTTTGCTGCTCGGCGAGGCGGCCGATCTGGCGCTGCACTTCGAATACCGTTTCGCGCGCTTGCCGGGCGGAGCTCAACATCTGCTCGGCGCTCGCGGCAAACAGACGCCGCGCGCGGTCGTCGCCCAGCCGGAAGAGCTCCGAATAGTCGGGCGCACCGAGAAGCGCCGCGGTGCGCGCCTGCGTGCGCATGATGTTGCGCGCGGTCTCCATCTGCAGGTCGAAGAGGAGTGCCGTGCCGCGCAGCGCCACTTCCGCCATGCTCTGCAACTGCTGCGCGCCGAATGCCTGGCTCCCCGCGCCTTCCTGCGACTGCTGGCGTCCCCCGAACCTTTGTGCGCCCTGCTGCGATCCTCCGTATTGCCGCGAGGGCGAATCGCCCTGCTGGCGTTGCTGCGCTTCGTTGCGACGATCGGCGCCCTGCTGTTGCGACGGCCGATGCTGTTGTCCATACCCCTGCTGCTGTTGCCGATCCATTGCTGATCCCTCGTTGAATGACGCGCACGTGACTGCGACTGTTTCATCGACGCCGACATCGACAACGCGTGTTGCGCGCGTTTTCGTCGTCGCTTGCGCGCGTCTCGCGAGCAACGCGACAATGTGACGACGTCGGCGACGAGGTGCGACCGACCGCGCGCGCGGGAAGTTCCGCATCGCATCAAGCGACGCGCGCGGCTTCAATGAAAGCGAACCCGTCGCATCGCACAAGCCATGCCACGAACCACACGCAACGCCAAGCCGAGTGCCACGTCCGCATCGCGCGCGACGACCGGCGAGATCGTGGTGTTCGACATCGACGGCACGCTCGCCGACGTTTCCGCGCGCCTGCATCACATCCGCACGAAGCCCAAGAACTGGAAGGCGTTCTTCGCGGCGATGCCCGGTGACAAAGCGGTGCACGCGATCATCCGGCTGTGCAATCTGGTCTACGACGCGAACGTGCGTATCGTGCTGTGTTCCGGCCGGCCCGACGAATATCGTGCGCAGACGGTCGAATGGCTCGCGCGCGAGGGCGTGCGCTACGACGAGTTGCGGCTGCGGCGCAACGGCGACCGGCGCAGCGACACGATCGCGAAGCGCGAAATGCTCGACGACCTCGATCGCACGCAGATCCTGTTCGTCGTCGAGGATCGGGCGAGCGTCGTCGAAATGTGGCGGGAACTGGGTCTCGTGTGCCTGCAGTGCGCGCCCGGGGAATTCTGACAAAATAGCCGCTTTTTCAACCGGAGAACACCGATGCGACGGTTCGGAGCATGGCTCGCGTTCGTCCTCGCCCTGGCTATCGCCGCCCCGCTCGCGGCGCAGGGTGTCGAGAAGCCGAAGATCACGATCGGCGTCGGCGGCAAGTCGCTGATCTACTACCTGCCGCTCACGATCGCCGAGCGCAAGGGCTACTTCAAGCAGGAAGGTCTCGACGTCGACATCCCCGACTTTCCGGGCGGGGCGAAGGCGCTGCAGGCTTTGCTCGGCGGCAGCGTGGACATCGTGTCGGGCGCGTACGAGCACACGATCTCGCAGCAGGCGAAGGGCAACGCGATCGAGGCGCTCGTATTGCAGGGGCGCTATTCGAGCATCGTCCTCGCGATGTCGAAGGCGAAGGCAGCCTCGTACAAATCGCCTGCGGACCTGAAAGGCATGAAGATCGGCGTGACGGCGCCGGGCTCGTCGACGAACATGTTCGTCAACATCCTGCTCGCGAAGGCCGGCCTGCCGCCCGATTCCGTGTCGATCATCGGCGTGGGCGGCGGCGCGGGCGCGGTCGCGATCATGAAGCGCGGCGAGATCGACGCGCTCTCGAACCTCGACCCGGTCATCGCGCAACTCGTGAGCGACGGCACGGTGGTGCCGGTCGTCGACACGCGTACCGCCAAGGGGATGCAGGAAGTCTACGGCGGGGCCTACGCGGCCGGCTGCATTTATGCACCGCCCGAGTGGGTGCAGAAGAACCCGAAGACCGCGCAGGCGGTCGTCAACGCGATGGTGCGCGCGCTGCGGTTCATCCAGCACGCATCGGTCGACGAGATCGTCGACACGGTGCCCGCGAGCTATTACACCGATCGCGCGCTGTACAAGAAGGCGCTGCAGGACAACATCGACTCCTTCAAGCACGATGGCTTCATCTCGAAGGAAGCGGGCGAGCACGTCGCGCACGACCTTTTGACGTTCGACCCGACGATGAAGGGCAAGACGATCGATCTCGCCAAGACGGTCGACATGTCGTTCCAGCAGAAGGCGGTGCAGACGATCAAGTGAGCGCCGCAGCCGCGCCGCAAGCGCGGGCGCGCGTTCCCGCGCTCGCGTTCGAGCGTGTCACCTGCGCGTTCGCGGGCAAGAACGCCGGCGAGCGTTATACGGCGGTCGCCGACGCGTCGTTCGTCGTGGGTGACGGCGAATTCGTCTCGGTGGTCGGCCCGACAGGCTGCGGCAAATCGACGCTGCTCAATGTCGCGGCAGGCCTGCTCGCGCCGTCGGCCGGCCGCACGCTCGTCGCCGGCGAGCCGCTGTCGGGGATCAACGCGCGCGCCGGCTACATGTTCCAGGCCGACGCACTGATGCCGTGGCGAAGCGCGCTCGGCAACGTCTCGGCGGGATTGCAGTTCCGCGGCGTCGCCCGCGACGCCGCGGCGGCGCGCGCGCGCGAATGGCTGGCGCGCGTAGGACTCACCGGCTTCGAGAACCGGTACCCGCATCAGCTCTCGGGCGGCATGCGCAAGCGCGTCGCGCTCGCGCAGATGCTGATCCTCGACCCCGAGATCCTGCTGATGGACGAGCCGTTCTCCGCGCTCGACATCCAGACGCGGCAGCTGATGGAGAACGAGCTCCTCGACCTGTGGTCGTCGAACCGCAAGTCGGTGCTGTTCATCACGCACGACCTCGAGGAGGCGATCGCGTTGTCCGATCGTGTCATCGTGCTGTCCGCCGGGCCGGCCACGCACCCGATCGGCGAGTTCGCCATCGACCTTCCGCGACCGCGCGACGTCGCGGAGATTCGCTTGTCGCCGCGCTTCGTCGAGTTGCACGAGGCGATCTGGCACGTGCTGAAGTCCGAAGTGCTGAAGGGCTACGCGCAAGGCAAGCGATGAGTGCGGCGGAAAGGCCTCGAAGCGCGAGTTCGGCTCCCGCGGGGGGCGGCCATGCATCCCGCGCGCGCCTCGCCGCATGGCACGTCGGTATCCTCGCGGTCGTCTTCGGCGTCTGGTACATGTTGACGACGCCGGGGATCGTCGATGCGGCCTACGCGAACCGCATCGCGTTCTTCTTCGGCCGGCCGCTCGAGGTCATCAAGGTCGTGATCCAGTGGTTCGTGTCCGGCAAGATCTACCCGCACCTCGCCATCACGCTCTGGGAAACGTTGCTCGCGTTCGCGATCGGCAGCGTGCTCGGCCTCGTGATCGGTCTGTGGCTCGCACTGTCGCCCACGGCGTCCGCGATCGCGGAGCCCTACATCACCGCGCTGAACGCGATGCCGCGCGTGATCCTCGCGCCGATCTTCGCCGTGTGGTTCGGTCTCGGCGTGCTGTCGAAGGTCGCGCTCGGCGTCACGCTCGTCTTCTTCATCGTGTTCTTCAACGTGTACCAGGGCGTCAAGGAAGTGAGCCCCGTCGTCCTCGCGAACGCGCGGATGCTCGGCGCGTCGCGCCATCAACTGCTGCGCTCGATCTACCTGCCGTCGGCGACGTCGTGGGTGTTCTCGAGCCTGCACACGTCCGTCGGCATGGCATTCGTCGGCGCCGTCGTCGGCGAATACCTGGGCTCCGCCAAGGGCGTCGGCTACCTGATCCTGCAGGCGGAAGGCGTGTTCGACATCAACACGGTCATCGCCGGCATCGTGGTGCTGACGATTTTCGCGCTTTTGCTCGACTTCGCCGTCACGAAGATCGAGGCGCGCCTGCTCGTCTGGCGCCCGCGCGCCGCGCAAACCGAATCCCTGTGACGACACCGACCGCTCCGGCGGCCGTCTTCGCGCCCGCTGCCTGCCATTTGCGACGCGGGTTCCCGCGGCGTAGCATGGGGCGACAATCCGAAGCGACGGTGGGAGGCCCGAGGTCGCCGCAACGCGAAAGGAGCCGATCATGTGCTACGAGTTCGAACTTTGGAATTGGAAATC
>DASTIY010000112.1:0-7925 GCA_035717085.1 Casimicrobiaceae bacterium | reverse complement strand
CCGTACATGCCGTTGTCGAGCACGACGAACACGACGCGAATGTCGTATTGGATCGCGGTCGCGAGCTCCTGGCCGTTCATGAGATAGCAGCCGTCCCCGTTCCACGACACGACGACGCGTTCGGGATGGAGCAGTTTTGCGGTGATCGCCGACGGCACCCCGTAACCCATCGAACCCGAATAGGGCGCGAGCTGCCGCCGCGCGCCGCCGTAGTGGAAGATGCGATGCACCCACGTCGCGTGATTGCCCGCGCCGTTCGTCAGAACTGCGTCGCGCGGCAGTCGCTCGTCGAGCCATTGGACGATGCGCCACAGATCGACCGCACCGGGCACCGGTCGCGGTGCGCGCCACGCCTCGTAATCCGCGTGCGCGCGCGCGGAGAGCTCGCGCCATCGACCCACGAGAGAAGTCGTATCGATCGCATCGAGAAACGCGCCGGGCGTCGCTGCGATCGCGACTCGCGGCTGGTAGACGCGGCCGAGTTCGGACGCGTCGGGATGCACGTGCACGAGCGCCTGTTTCGGTGACGGTACGTCGAGCAGCGTGTAGCCCGACGTCGTCGTTTCGCCCAGCCGCTCGCCGATCACGAGCAGCACGTCGGCGTCGCGCACGCGTGCGGCGAGCTTGGGATCGATGCCGATGCCGACATCGCCCGCATACTGGGGATCGCGGTTGTCGAGGAGGTCCTGGTGCCGGAACGAGGTGCCGATCGGAATGCCGGACGCGGCGGCGAAGCGTGCGAGTGCGCGACGCCCCGCGTCGTCCCAACGACTGCCACCGACGATCACGAACGGACGTTCCGCGTCGCGGAGCAGCGCCTGCACCGAGGCGAGGTCGGCCGGCGACGGTGCGGCCGCGACAGCCTCGACGTAGGGAGCATCGGCGGCGTCGGCGCGCGCGGTCAGTACGTCCTCGGGCAGCGCCAGCACGACGGGTCCCGGCCGGCCCGACATCGCGAGGCGATACGCATGCGCAATGTATTCGGGAATTCGCTCCACGCGGTCGATCTGCGCCGCCCACTTCGCGACGGGGGCGTACATGCGCCGGTAGTCGATTTCCTGGAACGATTCGCGATCGAGCGTATCGGTCGCCGCCTGGCCGACGAAGACGATCAGCGGTGACGAATCCTGCTTCGCCGTATGGATGCCGATCGTCGCGTTCGACGCGCCGGGTCCGCGCGTGACGAACGCGAGACCGGGGCGGCCGGTGAGCTTGCCGAACGCCTCGGCCATGTAGGCGGCGCCGCCTTCGTGGCGGCAGACGATGAAGCGCAGGCGATCGGCGACGTCGTGCAGCGCGTCGAGCACGGCGAGGTAGCTTTCGCCCGGCACGCCGAACGCGTGCGTCGCTCGCTGCGCGAGCAGGCTCGCCACCAGAATCTCACCGCCGCTTCGCATTGCCACCGCCGCTCCCGTTGACCCGCCCGCCGGACGCCCGGCCCGCGCCGATTTTACGCGCCGCCTATAATCGCCGCGTCCGACGCCCGCCACGCCGATGCCGATCGAATCGCACCTGAACGAAGCGCTGCCCTTCGCGGGGCTCGCGCTCGTGCTCGCGCTGATCGCGCTTTTCCTGCGCTCGCCGGCACGCCAGACGATGCTCGTCATGCTGGTCGTGATCGCCGTCGGCATGATCGGCCTCGCCGTCGAAGAGCGACAGCTGTTCGGCCCGTCGAGCCGTTCGCTGGCCGTCGTCGTGCGCGAAGCCGCGCTCGCGCTGATCGCGCTCGGCGTGATCCAGATCGTCGTGCTGTTCCTGTTCCAGGCGTTGCTCGTCAGGCGTCGACTGCCGCGAATCCTCAATGAATTCGTCGTCGCGCTCGCACTGATCGGCTATGCGATCTATCGGCTCGACGCGGTCGGCGTCAATCTCGCGGGCCTCATTACGACTTCGGCGGTCGTTTCCGGCGCGCTCGCCTTCTCGGCGAAGGAAACGCTCGGCAACCTATGGGGCGGCATCGCGATCCAGCTCGAGAAGACGTGCCGCATCGGCGACTGGGTGCGCATCGATACGGTGACGGGGCAGGTCGTCAGCATCCGCTGGCGCTACATGGCGATCGCGACGATCAACAACGAGACGATCGTCATCCCGAACGGCACCGTCATGCAGAACAAGTTGACCGTCATCAGCCGTCGCGGCGAAGAGCGTGCGCCGTGGCGGCGCTACGTGCCGTTCGAGGTCGATTTCGATCACCCGCCGTCGCGCGTCATCGCGCAGCTCGAGAGCGCGCTTGCTCACGCGCAGATACCGTTCGTGTCGCAGCAGCCGCCGCCGAGCGTCGGTTGCATCGGCTTCAAGGAAAGCGGTGTCGAGTACGCGGTCGCCTACGAGCTCACCGAGGCGGCGCGCTACTGGGAAGTCGACTCCGCGGTGCGCGTGCACGTCTACGCCGCGTTGATGCGGCAAAGCCTCGGCATCCCGTTCCCGCGCCACGTGATCGAAGTCCGGCAGGACGAACGTCCGGGTCACGCGCAGCGCGAGATCGATCATCGGATCGCCGCGCTCTCGACGATGGATCTCTTCGCGTCGCTGACCGACGCCGAACGCGCCGTGCTCGCGCGCAAGTTGACCACGTGTGCCTATGTTCCGGACGAGATGGTGTGCCGCGCGGGCGAGCCGGCCGATTCGCTGTTCCTGCTTGCGCAGGGTCAGGTGGCGATCGTCGCCGAAGACAATGGGGCTCGGCACCGCTTGGCGACGCTCGATGCGCCTGCGTACTTCGGCGAGATGGGCCTGTTGCTCGGCCAGCCCCGCGGCGCGACCGTCGTCGCTGCGGGTGACGCGCTTTGCTATCGCCTCGACAAGGATGCGTTCGACGCAACGATCCGCGCGCGCCCCGAGCTCGCCGACATGCTCGGGCACGTGCTCGCGATCCGGCAGGCAGCGAACGATGCGACGTTACAGGCGCTCGACGTACACCGCGCGAGCGAGGAGCATCTGACGCGTCGCGCCGAAATCGTACGCCGTATCCAGCAGTTCTTCGGTCTTTCTCATTAGCGACCAGCGACCAGGTCTTCGCGCGTCAGGAGGAAGACGCTGTCGGTCGACGAGCGCGTCGACAGCCATACGAACGGCATGCGCGGAAACGCGGTCTCGGCCGCGTCACGGTTGTGGCCCACCTCGACGATCAGGAGCCCGCCGGGTTGCAGGTGCCGCGGGGCCTCGCGCAGGATGACGCGCACCGCGTCCATCCCGTCGTCGCCACCCGCGAGCGCGAGTCGCGGCTCGTGCAGGTATTCGCGCGGCAACTCGTCCATCGCATTCGTCGTGACGTAGGGCGGATTGCTGATGATGACGTCGTAGGACTTCTCGGTCAGGTTTGCGAAGAGATCCGAGCGTACGAGGTTGATCCGGTCCGCGAGTCCATAGTCGCTCACGTTGCGCTGCGCGACGGCGAGGGCGTCCGACGAAATGTCCAGCGCGTCGATCTCCGCGGCCGGAAACGCGTGCGCGAGGAGTACCGCGAGGCACCCGGAACCCGTGCAGAGGTCGAGTGCGCTGCGCACGGCCGCCGGATCGCGGACGTACGGTTCGAGAGCGTCGGGAAGCAGCTCGGCGATGAACGAGCGCGGAATGATGACGCGTTCGTCGACGTAGAAGCGGAAATCGCCGAGCCATGCCTCGTGCGTCAGATACGCCACCGGGACGCGCTCCTCGATCCGTCGTGTGAGGAGCGCCGCGATCTCGTCGCGCTCGCCATCGGTCAGGCGCGCGTCGAGGAAGGCGTCCGGGCGATCGAGCGGCAGGTGTAGCGCGTGCATCAGCAGGTAGAGCGCCTCGTCGTAGGCGTTCGCGAAGCCGTGCCCGAACGACAGCCGCGCCTGCGTGAAGCGCGACACCGCGAAGCGCAGGTGATCGCGAATCGTGTTCAGTTCCGGCGGCGCATGCACTTCGGGGTCAGCGATCAGAGGACAGCGATCAGATACCGCCGGCGCGGTGCGCGATCGTCCGGATGATCACGCGGCGGCGTCACGCGACGCCAGGAGCCGCGCCAGGATCCGCTCGTAGATGACCGCCAGCGGCTCGAGGTCGGCGATCGCGACACGCTCGTCGATCTTGTGGATCGTCGCGTTCACCGGTCCAATCTCGACGATCTCCTTGCAGATGCGGGCGATGTAGCGACCATCCGACGTGCCGCCCTCGCACGACAGCGTCGGTGCACGTCCGGTGACTTCCCGGATCACATCGGTCGCGACGTCGACGAGGTCTCCCTTGGCCGTCAGGAACGGATCGCCGTGCGCGGTCCACGTGAGCGTGTAGTCGACGCCATGCCGACGCAGGATCTCCTCGAGCCGCCCCGCGAGTGACTCGCGCGAGCTCTGCGTCGAATAGCGGAAGTTGAAGAGCAGCTCGAGCGACCCGGGGATCACGTTCGTGGCACCGGTGCCGGCGTGGATATTCGAGCACTGGAACGACGTTGCCGGAAAGTGCGCGTTGCCTTCGTCGAAGCGCGTGGCGACGAGCTCGGCGAGTGCCGGCGCCAGCACGTGAATCGGGTTCTTGGCGAGGTGCGGATACGCCACGTGGCCTTGTACGCCGTGGACGACGAGCGTTCCCGAGAGTGTGCCGCGACGGCCGTTCTTGATCATGTCGCCGAGCTGCTCGACCGACGACGGCTCGCCGACGATGCAGGCGTCGATCGTGGTCCCTGCCGCCTGCAGCCGCTCGACCACGCGCAGCGTGCCATCAACCGATGGGCCTTCCTCGTCCGACGTGACGAGCAACGCGATCGACCCGTGCGGATCGCCGCGCGCGAGCAGGCGCTCGACGGCGACGACGAACGCCGCGAGCGAGCTCTTCATGTCGGCAGCGCCGCGCCCGTACAGGTAACCTTCGCGAAGCGTCGGCTCGAACGGGTCGCTCGACCACGCGTCGCGAGGCCCTGTCGGCACGACGTCCGTATGCCCCGCAAGACAGACGAGTGGCTTGGCGTCGCCGCGGCGCGCGAAGAGATTCGTCACGCCGTTGACGACGAGGGTGTCGCATCGAAAGCCGAGCGGCGCAAGACGCGCCTTGATCACGTCCTGGCAACCGCCATCGTCCGGGGTGACCGAACGACGCGCGATCAATTCGCGTGCAAGGTCGAGGACCGGCGAGGACGTGGCCGCCATCGAGTCATGGTAGCAAAGGCGATCAGCGCGCCGAGCGGCACGGCGTTGCAAGGACGACGGGCGCGCGAACGACGGATGCGGTCGCCGTCGAAATAGTCGGGCCCAAGTGCCGTCAGTGATCGAGCATTGCAGCGTCGATGGTGAGGCTCGCGAAATCGGCGCCGGCCTTCGGCTTCGCCGGCTCGGCGTCCGCAGAGCCCATCATGTCGAGGCGTGCCGACGGCGCGTTCTGATTGATGAGCCACGCGAGGTTGGTCGCCGAGTCCGACGCGATCATCGCCTCGTCGTAGCTGATCCGCTGGTCGAGATAGAGCTTGCAAAGCGCCTGTTCGAACGTCTGTGATCCCGGGTAGAGCGACTGCTCCATCGCCTCCTTGATCTTCGTGAACTCGCCTTCCTTGATGAGTTCGGCGATGAGCGAGGTATTGAGCAGGATCTCGACGGCCGGCTGCAGGCCGCCGTCGACGTTGCGCACGAGCCGCTGCGACACGATCGCGCGCAGCCCGATCGAAAGGTCGGACAGCACGGCGGAGCGCACGTCGTGCGGGAACAGGTTGATGATCCGCGACAGCGCGTGATAGCTGTTGTTCGCGTGGATCGTCGACAGGCACAGGTGCCCGGTCAGCGTGTGCAGGAGTGCCGCCTGCATCGTCTCCTTGTCGCGGATCTCGCCGATCATGATGAGATCGGGCGCTTCGCGCAGCGCGTTTTGCAGCGCCATGTGGTAGTTGTGGGTGTCGACGCCGATCTCGCGCTGGTTGATGATGCTCTGTCGATGGTCGAACAAATATTCGATCGGGTCCTCGATCGTCAGAATGTGACCGGTGCGGTTGGTGTTGCGGTGATCGATCATCGCCGCGAGCGTCGTCGACTTGCCCGAGCCGGTCGCGCCGGCGACCAGGACGAGGCCGCGTTTCTCCATGACGAGGTCGAGCAGCACCGGCGGCAGGTTCAGCGCTTCGAACGCCGGCACGTTGTTCCGCACGTAACGTATGACGAGCGCGATCGAGCCCCGCTGCCGAAAGATGTTGATCCGGAAGTTGCCGATCGAGCGGTCGAGGTGGGAGAGATTCATTTCGCGCTCGTTCTCGAACTCGCGCGCCTGCTCCTTCGTCATCAGGTCGTACGCGATGCGGCGCACCGTCTCGACGTCCATCGACTGGCTCGACACCGGGTGCACGACGCCGTTGACCTTGATGTTGATCGGCGCGCCGCACGAGATGTAGAGGTCCGACGCCTGCTTGTCGGCCATCAGTTTGAACAGTCGGTCGAGGTACATGAAACGCCTTTCCGGCTAGAATGCCTGCATGGTTCTTGCGTCGATCCGCTCATGCGCGGCGATGATGATGTCATGACCGGCGCGGGCTCGCCACTCCCCTTGGCCGCCGCGACCGTACACCGTCTCTCGAACTGACCCCCTGGAAAAGCAAGTTTCATGCTCGCCATCATCGGCGGTACCGGCCTGACGCGCCTGTCGACGCTGGCCGTGACGCATCGGCAGGTCATCCGCACGCCTTACGGCGAGCCGTCCGCGGCGTTGATCTTCGGCGAGCTGGCCGGGCATCGCGCGCTGTTCCTCGCGCGCCACGGCCATGGGCACACGATACCGCCGCATCGCGTCAACTACCGCGCCAATCTATGGGCGCTCAAGGAGCATGGCGCGAGCGCCGTATTCGCCGTCGCGTCGGTCGGTGCGATTCGCGGTTGCGCTCCCGGGGACCTCGTACTGCCGCACCAGCTGATCGATTACACGTGGGGCCGGCCGAGTACGTATTTCGACGGCGGCGATCAGCAGGTGGTCCACGTCGACTTCACACATCCGTATTCGCAGCGCCTCCGCGAGCTCTGCCTCGCCGGCGCCGCCGCCGGCAACGTCGCGTTGAAGGACGGCGGCGTTTACGGCGCGGTGTCGGGGCCGCGCTTGGAAACGGCCGCGGAGATCGATCGGATGGATCGCGACGGCGCGACGCTCGTGGGCATGACCGGCATGCCGGAGGCGGTGCTCGCTCGCGAGCTCGGCGTCGACTACGCGGCGGTGTGCGTCGTCGTCAATCACGCGGCAGGCCGCGGCGACAGCGCTGCCGAAGTGTCGATGGCTATGATCGCGAACGTGCTCGAAGGGTCGATGGATCGTGTGCGCACGCTGATCGAGCACGTCGTCCCGCTCGTGCCCGAGACGCCGATCGAGCTCGAGCAGCATGCGAGTGCACTGCGCATGGGCGTCGAGACCAAATGATTCGCGACGTCCTGCGCATGGGCGATCCGCGCCTGCTCGAGCGCGCACAGGAAG
Source organism: Casimicrobiaceae bacterium (assembly GCA_035717085.1). Classification (GTDB taxonomy): domain Bacteria; phylum Pseudomonadota; class Gammaproteobacteria; order Burkholderiales; family Casimicrobiaceae; genus VBCG01. The sequence continues at coordinate 524 of DASTIY010000112.1, read as the reverse complement.
TGGCGATGCCTGCCAACGACGACTTGCGCGCGTTGCTGGACGACATGCGCGACACGATGCACGCGGAAAACGGCGCCGGACTTGCGGCGCCGCAAATCGGCGTCGGGCTGCGCGTCGTGATCTTCGGATTCGATCGCAACGAACGCTATCCCGATGCCGAAGCGGTGCCGTACACCGAGCTGATCAATCCCGTGTGGACGCCGCTCGCAGACGAGATGGAGGAGGGCTGGGAAGGCTGCCTCTCCGTGCCCGGACTGCGCGGCGTCGTGCCACGCTACACGCGCCTGCGTTATCGCGGTTTCGATCCGACCGGCGCGACGATCGAGCGCGACGTCGAAGGGTTCCACGCGCGCGTCGTGCAGCACGAATGCGATCACCTCGACGGCATTCTCTACCCGATGCGCGTACGCGATTTCCGTCGCTTCGGATTCACGGACATCCTCTTCCCCGGCGTCGCGTCCGCGGAGTGAAGCGCGTCACCGGCCCGTTCCCCGGTATGGGAATCATGCACAGTCGTCAGAAAC
>DASTIY010000111.1:0-2880 GCA_035717085.1 Casimicrobiaceae bacterium | reverse complement strand
GAGCCCGAGGGCGTGCGCAATTTCGCCGAAGGCCTCGGCGAGATCCTCGTCGTCGAGGAAAAGCGCCAGATCGTCGAGTACCAGCTCAAGGAGCAGCTCTACAACTGGCGCGACGACGTGCGCCCGCGCGTCGTCGGCAAGTTCGACGAAAAGGGCGAATGGGTGCGGCCGCACGGCGACTGGCTGCTGCCGCCGCACGCGGAACTGACGCCGGCGATGATCGCGCGCGTCATCGCGCAGCGCATCCAGGGCCTCGAGCTGCATCCGCGCCACGCCGAGAAAATCCGCCAGCGCGTCGACTTCATCAACCAGAAGGAGCGCGTGCTCGCGAAGCCGCGGATCAGCCTCGCGCGCATGCCCTACTTCTGCTCCGGCTGCCCGCACAACACGTCGACGAAGGTACCGGAAGGCAGCCGCGCCACCGCCGGCATCGGCTGCCACGTGATGGCGATCTGGATGGATCGCAACACGTCGACGTTCACGCACATGGGCGGCGAAGGCGCGCCGTGGATCGGCCAGGCGCCGTTCACCGACGAAAAGCACGTCTTCGCGAACCTGGGCGACGGCACGTACTACCACAGCGGAATCCTCGCGATCCGCGCCGCCGTCGCCGCCGGCGTCAACATCACCTACAAGATCCTGTACAACGACGCGGTGGCGATGACCGGCGGGCAGCCCGTCGACGGGCCGATCTCGCCGCGCGACATCGCGCTGCAGTGCGCGGCCGAAGGCGTGTCGAAGATCGTCGTCGTCACCGACGAGCCGGACAAGTATCCGGCGAAATACTTCGCCGACGAGATCGACGTGCACCCGCGCGAAGAGCTCGATTCGGTGCAGAAGATGCTGCGCGAGACAGCGGGCACGACGATCCTGCTCTACGACCAGACGTGCGCCGCCGAAAAACGCCGCCGGCGCAAGCGCGGCAAGTATCCCGATCCCGCGAAGCGCGTCGTCATCAACGAGCTCGTCTGCGAAGGCTGCGGCGACTGCGGCGTGAAATCGAACTGCGTGTCGGTGGCGCCGGTCGAGACCGAGTTCGGTCGCAAGCGCACCATCGACCAGTCGTCGTGCAACAAGGACTACTCGTGCGTGAACGGCTTCTGCCCGAGCTTCGTGACGGTGGAAGGCGGCAAGCTGCGCAAGCCCGCGAAGGCGGCGAGCGTGGACTTCTCGCACCTGCCCGAGCCTTCGCTCGCGACGACTGCCCAGCCGTACGGCATGCTCGTCACCGGCATCGGTGGCACCGGCGTCGTGACGATCGGCGCGCTGCTCGGCATGGCGGCGCACCTCGAAGGCAAGGGTGTGTCGGTGCTCGACATGACGGGTCTCGCGCAGAAGAACGGCGCCGTGGTGTCGCACGTGCGCATCGCCGACCATCCCGAGCAGCTGCACGCGACGCGCATCGCGGCCGGCGAAGCGAAGCTCGTGCTGGCATGCGACATCCTGACGGGCATCGGCAACGAGGCGCTGGCGAAGATGCAGAAAGGCGTGACGAAGGCGCTCGTCAACACGTCGCTCGTGATGCCGGCGCAGTTCACACGGGAGCCCGACCTGGCGTTCCCGCTGGGCTCGATGGAGCAGGAAATCCGCGACGCGGTGGCACCGGGTGACGCCGAGTTCCTCGATGCGACGAAGCTCGCGACGGGGTTGATGGGCGACTCGATCGCGACGAACCTGTTCATGGTCGGCTACGCCTACCAGCGCGGATTGCTGCCGGTCGGCGAAGCGGCCATCCTGCGCGCCGTCGAGTTGAACGGCGCGGCCGTCGAGTCGAACAAGCAGAGCTTCTACTGGGGACGGTTGGCGGCGGTCGAGCCCGAACGCGTCGCCGAAGCGGCGATCCCGGCGGTGAAGCCCGACTCGCAACGACTGTCGCAGTCGCTCGACGAGATCATCGAGCGACGCCGCGCGTTTCTCACCGATTACCAGAACGCGGCGTACGCGAAGCGTTACACCGATCTCGTCGATCGCGTGCGCAACGTCGAGGCCACGAAGCAACCGGGAACGACGGATCTCACCGAGGCGGTCGCGCGCTACTACTTCAAGCTGCTCGCCATCAAGGACGAGTACGAGGTCGCGCGCCTTTATGCCGAAACCGATTTCGTCGATCGCGTGAAGGCGCAGTTCGAGGGCGACTACAAGCTGAACTTCCACCTCGCGCCGCCGACGCTGAACAAGCCGGATGAACAGACCGGACAGGCGAAGAAGTCGACGTACGGGCCGTGGATGCTGCCGGCGTTCCGCGTGCTCGCCAAGCTGCGCGGCGTGCGCGGGACCGCGCTCGACGTGTTCGGCAAGACGGACGAGCGCAAGCGGGAGCGCGCGCTGATCGGCGAGTACGAGCAGCTCGTCGACGAGTTGCTCGCGTCGCTGTCACCGCGCAACTACGAGACCGCCGTCGCGCTCGCCTCGATTCCGGAATACATCCGCGGCTACGGGCACGTGAAGGAACGTCATCTGGCGGATGCGAAGAAGCGCGAGGCGGAGCTGCTGGCCCGTTTCCGCGGCGCGCGCGCGCCTGAGGCAAGCATGCCCGCGCTTGCGGCGGCCGACTGATCTCCGACACGCCTCTGACACGTGTCAGAGCGATCAACGGCGCTTGCGCGTGCCGGCCTCCTGTCGCGGCATCGACTGCACGTCGGGGGGTGACGGCGGCGGCAGGTCGAGCACGGCGCGCTCGACCTCCGCGAGTCGCTCGCGCGTGTCGGGAAGCTTCGGAATGTCGAGGCGCGGCGCTGCGGCGAAGTCGAGTGTCGACGTGAGGTCGCCGCACGTGTCGCGGCGCCAGCGCGACAGATAGGGAATTTCGACGCCGAAGCGTGCTTCGATGAGGCGCAGCGTCGACGTGTGATCGAACGTGTCGCCGACGACGAATCCGCC
>DASTIY010000110.1:0-14577 GCA_035717085.1 Casimicrobiaceae bacterium | reverse complement strand
TCGGCGGCCTGCCGCCGTTGCTTGCGCAACTCACGCACGCCGTGCGCGACGGCGGCTACGACGTCGCCGTGACGCTCGCGCCCACCCCCACCGCGGCGCTGCTCCTCGCGCGCGGCGGCGCTGCGTCGCACGCCGTCGATGCCGCGCATCTCGCGCACGCGCTCGCGCCGCTGCCGCTCGCTGCACTCGATCTCGACGCCGACACGCTCGCGACGCTGCACGCCGCCGGCATCGCGACGTTCGGCGACGTGCACGCGCTGCCGCGCGACGGCGTGGCGCGCCGCTTCGGTGCGAAGGTCGTCGACACGCTCGACCGCGCGCTCGGTCGCGTCCCCGATCCGCGTGCGCCGTATCGGCCCCCACCGCGCTTTTCGCGCAGGCTCGCACTGCCCGCGCCTGCCGACAGCAGCGAAGCGCTCGGCTTCGCCGCGCAACGCCTCGTCGACGACCTCGCGCGCTGGCTGCTGGTGCGCGGCCTCGGCGTATTGCGGCTGTCGCTCTCCCTCGTGCACGAGCGCTACCTGCGCGAGCGCGGCGTCGCGCCGACGCGAGCGACGCTCGCGCTCGCCGCACCGAGCCGCGAGCCTGCGCATCTCGTTACGCTGCTGCGCGAACGCCTCGCGCGGGTCGCCCTCCCCGCGGCCGTCGAGTCGATCGTGCTCGCGACCGAGGAGACGGCGCCGCTCGCCGCGCGCAATCTCGGCCTGCTGCCCGGCAGCGACGCCGAGCGTGCCCGCGTGCCGCTGCTCGAGCGGTTGCGCGCGCGCCTCGGCGACGACGCGGTCGGCACGCTCGTCGCGCGCGACGATCATCGGCCCGAACGCGCCGGATGCGAAAGCGCGATGACGACGATGGAACAGGCTGCGCCGCGGACCGCGACGCCAGGTCCGCCGCGTCCGCTGTGGCTGCTCGACGCGCCGCGCGCACTGCGCGACGTGCTCGAAGCGAAGCCGTGGGTGCTGCGCGACGGTCCCGAGCGGATCGAATCAGGCTGGTGGGACGGCGGCGATTGCCGCCGCGATTACTTCGTCGCCGAGAATCACGACGGCGAGATCGTCTGGATCTATCGCGACCATCGCGACGGAACCGACGACGGCGAGTGGTTCATGCACGGCCTCTTTGCGTAAGGGGTCGGAGGAAAATTTCCGAACGCACCTCCGAATTGGGGTCGGACTCGATTTCTCACAAAATCGAGTCTGACCCTCGTTCGTGCGACGACCGCAGCGGAAATTTTTCTCCGCCCCCTCGCCTTTACGCCGATCCCATGAGCGACGCCGCACCGCGCAGCCGCGCCTCCGCCTCCGCGGCGATGTCGCGCACGAGCTTCGCCGCCGGCTCGATGCTCCTCACCAGATCGACGCCTTCGCCCGCCCAAACCAGCGCAGTGTCGAAATCGTCGCGCTCCACCGCGGCGAAATACGCATCGCGCTCGCCGTCCAACGTGGCGACGAGCGTGTCCTCGCGGCCGTCGAAGCGCGCCATGAACCGGTTCGACAGCGCGCGTCCCGTGTAGCCTTCCGGCCACGCGTAGCCGCGCACGATGTCGAAGACGCGCGTGCGCGCCGTATCGCCGCCGCTCGCTTCGACCAGGCGCCGCTTCGCCGCATCACGACCGAGCGCCTCGTCGGTCGCGAGGAAGCGCGTGCCCATCAGCGCGCCCTGCGCGCCGAGCATCAGTGCCGCGGCGACGCCGCGCCCGTCCATGATGCCGCCCGCGGCGAGCACGGGCGTCGGCGCGACAAGATCGACGATCGCGGGCACGAGCGGAAACGTCGAACGGCTGCCTCCGTGGCCGCCGCCTTCGGTTCCCTGCGCCACGATGAAGTCGGCGCCGGCTTCCTGCGCGAGCCGCGCCTCGGCGATGCCCTGCACCTGGCAGACGAGGGCGCAACCCGCGCCCTTGATCGCCGCTGCGTGCGGCCGCGGATCGCCGAACGACAGCATGAACGCGCGTGGCCGATGCGACAGCGCGAGCTCGAGGATGCCGGGACGGATCGACCACGTGATGAGGCCCACGCCCCATGCTCGCGTCGCGGTTTTTTGGACGAGGGCGAGTTCGCGCGCGAGCCATTCCCGATCGCCGTACCCGCCGCCGACGAGGCCGAGGCCGCCGGCGTTGGACACGGCAGCGGCGAGCCGTCCCCCGGACGCGCCGCCCATCGGCGCCGATACGACCGGATGGTCGAGTTCGAATGCTTGCGTGAGCGCGGTGACGATCATCGTTCTGCTCCTCCTTCAATGTGCACCACGATCCTGAATCGCGAACGCCGCGGTGTAAAGCGATTGTAGGATTTACAGTGGAACAGGCATGAAAGACGCGTCGCATAGGAGGCGCGCGGCACTGCACGCTCGCGTGCTCGCGGTATGCAATTTGCGGCTTGCGAAGCGTCTGAGAAACATGAAGCGAGGCATGCGATGAATCAGCCGCTGGCGAACCTGGTCGAGCGCGAGGTGCGCATTCCCATCGGCGACGAATCCGTCGTCGGCGATCTCGTCGTGCCTGCGGGCGCGAAGGCACTCGCAGTCTTCGCGCACGGCAGCGGCAGCAGCCGCCACAGCCCGCGCAACGTGTGGGTCGCCGAGCAGTTGCACCGCGACGCGATTGCGACGCTCCTCTTCGACCTGTTGACGTCGAGCGAAGATCGGCGCGACGCCGTGACCGCCGAGCACCGCTTCGACATCGCGCTGCTCGGACGGCGCCTCGTGCAGGTGATCGACTGGTGCACCATGCAATCGGAGCTCGGCGCCATGCCGCTCGGGCTCTTCGGTGCGAGCACCGGCAGCGCCGCGGCGCTCGTGGCGGCCGCACAGCGTCCCGATCGCGTGCGTGCGGTGGTCTCGCGCGGTGGACGACCCGATCTCGCCGGTGTCGACGTGCTGGCGCGCGTGCGCGCCCCGACACTCTTGATCGTCGGTGGTCGCGACGACGTCGTGCTCGATCTCAATCGCCGGGCGCTCGCGCTGATGAATGGGGAAAAGCGACTGGAGATCGTGCCGGGCGCGACGCATCTCTTCGAGGAACCCGGCACGCTCGAGCGCGTCGCGAGCCTTGCGGGGGGCTGGTTCGTCGAGTTCCTCGTCGTCGAAACCGCCAACTGAAAACGAACATGCGCTTCGCCAATCGCAGGCGGGCGGGCGAGATGCTGGGCGAGACGCTCGCGCGCTATCGCGACGATCCCGACGTCGTCGTGCTCGCATTGCCGCGCGGCGGGGTGCCGGTGGCGTACGAGGTTGCGCGCGCACTGCACGCGCCGCTCGATGTCTTCATCGTGCGCAAGCTCGGCATGCCGGGGCACGAGGAATTCGCGATGGGCGCGATCGCGACCGGTGGCGTCATGGTGATCAACCCCGATCTCGTCGGCTTTCATGTGCCGCAGCACGTCATCGATTCGGTGGCCGCGCGCGAGCGCGGCGAGCTCGAGCGGCGCGAGCAGCTCTATCGCGGCGACCGCGCGCCACTGTCGCTGGCCGGCCGCATCGTGGTCCTCGTCGACGACGGGCTCGCGACCGGCTCGACGATGCTCGCCGCCGCGACCGCGGTGAAGCAGCAGCAGCCACAGAAGGTGATCGTCGCGGTCCCGGTCGCCGCGGCGCAGACCTGCAATGCGTTGCGCGCCGTCGTCGACGAAGTCGTCTGCCGCCACACGCCCGAGCCGTTTCACGCCGTGGGCTTGTGGTACGACGACTTCACGCAGACCACGGACGGCGAGGTGCGCGCATTGCTCGACGCCGCGCGCAACACCGGCGAAGCGCGGCCCGCGTAGATCCCGAACAAGAGGTCGGACCCCGGGTCAGACCCGGCCATCAAATCCCGGCGTACCACTGGTAGCCCTGGTCCTCCCAGTAGCCGCCCTGCCCGCCCGCGATGTCGGCAAAGCTTTCGACGAGTTGGAGGCGCATCACGTACTTCGCGTGCTTGTAGCCGAGCTGCCGCTCCACGCGCAGGCGAATCGGCGCGCCGTTCTTGATCGGCAGCGGGGCACCGTTCAATGCATACGCGAGGAGCGTCTGGACGTGATACGCGTCGTCCATGTCGATGCTCTCGTAATACGGCGCGGTGCCGTCCTCCTCCATCGGATCCGCGCAATGGAAGACCACGTACCGTGCATTGGCCGCGGGTCGAACGACGTCGAGCAGCGCCGAAAGCCTGGCGCCCTGCCATTGGCCGATCGCGCTCCAGCCCTCGACGCAATCGTGCCGCGTGATTTGCGTACGGCTCGGAAGCGCGTGCAGTTCGGCGAGCGTGAAGCGCCGGGGTGTCGCGACGAGACCACCCACGTCGAGCGCGTAATCGCGAAAGCCGTTGGCCGCGAGCGCCGCGTATTCCGGATTGTTCGGCATGGCGGTGCCGTTGCTGCGAAAGCCCGGGGACAAATCCGCGACCGTGAATTCCTGCGCCATCGCCTTGCGCCCGGTGATCGCCTTCGCCGCCGTGTAATTGAGCGACTCGGCGGCGCCGAGCACACGGGGAAACCACTCGGTTTGCGACAGGCGATCGCAGCCGGCGACACCGAGTGCCGCGAGCGTCGCGCCTGCGCGCCCCAGAAAACGACGCCGCGCCGCGCGCTCGCGATCAGCCATGCTCCTTCTCCCGCGGCACGCGATACCAGCCGGTGATCATCGAGCGCAACTGGTTGAGCGGGCCATTCACGAGCACTTCGAACACGTGCACGAGCACGAATGCGACGAGCAGCCACGCGACGATGAAATGAATCGAGCGCACGCTCTGGCGGCCGCCGAACCAGCCGACCCACCCGCCGAACAGCGTGTCGAGGCGCGGCGACATCCCGAGCCCCATCAGCACGACGAGCGGCAGCAGCACGAACACGACGACCAGATAGGCGAGCTTTTGCAGCACGTTGTAGCGCGTCGCGGCCGCGCCCGTGGGATGGCGCAAGCGCAGATGGTCGACGATCGAGCGGCCGATGCCGCGCAGGTCGAGGCGCGTCGGCAGCAGGTCGCGCGTCAGATGCCTGCTCGCGAGCGTATACAGCACGAAGCACAGTCCGTTGAGCAGGAAGATCCACGCGAAGAAGAAGTGCCACGACCGCGACAGTGCGAGCCAGAGGTGGCCGGGGACCGTGAGCCACGAAGGGAACGCTTGCGCGAACAGGCGGCCGTCGTCGGTCGACAGGCCCAGCACGCCGGTCGTGTCGAATTCGCGCCCGCCGATGCGCGTGTAGCCGACCGGCTCGCCGTTCGCGGTTTCGCGGGCACCGATCTCCAGCCACGCGGGGCGGCCGCTGTACGACGATTCGCCCCAGTAGAGCGCCGGGTGCGCGTTGAAGATTCCGAGGCCGCTCATGAAGAGGGCGACGATGGCGACGACGTTGATCCAGTGCATCACGCGTACCGCGGCCGCATGGCGGCGCACGAGCGTCGGCGCCGAACTCGCGTCACCGGCGCGCGTTACGGCGGGGATCGCAGGATGCGCGGAATCGTTCATGGCAATCGTCAAGCTTACGCCGATCCTTCGATCAACAGCCCGCGGCGCTTGATCCTTCCTGCGATCAGACCTCGTTTCGCTTTACGAGGGCGCCGTCAGCGTCGGCACGTGCCGGACGTGCAGCGCGAGCGCGACCATCGCGACGACGGTAAACGCCGCGCCCGCGAAGAACGTCGCGCTCGGGCCGATCGCTTGCCAAAGGAAGCCCGCGAGCGCACTCGCGACGAGCAGCGCCACGCCGCTCGCGAGGTTGAACACGCCGAACGCGGTGCCACGCAGTTGGGCAGGCGCGGTGGCCGCGACGAGCGCTGCGAGCAATCCTTGCGTCAGCGCCATGTGCAGTCCCCACAGGGCGGCGCCGGCGACGGCGCCCACCGTGCCGACGGCGAGCGCGAGCACGACGTCGCTCGCGACGAGTGCCGCAAGGCCGGCGAACAGCAGCGACTTCGCGTAGCCGCGATCGGCGAGGCGTCCCGCGGGATACGAAAGCGCCGCGAAGACGATCGACATCGCGACCATCACCCAGGGCGCACCGGTAACACCCATCCCGACGTCCTGTCCGCGCAGCACCAGGAACGCTTCCGAGAACCGCGCGAGCGTGAGCACGGCGGCGATCGCCGTGACGACGTAGAAGCGCGCGTCGAGTCGTCGCGCGTCCTGCCACGACACGCGCTCCGCGCTCGCGGCCTGGCGCGATGCGGGTTCCTCGACACCGAACACGAGGAGCGCGACGCAAAGCAGCGCCGGCACGACCGCGATCCAGAACACCGAACGAAAATGACCTGCGAACGCGGCGATCAGGAGCACTGCGAAGAGCGGACCGGCGATCGCGCCGACGCTGTCGAGCGCCTGACGCAGGCCGAACGCTGCGCCGCGCACTTCCGGCGGCGCGAGGTCGGCGACGAGCGCGTCACGCGGCGCGCCGCGGATGCCCTTGCCGACACGATCGACGAAGCGGCCGGCGACGACGAGGCCGAGCGTCGAGGCGAGTGGAAACGCGAACTTCGACAGCGCACCGAGCCCGTAGCCGAGCACGACGAGCGCCTTGCGCCGCCGGAACACGTCGGACGCGTAGCCGGAGAAGACCTTGACGATCAGCGCGATCGCTTCCGCAATGCCTTCGATGAAGCCGACGACGAGCATCGACGCGCCGAGCGCATCGACCATGTAGAGCGGCAGCAGCGCATGGATCATCTCGCTCGACGTGTCCATCAGCAGGCTGACGAGGCCGAGGATCCATACGCCCCTGGGAACGCGCTGGGTCAAGCGAACGCGCGCTTCAGAACTCGAACGCCCCCGTCAGATCCCCCGCCTCCGCGCGCACGCCCGGCAGCGGCGCGAGGTCGAAGCGCTTCGTGATGAATTTGAGAATCGACGTCGTGTCGTAGTGCGTGTGGTCGATGTGATGACGCTTCGCGAACGGCGAGATGACCATCGCCGGGATGCGCGTGCCCGGTCCCCAGCGATCACCCTTCGGCGGCGGTACGTGATCCCAGAACCCGCCGTTCTCGTCGTAGGTGACGATGACCGCGGACGTCGCCCATAGCGGGCTCGCCTTGATCTTCTCGACGATGTTCGCGATGTGCTCGTCGCCGGAGAGCACGTCGGCGTAGCCCGGGTGCTCGTTCAGTGATCCCTGCGGCTTGTAGAAGACGACCTGCGGCAACTCGCCCTTCGCGATGCCCGCGAGCAGATCCTTCTCGTCCTTGAGATGCGCCGCGCGCGCCGCGGTGCCCGGCGCGTAATTCCTGAAATAGTTGAACGGCTGGTGGTGCGTGATGAAGTTCTTGCCGCCCGGCTCGCGATAATTGATGACGAGGCGCTTCGCTTCGGGCGGCTGCATGCCGTCCTGCACTGCGTCGTCCCACGCGCCCGAGTACCACGTCCACGTGACGCCCTTCGCGGATAGCGTGTCGCCGATCGTCGTCAAGGTCTGCGGAGGCAGCGTGTATTTGGCAGGATCGGCGAGCCGCGGGTCGCCGTTCTTCGCAGGCGGCACCAGCGAGGGCTGATACGGTGGCTGCGTGGTATTCACCGAGTAGCCGTCGGGCGTGAGCAGACCCGCTTGCACGAACTTCGGCGGTCCGTCGAGCACCGACGGTGGCGATGTGGGCGCGCGTACGAGCCAGCCGCGATCGTCGAGCTTCGCGCGCAGGTTCGCGGGCGCATTCGTGTCGACCGGCGTGCACGCGCAGATCAGCCAGACGTGATTGAGATACGAGCCGCCGAACGCACCCATGAAGAAGTTGTCGGCAAGCGTGTATTCCTGCGCCCACTTCCACATCGGCAGCTTCGACCCGTCGTAGTAGCCCATGACGAGCCCGCCGGCATCGCTCGCCTGCGCGAAGCGATCGTTGCGCCCGCCGTCGATCTGCTCCTGGTTACGATAGAACGCGTGGATCAGATCACGCGTTTTGGTGGAGAGCGGGAGGTTGATCGGCGGGGCGTCGATCCGGTACGGCCGATTCGGCAGATCCTTCGGGAACGCGGCGTCAGCCTCCGCGGTGTTGCCCTTCCACACCGGCGGCAAATGCGCCAGCGGCTTCCCGTCGTGATCGACCTGCGTGTACTGCGCAGGCGTCGCATTGGCGAGGCCGTTCGCGCCCGGGAACAGGCCGTACAGGTTGTCGAAGCTGCGGTTTTCCGCGTAGATGACGATCACGTGCTCGATGCGCTCGAGCCCCGCGCGCTGTGCCGTCGGCGGTGCCGCGCATCCGGCGATCGCCGCTGCGGCAACGAGCGCCGCGAGGCGAATCGACGGACGATCGATCAGCTTGGGTGCAACGGGAGCCGCCCGCCCCCGATTCATGGCCTCCATCCTCTCCTCCCTTCGTCCACTCGTGTCGCGTTCTTCGTCGTGTCGCGACGATGCCCGTCGTGTCAGCCCAGTGCGACAGTCGCGCGCACCGTCCCCGCGCGCTCGTGTCGCGCGGTCACTTCGATCGACGCGCCCGGATCGGCGCGTACGACCCATTCGAGTTTCATGCGGTCGTCGGTCACGTTGTAATCGGGCCAGAACGACACGCCGGTGTGCTTGTACGCCTTGCCCTCGAGCTGACCCACGTCGTCGTGCGCCTTGCCCGCGACGAGCGTGACACCTTGCGGCAACGCGATCTCGGCGATGATCCCGCGCACGGTCTTGCGCGCGAGCGCGCGCTTGGTGACGTACGTCGGCAGCCACCCGCTGTTCTGCACTACCAGCGTGATCTTCCACGTTCCGTCGCCGACCGCCGCCGTTCCGGCATGCACCAGTTCGAGCTTCGGCGAGCAGAGCGCCTGCCAGAGCAGCCATCGCGGAAATTTCGCGATCTCGCGCTCGAGCAGAGGCAGCGGCGGATTGCCGAACGCATGGAAGCGATCCCAGCCGCCGATCTCGACCTTGCCGAGCTGCGGGTGATCGAACGCGCGCCATGCGCGATGCGCTGCACCTCCGAGCTTCTCCTCGTTCCAGCGATAGAGCTTGAGATCGTCGGCGATCGGATGATCGCGGAACCAGTCGATGAACTTGTACTCGCCGATGCCGGCCTCGCGCATCGGTGACCAGATCTCGACGACCCACGAGAAGATGCCGAGGTGCTCGTAGATCCAGTCGGACGTGCCGCCGATGACGGACTTCGGGTGGTAGCGGAATTCGTGGAAGACCGAAATCGCGGGATAGCCGGTGAGCTCGGTGCCCTTCTTTCCGGTGCGCTGGTAGAACCACAAATCCTCGGCGTCCATGTTCTCGTCGGGCTGGTGCTCGAACGGGCGCAGCAGCACGCCGCTCCACGTGTGGAACGACGTGCCGGCCGTGATGTTCGGATGCCTGACGATGAAATCGACGAACGCGCGGATTTCGGGCTCGGATGTCGGATACGGTCCCGCGCCCTGCTGCTCGAACTCCTGCCGCCAGCTCGCCGGGAAGTTGCGGTTGAGGTCGAGGCGTTGCCGCGGCGGCTTGATCTTCAGCGTGTAGCCATCGTAGTCGTCGTAACGACCTTCCGGCAGGATGCGGTAGTACGTGCCGCCGACTTCGGTCGGTTCGCGGCGCACCATCAGTTGGGGCGCGTCGGGATGCGCCTTCCACAGTCCGTTCGGATCCTCGATGCGCATCTGCAGGATGCGTCCGTCGCCATCGATGTCCTCGACGGTGAGACCCTCGCTCGGCTCCTCGTCGTACGGATAAGCGCGCGTGCTCGAGCGCACCCATTTCGGCTTGTCGGCGAGCGCCCATTCGGCGCCGTCCGGATTGACGCGCGGGCACACGTAGAATGCGCGCGTGTCGAGTGCGCGCGTCACGTCGGCATCGTGGCCGTACTGCGTGACGAGCATGTCCAGGAAATAGAGCGCCGCCGCGGATGCGGCGACTTCGGTCGAATGGATGTTGCCGTCGACCCAGAATGCGGGCTTGTCGCTCGCGGCGCCGGTCTTCGTGTTCGTCACCGTCAGCACGAAGATGTCGCGGCCTTCGTGGCTCTTGCCGATCGATTCGACGCTCACGAGGTCGGGATGCTCGCGCGCGAGCGCATGCACGATTTCCTTCAAGTGGTCGTAACGGTAGAAGCGGTCGAAGGCGATGTGTGTCATGAAGCGGGGCACGAAGAGCGCGAGCCGGGCGTGTTCGAGAAGAGCGCAATCTTACGTGAAGCGGTCGCTGCTTGACCCCCGTCGACCGTGGGCGTAGCGTCGCCGCTTCGCCGGCCGCGTGCTCGGTGGGGAGGGTCGCCGCCGCCGTCGCCATTTCGAGGGGAGGTCGTCATGTCAGCTCATCGCGCTGCCGGCTTCGCCCGGCACGGCTCGTCGCTCGTCGTTTTCATCTGGCTCACCTTGGTCGCGCCGCTCGCGGCAAGCGAGCCGCTTCACGGCAGCGCCGACGCGCTGCTCGCGATCGATCAGCAGCGCGCGAGCGTCGTCGAGCGCATCGTCGACGCGTGGGGCCCGCTGCTCGCCCGGTCGAGCGCGTCGGTGTCAGTCGACGAATTGCGCACGCGGCTCATGGCGCTGCGCGCCGATCGACTCTTCGCCGCAAGCCTCGCCGGCACGCTCGACGGACTGCGCGAGGTGCTCGGCGTCGAAGCGGAGAGCGCGCCGTCGTTGAAGCAAACGAAGGCGCTCGGCGAAGCGACCCGCGACGTCGTCTACACGCCGGTGACACCGTGCCGGTTGGTGGAGACGCGCGGCGCGTTCGCCGCGGTGTACCAGGGCGATGGCACGCCCGCGCATACCCCCAGGCCGTTCGCCTCGAACGAGGTTCGCACCTACACCGTACAAGGCGGCAACGGCGTTTGCCTTGCGCAATTGCCGGCGAGCCTCGCACCGAGCGCCGTCCAGTTGCAGGTGTTCGGCATTCCGACCACGCCCACGTCCGGCGACATCGAGATCCTGCCGCAGGGCACGGCGTTCGGCAGCACCGCGACGATGGTCTACGTGAGCATCCTGCAGTTCAACACCGTGTCGACGGCGGCGAAGATCAACACCGCGAACAAGCAGATCAGCGTGCAGGTACGCGGGGGCGGCGCGCATCTCGCGATCGACGTCGTCGGTTACTTCGCGGCCCCGACGGGTACGGGCGGCAACGTGTTCCTGCAGGGCGGCAACGGCTTCGGAACGACCGCAACGCTTGGCACGCTCGACGACCAGCCGTTGAGCCTCGTCGCGAACAACCAGCCGGTGGCGACGTATCTGCCCAACGCGGACAGTCCGAACATCGTGAGCGGTCGTCCTAGCAACGCGGTCAACCCGGCCGATCCCGGCCAAACGATCGCCGGAGGCGGCGCCGCGGGCAACGACTGCATCGATCCCGTTTCCCGCCAGAACAACCATTCATGCAGCAACCGCACGGCCGCTTCTTACGCGACGGTCGGCGGAGGCTTTGCCAACCTCGCGAGCGGCTTCGCCGCAACGGTGACCGGCGGCTCGGGCAACACCGCGAACGGCAGCAATTCGACGGTTGCGGGCGGCTTCGGCAACTTCGCAGGCGTGTCCGGCACATTTGCCGCCGGCTCGAACGCCTATGCCAATTTGATCGGTTGCGCCGCCATCGCCTTCTGGTCGACCTCGACGTCGATGCCCTGCGAGGCGAACAATCACGTTCGCATCGGTGCGAACCACGGAATCAGCGTGGACTACTTCGCACAGACCGGCTTCGGCATCGGCGAGCGCTGGGTCTCGATCGGCGACCTCGCTTCCAATAGAACCATCAACACCTGGACCGGGGGGAGCCTGTCGAACGGCGGCGTATGGACCAACGCGTCCGATCGCACCAAGAAGGAGAACTTCGCCCCGGTCAACGCGCGCGACATTCTTGCGCGCGTCGCGGCGTTGCCGGTCACGCAATGGAACTATCGCAACGAGCCGGGGGTGCAGCGCATCGGTCCGGTGGCGCAGGACTTCCATGCCGCGTTCGGCCTCGGCAGCGACGACAAGACGATCGGGACCGGCGATGAGATGGGTGTGGCGCTTGCCGCGATCCAGGGGCTGCATCAACTGATGCAGGAGAAGGATGCGCGCATCGACGCGCTCGAGCGGACGATCGAGGCGCTCAAGGCGGCCGTCGCGACACTGACCGCCCGGCGTTGATCCGCCCGCAGGCGCTTTAATTCTCGCGCCTCGAGGTGGGAACGAATGCCGTATATTCATACGGTATGCGCTCGCCCGACCTGCTGCCGGCCTACGCCGAGCTGCACTGCCTGTCGAATTTCTCGTTCCTGCGCGGCGCCTCGCACCCCGAGGAGCTGGTCGAGCGCGCGAAGGCGCAGGGCTACGCGGCGCTCGCGCTCACCGACGAATGCACGCTCGCCGGCGTCGTGCGCGCGCATCTCGCAGCCAAGGACGCCGGGTTACCCCTGGTCATCGGCAGCGAATTCACGCTCGAAGACCGCACGAAGCTCGTACTGCTCGCCACCGACCGCGAAAGCTACGGCGACCTGGCGCAACTGGTCACGCGCGGACGCCGGCAGGCGAAGAAGGGTTCGTATCGACTGACGCGCGACGACGTCGCGAGCGTTGCGTCGCGCTGTCTCGCGCTATGGCTGCCGGCGCTCGACCTGCGCGCGTCCCATGTCGACGAACGTTCTCGCGCGGAGGCCGGATGGGTCCGCGACGCGTTCGCCGAGCGGGCGTGGATCGGCGTCGAACTGGTTGCGCAAGCCGGCGACACGGCGCGGCTCGCGCAGTCGCAGGCGCTGTCGCATCACGCCGGCCTTCCGCTCGTCGCGTGCGGCGACGCGCACATGCACGTACGCGCACGCCGTGCGCTGCAGGACACGCTAACCGCCATTCGGCTGCGCACGCCGCTCGCGGAGTGCGGCCACGCGCTGCATGCCAATGGCGAGCGGCACCTGCGTTCGCGCGCACGTCTCGCCAACGTGTATCCGCCCGAGCTGCTCGCGGAAACCGTGCGCATCGCCGAGCGCTGCCACTTTTCGCTCGACGAGCTGCGCTACGAGTATCCGGAGGAGATCGTGCCGCCGGGCGAGACGGCCACGACGTGGCTGCGCAAGCTCGTCGAGCGCGGGCTCGCGAAGCGGTATGCGGAAGATAAAAATCGGGGTCAGAGATGCGTTTCCCAGGCCGATGTATCGGGTGACGATCGGCCGAACGGCAAATGCATCTCTGACCCCGATTTTTACCTTCGCGGCGACAGCGCGTTTCGCTGCGCGACCGTTCCGGCCAACGTCCGCGCGCTGATCGAGCACGAGCTCGCGCTCATCGCGGAGCTGCGCTACGAGCCGTATTTCCTCACCGTGCACGACATCGTCGCGTTCGCGCGCTCGCAGAAGATCCTCTGCCAGGGCCGCGGCTCGGCGGCGAATTCCGCAGTCTGCTACGCGCTGCACGTCACCGAGGTCGATCCGGCGCGCAGCGAAATGCTGTTCGAGCGCTTCATCAGCAAGGAGCGCAACGAGCCGCCCGACATCGACGTCGACTTCGAGCACCAGCGGCGCGAAGAGGTGATGCAGTACGTGTACGGCAAGTACGGACGGCATCGCGCCGCGCTCGCGGCGACGCTCGTCACCTATCGGCCCAAGAGCGCGGTGCGCGACGTCGGCCGCGCGTTCGGCCTCGACCTCGCGCAGCTCGATCGCCTGTCCGGCGTCTTCGCGTGGTGGGATGGCCGCGCGATTCCGCCGGAACGCATCCGCGAAGCGGGCTTCGATCCGGAGCATCCGAAAGTGCGCCGGATCATCACGATCGCGGGCCAGCTGCTCGGCTTTCCGCGACATCTGTCGCAGCACGTCGGCGGCTTCGTCATCGCACGCGATTCGCTCGAGCGCATGGTGCCCGTGCAGAACGCGGCGATGGCCGATCGCACGGTGATCGAATGGGACAAGGACGACCTCGACGCGATGGGCTTGCTGAAGGTCGACTGCCTCGCGCTCGGCATGCTGTCCGCGATCCGGCGCGCGCTCGACCTCGTTTCGGCGCATCGCGGCAGGAAGCTGCGCATGCAGGACATTCCCGCCGAGGATCCCGCGGTTTACGCGATGATCCAGGAGGCCGACACGATCGGCGTATTTCAGATCGAATCGCGCGCGCAGCAGTCGATGCTGCCGCGCCTGCGGCCCGCGACGTTCTACGACCTCGTGATCGAGGTCGCGATCGTGCGGCCCGGGCCGATCCAAGGCGGCATGGTGCATCCGTACCTGAAGCGGCGGCAGGGTCTCGAGCCGGTCACGTATCCGAGCGACGCCGTGAAGGCGGTGCTCGAACGTACGCTCGGCGTGCCGATCTTCCAGGAGCAGGTGATGCAGCTCGCGATCGTCGCCGCGGGCTTCACGCCGGGCGAAGCCGATCGCCTGCGCCGCTCGATGGCGGCGTGGAAGCGCAAGGGGGGCCTGCAGCATTTCGAGCAGCGGCTCGTCGACGGGATGGGTGCGCGCGGCTACGACGAGGCTTTCGCGCGGCAGATCTACGAGCAGATCCTGGGCTTTGGCGAATACGGCTTTCCCGAGTCGCACTCGGCGTCGTTCGCGCTGCTCGTCTACGTGTCGTCATGGCTGAAGCACTACGAGCCCGCTGCCTTCTGTGCGGCGCTGCTGAACTCGCAGCCGATGGGCTTCTACGCGCCGGCGCAGCTCGTCGCCGATGCGAAGCGCCACGGCGTCGAAGTGCGGCCGCCGGACGTGACGATCAGCGCGTGGGACTGCACG
>DASTIY010000109.1:0-7602 GCA_035717085.1 Casimicrobiaceae bacterium | reverse complement strand
GGCGATAGAACGCGCTGACGCCGCTCACGCGCTCGACGACGGCCTTACGTCCGACCTGGCCGAGCTCGTTGATCGCACGCTTCGGATCGAACGCCGGAAAGTCGCGCAGCAGCGCCTCGCACGCGTCCTCGTCGAGGAAATGCTCGATGGCGACGTGGCGGAACGGCTGCGCGTTCTGGAATTCGCGCCGGATCTCCGGCGCCCGCTCGAGAACCGAACGCTCGATCATGACTTCGCGATCATTCCGCAGGAAGGGTCGCGACGATTATAGGCAATCAGTCGCGAAGCTCGCGGGGCTCGCAGGTGACGACCGTCTTCACGGAGTTTGCGATGAAGCAGGCGTGATGCGCCTCGTCGTGCATCGACGCCACCTCGTCGCGCGTCGGCTCGAGCGTGCCGGCGAAGGCGATCGCGGGGCGCAACGTGGCGCGCGTCATCCACACCTTCCCGTCGGCGCCCCGCTCGAGAAAGCCTTCGGCGTCGTCGACGTAGCGCTCCACGACGAAGCCGCGCTCGGCCGCGATCGACAGGAACCACAGCAGGTGGCAGCTCGCGATCGACGCCACGAACGCTTCCTCGGGATCGACGGCATCTTCCGCCGAGTACGGCACCTTGACCGAATGCGGCGACGACGATGCCGGCACGTCGACGCCACCGTCGAAATGCCACGTGTGGCGTCGACTGTAGCGAAGGTCGGTGAACGCTGCGTCGCCGCGCGCCCAGCGCACGCTCGCCGTGTGCCGCGACATGCGCGTTATGCCGGATTACGCGCGGTGATCGTCCACGAGCTCGACTGCATGCGGACGCTGCCGTCGTTCGCCACGTATTGCGACAACGCGTCGCGCAACGCGGCGACGATCTCGCCGTGGCGCGTGGTGGCGAGCTCGCCCGCCTCGCGCACGATCTCGCCCGCGGGCCCGAGCGCGAGCTGGAACTCGACCGCCTGGTCCACGTCCCGCCCGACCATGACGGGGCCGTCGACACGCTCGAACGTGGCGTCGACGAAGCCGGCCGCGGTGAGCTGCGCGCGCACGACGTCGGGATTGGCCATCGAGAACGGACCCGGCCCGCAGGTTTGCGCGTCGTCGCCGGGCGGCGGCAGGAAGCGGAGCACGACGGCCTTCGGCACCGAAAACCACGGGTTGTCGGCCAGCGGGCGCCACGTGATGAACGTCAGCCGGCCGCCGGGAACGAGCGCGCTTCGCACGTTGCGCATCGCGGCCACGGGATTGGCGAAAAACATCATGCCGAAGCGCGAGAACGCGAAATCGAAATCGCGCGCGAACCGATACGATTGCACGTCGGCGACGATGAAGCGCACGTTGTCGAGACCCGCGGCCTTCGCGTCGGCGCGGCCCTTCTCGAGAAACGCGTCGCAGCAGTCGAGCCCGAGCACGTGCCCCGTCGGGCCGACCTTCCGCGCGAGGGCGATCGCCGTGTCGCCCCAGCCGCAACCGACGTCGACGGCGCGCGCGCCCTCCGGCAGCGCGAGTCGCGCGAGCAGCGCCTCGCTGTGATACGAAAGGCCGTCGAGCATGATGTTGCGAAAGCGCTCGAACTTCGCGACGAGCACGTCGTTCCAGAACGTCGTGAAGGCGTCGTTCGAGTCGATTACGGTGGCCACGGTCGTTCCCTCCGGTCCTGTCGCGCGAGCGGCCGCTACGCGTCGGTGCTCGAATGCAGCACGACGCGATTGCCTTCGCTGTCCAGCACGACGCACCGCCCGCTCGGGACGGCGACCTATAGTAGCCGATTGAACCAGAGCAGCGAGAGCCCGGCGCCGGCCATCACGAACACGGCCGCCGCCGCGACGAAAAGCGCGCTCACCTCGGTCTGCTGCTTCTGCATCACGAGCTTCGAGCTCATGCCCTTGTAGATCTGCCGCAGGTCCTTCTCGGTGCCCGCGTGGAAGTATTCGCCGCGCGTCACGTTGGCGATCTTCTTCAGCGAATCCTCGTCGAGCTTGACGCGCATCGACCAGCCGTCGAAGCCGAGCACTTCGCCTTCGACGGTGCCGACGCCGATCGTGTAGACGGGCACGCCCCGCTCGGCGACCATCTTCGCGGCTTCGACCGGATCGGGTCCCGTGGTCGTCTGCCCGTCGGTGAGGAGAATGATCGCCGCCGAGCGATACGAGCCCGCAGGCACCGCTTTCGGCGGCTCCTTCTTCGGCTTCGTCGGATCGAGCGCGGCGCTCTTGTCGGGCTTGATGCGCGGATTCGACGCGCGCAGGTCGAACTCGACGTCGGGAAAAATCGACTTCAGCGAGATCAGCAGGCCGCTGCCGATCGCGGTCGCGCGCTGCAGTTGCAGCCGGTCGATCGCGGCGAACAGGTCGTCGCGGTTGTCGGTCGGCGGCTGCACGACCGCGGCCGTGCCCGCGAACGACACGATGCCGATCTTCACGTTGCTCGGCTGATCGTTGATGAAGTCACGCGCGGCCGCCTGCGCCGCCGCGATGCGCGTCGGCTTCACGTCCGACGCCCGCATGCTGCCCGATACGTCGAGCGCAAGAATGACGTACTCGTGCTGGGTCGGCAGCGTCACGGTGGCGACGGGCCGCGCCATGGCGACGATCATCAGCGCGAGTGCGACCAGGAACAGGATCGGGGGAATGTGCCGGCGCACGCGCTGGCCGGCGCCCATCGCGTCGCGCACCATCGACAGGCTGGCGTAACGCAGCGCGAGCCGGTTCTTGCGCCGAAGCGCGAGCAGGTACAGCCCGACGAGCACCGGCAACAGCGCGCCGAGCCAGAGGAATTCAGGCCAGAGGAACGACATCGTTTCCGAGCGTGCGCGGCATCACGGCGCCGGCGGCAAGGTGGCTGCGGCGCTTGCGCAGGTCGGCGAAGCGCATGATCGCGTCGGCGAGGTCGTCGTTCGTCGACAGTTCCAGCGCGTCGACACCGCCGTCGCGGAAGCCTGCGCGAATGCGCGCCTCGCGCTCTTCGGCGGCCTTGATGAAGCGGCGGCGGAAGCCGCGATCGTGCGTGTCGACGAAGATCTGCTCGCCGGTCTCGGCGTCCTGCATCGTGAGAAGCCCGATGTCGGGCAGCTCGTGCTCCAGCGGATCGTAGAGGCGCACCGCGATCACCTCGTGCCGCTCGGCGAGTTGTGCGAGCGCAGGTCCCCACGGCGCGGCGCTGATGAAATCGGAGATGACGAACACGAGCGAGCGGCGCGGGATCGCGGGGAACGCGGCCGCGAGGAACGCATGCAGGTCGGTCGGCGTCGCGTGCTTGGGTGGCGGGCGATGCAGCAGCCGGTGCAGGATGTGCAGGACGTGCCGCCGGCCCGCGCCGGGCGGAATCACCGTGTCCATCGTCTCGCCGTAGAACGCCGCGCCGACGCGATTGCCGTGGCGCGTGAGCACGCGCGCGAGCACGGTGACGAAGTCGATCGACACGCTGCGCTTGCGCACGTCGCCGGAGCCGAAGTCGACCGACGGGCTGACGTCGAGCAGGAACCACGCGGTGACGTCGCGATCCTCGTTGTACTCGCGCACGTAGGGTGTGGCGAGGCGCGCGGTCACGTTCCAGTCGATGTGGCGCACGTCGTCGTGATACTGGTATTCGCGCAGGTCGGCGAGGTCGAGGCCGAAGCCGCGAAAGAGCGTGCGGTAGTCGCCGTGCAGCAGGCCGTCGAGCCGGCGCAGCACCGTCCATTCGAGCCGGCGCAACGCGGTCTCGGCGTTGCGCGCCGATTCGATCGGAACGACGGTGGCCGTTGTCGGGCTTGGCGGCTTCGCCGTCTTGCCCTTGCGGAATCGCATCATCGCCTCGTGACTAGGCCCGCGCCGCAAAGCTCACGTGCTTCTCCAGCGGCTTCTCGGGCGGCTGCACGCGCTGCATGATCCGATGCACGAGGTCGTCGGGCGCGAGGCCGTCTGCGAGCGCCTCGTACGAGAGCACGAGGCGATGCCGCAGCACGTCGGGCGCGATGTCGCTCACGTCTTCCGGCAGCACGTAGTCACGCCCGCGCAGATACGCGAGCGCGCGCGACCCCTCGATCAGGCTGATCGATGCGCGCGGGCTCGCGCCGAACGTGACGTACTTGCCGAAATCGGCGAGGCCGTAGCGATCCGGGAAGCGCGTCGCCGCCGCGAGCTTGACCGCGTATTGAATGAGCGACGGATCGACGTAGCCGTTGCGGCATTCGCGCTGCAGTGCCGCGAGCTGGTCGGTCGTCGCGACGGTGGCGACGTCGGCCGCGAGTCCGGTCACGCGCTCGACGATGACGAACTCCTCCTCCTCGCTCGGGTAGCCGACGAGCACTTTCATCATGAAGCGGTCGACCTGCGCCTCGGGCAGCGGGTACGTGCCCTCGGTCTCGATCGGGTTCTGCGTCGCCATCACGAGGAACGGCGACGGCACGCGATGCGTTTCGCCGGCGATCGTCACCTGGTATTCCTGCATGACCTCGAGCAGCGCGCTTTGCACCTTCGCGGGCGCACGGTTGATTTCGTCGGCGAGCAGCAGGTTCGTGAATACCGGTCCGAGCGACGTCGTGAAGTCGCCGCTCTTCTGGTTGTAGATGCGCGTGCCGACGAGGTCGGCCGGCACCAGGTCGGGCGTGAACTGGATGCGCCGGAACGAGCCGCGGATGACCTTCGCGAGCGTCTTCACCGTGAGCGTCTTCGCGAGGCCGGGCACGCCTTCGACGAGCAGGTGACCCTGCGCGAGGATCGCCACCAGCACGCGCTCGAGGAAGTGGTCCTGGCCGACGACGACCTTCTTCACTTCGTAGAGAATGCGCTGCATCAGCGACGCCACGTCGCTGCCGACGTTTTCCCGGTTTTCCATAAAGCTCCCTTCGGGGGTTCGAGACTTCAGAACGGCGAGAGACCCGCCGCCGCGGCGGCGTTCTCGATCGGCACGGCGAAGCCGATGCCGATGAAGACGCGTTGATTGTTCGGATTGAGGATGCCGGTGACGATGCCGACGACGGCGCCGTCCATCGTCACCAGCGGGCCGCCGGAGTTGCCGGGATTGGCGGCGGCGTCGAACTGGATCAGGTTGGTGAGCAAACGCTTACCCTCGGGGGAACGGTACTCGCGGCGCAGTCCGGACACCACGCCCCACGTCACCGACGGGCCGATGCCGAACGGGAAGCCGACGGCGATCACCTGGTCGCCGAGGGCGAGGTCCTTGGTCGAGCGCAGCGTCGCGGCGTGCAAGTCGTCGGGGAGCGTCTTCGCCTGCAGCACCGCGAGGTCGTTCTCAGGCTGCGTCGCGATGATCGTCGCTTCGGATTCGGTGCCGTCGTAGAACACGACGCCGACCTTCTTCGCCTCGGAAACGACGTGCAGGTTGGTGAGGATGATGCCCTTGTCGACGATGACGACCCCGGTGCCGACGCCGGCCTCGAAGTCGTCGTCCTTGCCGGGCTCGCGCTCGAATTCGCGCACGCGCACGACCGACGGCCCGACCGCATCGAAGGCGCGCGCGGCTTCCGACGGCAACTGCTTCGTCTCGAGCGTGTGCATCACCGCCTTGTCGATGTCTTCCTGCGTCAGTGCGGTGGGCGGCGGTTGCAGCACGCCGTACCCGTAGACGACGCCGAGCGCGATCAGCACGCCGAGGACGAGCGACAGGAAGCCGTTGTGACGGCCGAGGAACCGGCGCATGCGCGCACGGCGCGTGAGTGGCGTGACAAGTGCGGACGTTTCCGGCGCAGCGGACGTCGCAGCCCCTTCGGGCGTCGAGGCGGGATCGGGTGACGTTGACGATGGCCCGCGAGCGGGCGCCTGCGCGTTGCGCGGGCGATGGGAAGTGCTGTAGAGCGAAGCGCGCCGCATGATTCGTTCGCCGGGCTGTTTTCGGATGACAACTTTGCGCGTCCGGGATTCCCGCGCATCACCGGCTTCGCCGGCGCCCTCCGTGGAGCGCGCCTGCGAATGCGTATCCTACTCGCGCCTGCCCGTTCCCTGCTACGCCTCGAGCTTGCGGTCGAGGGTGATCTTCGCGTTCAGGAGTTTCGACACCGGGCAGCCGTTCTTGGCGTTGTCGGTCGCCTTCTCGAATGCCTGCTGGCTCGCCCCGGGGATGCGCGCGGTCAAGTCGAGATGCGATTGCGTGATGGCGAAACCGGCGTCGGTTTTCTCGAGCGTCACCGTCGCCTTCGTCGTGATGCTCTGCGCCACGAGGCCTGCTTCGGCGAGCTGCAGCGACAGCGCCATCGAAAAGCATCCGGCGTGCGCCGCCGCGATCAACTCCTCGGGGTTGGTGCCCTTGCCCTGCTCGAAGCGTGTCGCGAACGAGTATTGTGAATTGGAAAGAACGCCGCTGTCGGTCGAGATCGTGCCCTTCCCCGACTTGAGGTCGCCGTTCCACATGGCGGTCGCGCTGCGCTTCATCATGCCCTCGCTGGTTCGATGCCGGCTCCGTTGCGCGCTGCCATCGCTTCGAGCGGTGCGTGCGCCGTCGCGTCGCCTGTCGCGGCATCGGTACGCGCCGCGTCGACCGCACGCCGGCCCACGAGGTATTCGACGCCTTCGGGTCCGACGGTCTCCGCGTGGCGATGTCCTGCCGGCATCACGAAGATGTCGCCGACGCGGTACGTGTAGTCGATCCCTTCGACCGTCAGCGTGATGTCGCCGTTCAGTACCAGCGCACGTACGTCGAACGGATGCGCGTGCTCGGGCACGCAACGCGCGGGCGGCTGGACTTTGCGCTCGACGGCGAAGCCCTCGCGGCGCAGTGCGAACTCGAAGTGCGCTTCCTTCAGGTCCTGGGGTTCTGTCATGATCGTCCTCCCGGTGCAGGGGCATGGTAGCACCGGAACGCGCAATCCTGTCGCCCGAGGGCGACACGTTGGCGAGGAATATCCGCGAGCGCACGATGTTCACCTGCGTTCGCGGCGAACACGAACGATCAATCAACGCAAGGAGGAAACGACGATGACACGCTCGAGCATGAGTCTGGCGGTGGCAATGGCGCTCGCGATGAGCGGCTGCGCGGACATGATGCGCGCCCCCGGCGCGACGGCAACGGCGGCGAGCGGCAGCGCCGGCATGACGTTCTTCGTGACGAGCGAGGGCTCCGGCAAGGGCGCCGATTTCGGCGGCCTCGCAGGCGCCGATCGGCATTGCCAGCAGCTGGCGACGGCCGTGGGCGCGGGCAGTCACACGTGGCATGCGTACCTCAGCACGCAGGGGCCGAACGCGGTGAACGCGCGCGATCGCATCGGCCGCGGTCCGTGGCGCAACGTGAAAGGCGTCGTGATCGCCAAGGACGTCGCGGACCTGCACGGCGAGAACAACATCGACAAGCAGACGGGCCTCACCGAAAAGGGGACGATGGTGAAAACCCGGCCCGACACGCCCAACCAGCACGACATCCTGACCGGCTCGAAGCCCGACGGCACCGCGTTTTCCGGCGCCGAGGATCGCACCTGCGGCAATTACACCAAGAGCGGCAGCGACGGCAACGTCATGCTCGGGCACCTGGATCGCACCGGCACCAATCCCGATCCGGTCGCGAACCGCTCGTGGAATTCGTCGCACCCGTCGCGCGGCTGCAGCGTCGAGGGCCTCGCGTCGACCGGCAGCGCCGGGTATCTCTACTGCTTTGCCGTCAACTGACCGCACCTCCGACACTCCTC
>DASTIY010000108.1:0-4122 GCA_035717085.1 Casimicrobiaceae bacterium | reverse complement strand
GGTCGCGGCGTGCCGCGCACTTCGAAGATGTCGTGATAGTCGGCCCCGAACTCGATCGTCACGGCGACCGAGATCGCGCCGAGGCCGTAGTTGTGCACGCGCAGCCGCTCGTGGCAGGCGGCCTGCCACAGCACCTTCGAGCGGAACACGTGCACGCTGCCGCGGCATATCGCGACCTCGTCGCCGCGCCGGATGTCGGGATTCATGAAGTCGACGGCGAGGACGGCGTTGTCCTCCTTCACCGTCGACGACAAGAGCAGCGGCCGCTCGTCGGCGATGCGCAGCACCAGCTTCGACAGGTAGCGCGTGTCGTGATGGTAGAGGCCGAGCACGCCCGAGCCGATCTCGTCGATGTCGCCGGAGCGATCGAAGATCGCGAACGCGTCGCCCTGCTTGAGGACGACGGTGCGGTCGTCGACTCGGCTCGACGTCGACAGGATGTAGAAACCGTCTTGCGTGCGGACGACGTCCTGCGGCATGCGCAAGCCCCCCCTTCCCGTACCCGGCCCGGCCTCAGGACGCCTGCACCGCGAGCTTCAGCGGCGGGGCCAGCAAGTCCTCATACACGTCGACGTAATCGCGCGCCATCCGTTCGGCGGTGAACCGCTCCTCGAATACTTCGCGGCAGCGGGCGCGACTGAGCCTCGGCAGGCGGCGCACCGCGCCGACCGCGTCGGCCAATCCCGTGACGATGAATCCCGTTCGATCCTGCTCCATCACTTCGGGAACCGAGCCGCTGGCGTAGGCGATCACCGGCGTGCCGCACGCCATCGCCTCGATCATCACCAGTCCGAAAGGTTCCGGCCAGTCGATCGGGAACAACAGCGCTTTCGCGTTGCCGAGGAAGTCGTCCTTCGCCGCATCGCCGATCTCGCCGATGTACTCGACGATCGGATCGTCGAGGAGAGGCTCGATCACGTTGTCGAAATAGTCGCGGTCGGCCCGGTCGACCTTGGCGGCGATGCGCAACGGAATTTGCACCTGCTTGGCGATCTCGATCGCGTGGTCGATGCCCTTCTCCGGCGAGATGCGGCCGAGGCACGCGAGATACTCGCCGGGCTCCGCGCGAAAGCGGTACAGGTCGCGCGGAAGACCGTGATAGACGGTGGCGCGCCAGTTCACGTTCGGCAACGGCACCCGCTGCGAATCGGAGATCGAGACGAGCGGCATTTCGGAAAACTCGCGATAGAGCGGCGGCAGATCCGGAATGTCGAGCCGGCCGTGCAGCGTCGTCACCTGCCGGTAGCCGCTGCGCCGGGACAACGGGAAGTGCAGGTAATCGAGGTGGAAGTGAATGACGTCGAAGCGATGCGCCTGCTGCGCGACCCATTCGAGCATCAGCTGATGGTGCGCGAGCTGGTCGATGCAGTGCGGATCGAGGCGCAGCGATCGCGGACAACCGGCGATAAGCCGTGCGCGCGTTTGCGAATCGCCGCTCGCGAAGAGCGTGACGTCGTGGCCGAGCGCCACGAGCTCCTCGGTGAGATACGAAACGATGCGTTCGGTGCCGCCATAGAACTTGGGAGGGACGCTTTCGTACAACGGTGCGACCTGCGCAATCCGCATCTGCCGGCATTTCCTCGGGGATGAACAAAGATTGGACAGCGCAAACGACGATTCGATCACTCGCAAAGCGACGCGTCTTGCACGTATCGACAACGCGCCGCGCGCGGCGCCCGGCTCAGGCGTCGGGGACGCCTTCCGTCATCACGAGGCTCGATACCGCGCAGCGCTTGCGTAACGCCAGCGCCGGCGCGTACTCGGGCGAGCGATACCACGCCTCGAGCCGCTCCCACGAGGGAAACTCGATCACGATGAGCCGCTTCGGCAGCCAGTTGCCTTCGAGCGTCTCGCTCTTGCCGCCGCGCGCGAGGAAGCGTCCGCCGAATGTCGCGACGCTTTGCGCGACCAGCCGCCGGTATTCCTGATACCCCTCGGGATCGGTGATTTCGACATCGGCGATCAGGTAAGCGGTCATCGCATCTTCCTCAGGACAGCGACGCGAGCGCCGACTCGTAGACCGACGCGATCTCGCCGGGCCCGGTCACGGTCACGCCGAGATCGTGCAGCAGGCCGTCGCGCAGCCCGTAGATCCACCCGTGCACGCAAAGCGATTGGCCACGCTCCCACGCATCGCGCACGATCGTCGTCTCGCACACGTGCATCACCTGCTCGATGACATTGAGCTCGCAGAGCCGCTCCGCGGCGTTGCCTGCATCGGCGGCGCGCGCAATTCGCGAGGCGTGCATCCTGCGCACGTCCTGCACGTGACGCAGCCAATTGTCGGCGAGGCCGATGCGATCGCCCTGCAATGCGGCCTGCACGCCCGAGCATCCGTAGTGACCGCATACGATCACGTCGCGGACCTTGAGGATTTCGATCGCGAACTGCATCACGGTGAGGCAGTTGAGGTCGGTGTGCACGACGACGTTGGCGACGTTGCGATGCACGAACAGCTCGCCGGGCAGGAGGTCGACGATCTCGTTGGCGGGGACTCGACTGTCGGCACAACCGATCCACAGGTAGTCGGGACGCTGCTGGCGCGAAAGCCGCGGAAAGAACTCGGGGTCGCGTTCTCGGATGCGCGTGGACCAGCGCTGATTGTTGGCGAAGAGTTGGGCGAGCGTACGCATGATGCCTTCAGCGAGCAGCGTGACCGCTTCTCGTGCCGAGCGTGCGTAGCAGTGCACCGAGCGCGGCGAGCGCCCAGACGCCTTCGAGCACCACGAAAGGCAGGAATCCGATCAGGTACGACGAATAGCCGGCGAGGCTCGCGCCGACGAAATTCAACAGACTATAGATCGGCGCCGTCGTCGCCAGGCGCTTCGCGAGATTCAGCACGAACGCACCGAGCAGGAGCGCGACACCGATCGAGCCGATGAGGTTTGCGTAATTCGACACGTCGGGCGCGTCAAAGATGCGAGCGATGCTCGGGTGCGGCCATCCGATCGTGCAGGCCGTCGACGAAGGTCACGGGAATGCGCGACAGTGCCTCCTCGGACACGTCGTGCAGGCAACCGAGGTTCACGCCGTACATGCGCCCGATCGGCGTGTCGTTGCCGACGCCGAACGACCGAACGCCGCAATGCCGGCAGAAGTAGTGGACGTTCCTGCGGCTGCCGAAGCGGTATTCGCTGAGCTCGCTCTCGCCGCTCAACAGGCGAAAGCCTTCGGGGCGCGCGATCGCCGGCCAGAAGCGCGTGCGCCGGCAGATCGAGCAATTGCATCGATACGACGGCGCGTCGAGGTCGAGATCGGCTTCGAACGTGACGGCGCCGCAATGACAGCTTCCCTTGTACGTCTTCACCATCGTCCGCATGCAGGCTTGGTTGCGTGTCGCGACGCCCGGATCATAAGCGTTACGGCTTTGGCACGTGTCGGAAGACGCGCTCGACGATGGCCCGGTCCTCGTCGTCGGCGATCGCGAGGAGCGCGGCCTGCGCATTCGCATAGGATTCCGCGTGCTGTTGCCGCGCACCCGCCGCGGCGGCGGCGTGCGCATGAACGACGTGCGTGAACGCGCGTTCCCAGTCCGGCGTGTCCGGGGCGAAGAGGAAATAGGCGCGCATGCGCTCCGCATACGCGAGCGCGCTCGAACCGAGGCCGGCTCGCGCATGCGCCTGCGCGAGGAGCATGCAGGCGCGCATCCGATGGAGCTCGGTCCCGATCTGCTGCCAGTGCCACGCCGCAGCATGTGCAGCATTCAACAGCTCGTCGCGGTCGACTTCGTGCGAGGGCATTTCCGCAAGCGTCCATGCCCGATTGTTCGCCGTCGAGCCGAAGAAGCGATGCCAGCTCTCGGGATCGATGCCTTCCGGTGACTTCATGATTGCGCACTCGCTCGGTGATCGGACACAACAGTGGATATGCGCACGTTGCCGAGGAGTTACGCGACCGCCGCGTCACGTCGCGCCGCACGCAGCAACACGATACCGGTTGCCAAGCCCCAGATGGTGAAGCATGCCAGTTGCACCAGCGCCAGGATGCTCGTCTGGTAAACCGCGAGCGTCAGCAAGCCGGCAACGCCTCCGACCATGCCGATGATGGCAATCCATTTCGGTAATGGATCGCTTCTCCAGGCGATCCACCCGAAGAGGAATTGGCCGAGTCCCCAGGTCATGA